>NZ_JBJMAB010000012.1:0-197200 GCF_045799175.1 Streptomyces sp. VTCC 41912
CGCCGTTGCGGTCGCGGGCGAGGATGTCGTACTCCTTGGCGCCGCCGAGGTTGCCGGGGGAGAGCACCTTGTCGTAGGCGCTCCACCCGCCGCCGATCCGGACGCTGTCCGGGGTGGCGGCGTTGCTGAAGTACAGGTTGCCGCTGGGGTCCCAGAGCCAGACGCCGTCGGCGATGCCGTCGGCGTCGTTGTCCACCGCCTGCTGGTTGGCGCGCACGTCGCCGAGGTCGTCGACCTTCTGGCGGGCCGTGAACTTGCCCGAGCCGTCGACGTCGTAGACGTAGGTGGCACCGGAGGACTCCACGCCGAAGAGGGTGAAGACCGGGTTGGCCGCGCTCGGACCGCCGGCGGTGACGCCGGTGATCGCCCGGGGGGCCTTGGCCGGCGCCTGCGGGGTCGCCTGGACGGCGTTCCGGGCGGCCGAGCCGGGGTTGTCCGCCGCGAAGGAGGTGCCGGCAGCGGTGCCGGCCAGTGCGACGGCGATGGCCGCGGTGGCGAGACGGGACAGGGCACGTCCGCGCTTGCGGCCGAAGGGTATTGCCACGTAGTTCTCCGTGGTTGGGATCGAGAGGGACCCGGGACGACGACGGCGCGCCCCCGCAGGGGCGCGCCGAAGGTCTCCGGAGCTCAGGATCTTCCGCAGGGCTCCTTCACGTGTCAACTACTTTGCCGGGTCTGTGACCAGCCATCTCTCCGCCCGTACAACCTTTTCGCCGGTGACGATTCGGTACCTGGCGGTGCGAAACGGGCCAACCGATCGAGAAGACGCGGGTCCGGCGGTCCCGGACGACGGACCGACCGATCCGTGTGTCCGGCGGTGTCCGGGTTGTTCCGTCCTGTGATCCTTCCAACACCGGCGCCCCTCGCGGGGTGACCGGCCATGGACTTCAGAACATCAGGCGGTAGGTCTGGTAACCCCAACCGAGCTTGACGGGCTTGGCGTACGGCGCCCGGGCGTTGCCGGTGCCCTTGTAGAGCATCAGCTCGCCGCCGGCGGTGCGGGCCAGCAGGTCGGCGTTGCCGTCGCGGTCCACGTCGCCGGTGGAGAGCAGGTAGTTGTAGGAGTTCCAGCCGGCGCCGATCTTCTGCCGGGCCTGGAACGGGGCCTTGGGGTTGCCGGTGCCCTGGTAGAGCCACAGGACGCCCGCCTTGTCGCGGGCGACGATGTCGGTCTTGCCGTCACCGGTGAGGTCGCCCTGGCCGGCTATCTGGGTGTACGCGCCCCAGCCGGCGCCGATCTTGATGCGCGGTGTCACCTTGCCGTTGGGGTAGGCGAGGTAGACGTACAGCACGCCGGACTTGTCGACGGCCATGATGTCGGATTCCTTGGCGCCGCCGAGGTCGCCCGGGGACAGGACCTTGTCGTAGGTGTTCCAGCCGCCGCCGATGAGGCGGGTCTCCGCCTCGTCCAGGGTGAAGTCGGAGTAGAAGAGGTTGCCGTTGAAGTCCCAGGTGTAGAGGCCCTCTTCGTAACCGTCCTTGTTGTGGTCGACCCGCTGGGCGGCCTTGAAGACGTCCCAGTCGAACCACCTGTACTCGCGCGCGTCGAAGCCGCTGCCGTTCGACTCCTGCATGTAGAGGTCGCCGTTGCGGTCCACGCCGGAGAAGGGGAAGAAGGGGGCGCTCACCTCGCCCGGTGCGGCGTACCCCATGCGGCTGCGGGGGGCCTTCGGGGCGCCGGGGGTGGCCGACTTCAGTGTGTCGACGTTCTTCAGGGGTGCCGGGACGGGGGCCGGGGTGTCGGCGACGGCGGTTCCCGCGGTGGTGCCCAGCAGGGTCGCTGCGAGCACTGCGGTCGCGAGCCGGGTGAGCGCGCGGCCACGCTGACGGCCGGGAAGGAAGCCCACGTGAATCTCCAGTTGTTCGGACATGGGTAGCGCCATGCCCTATACCAGGGCATGGCGCGGCATTTACCCAATCTTTGCAACCGAACGATTATCCGTCAAAGGGGATAACCGGCTCGTTAGTGCACGGAAGCCCCAACTGGCCCGTGTTGCCCCAGCAGTTCGGTCTCGGCGAGGGGTGCCGGGTGGGGCAGGGTGAGGCGGTAGTGGCGGTGGGTACTGGGGGCGGGCAGGGAGAAGGGGCGGGTCTGGCGGTCCCAGGCGAAGCGCTGGTTGGTCCGGTGGTCCAGGGGGAACCAGTGCGTGCCGTCGTCGGAGCCTTCCAGCAGCCATTCCCCGGGAGCCTTCGAGGCGGTCGCGGAGGTGAGGGTGTACGAGGAGACCGTGGAGCCGGCCGGGACGGTGAAGGTCGCGCGGGAGACCGTGGCGGAGGTGTCCGACGTGTCGTCGGTCAGCGGGCCGCCGTCCGGGACGGTCAGGTCCGTGGGCGGCGTCGGCACCGCGTCGTCCTTGGTGACGGAGGTCGGCGCGGCGTCCGGCCCGGTGGCCCAGGTGGAGGGGCGCGGTCCCATGGTGAAGTCCAGGGTTCCGCCGCGGGCGAGCAGGGCGTGCGGCAGGGCGGTGCGGTTCCACGGCCGGCCGTTCACCTTCAGGCCCTGTACGTAGACGTTGCGGGCGCTGTTGCCGGGCGCGTTGACGACGAGGTCGCGGCCGTTCTCCAAGTGGACGGTGGCCTTGGTGAACAGCGGTGAGCCCACCGCGTACTCGCCCTGGCCCATCACCAACGGATAGAAGCCCAGGGCGCTGAAGACGTACCAGGCGGACATCTCGCCGTTGTCCTCGTCGCCCGGGTACCCCTGGCCGATCTCGCTGCCGAGGTAGAGCCGGGAGAGCACCTCGCGGACCTTCGCCTGCGTCTTGGCGGGCTGCCCGGCCGCGTCGTAGAGGTACGCGATGTGGTGCGATGGCTGGTTGCTGTGCCCGTACATGCCCATCCGCACGTCGCGGGCCTCGGTCATCTCGTGGATGACGTCGCCGTAGGAGCCGGCGAACTGCTTGGCGGCGGTCTCCGGGGTGCTGAAGTAGGCGTCCAGCTTCTTCGCCAGGCCGGCCCGGCCGCCGTAGAGGTTGGCCAGTCCGCGGGTGTCCTGCGGGGCGGTGAAGGCGAACGTCCAGGCGTTGGTCTCGGTGTAGTCGTAGCCCCAGACGCGGGGGTCGAAGCGGTCCGGCGGCAGCCGCCAGTCGCCTTGGGCGTCCTTCCCCTGGAAGAAGCCGGTGCGGGGGTCGAAGAGCCGCACGTAGTTGCGGGCCCGGCCCAGGAAGTACCGCGACTCCTCCTTGTACCGGGGGTTGTGGGTCTTGGCGTAGAGGGCCTGTCCCATCCGGGCGATGCCGAAGTCGTTGAGGTAGCCCTCCAGTGCCCAGGACGCGCCCTCGCGGGTGTCGGTGCTGGTGTAGCCGAGGAACGGCGCGGTGGCCATGCCCTTCCGTCCGACGCCGGCGGACGGCGGGGCGACGGTGGCGTTCTTGACCGCCGCGTCGTAGGCCGCCGCGGCGTCGAACCGCACGCCCTTGACGTAGGCGTCGGCGAACGCGACGTCCGAACTGGTCCCGGTCATCAGGTCCGCGTAGCCGGGCGAGGACCAGCGGGAGATCCAGCCGCCGTCCTTGTACTGCTGGACGAACCCGTCCACCATCTTCCCGGCCCGGCCGGGGGTGAACAGGGAGTAGGCCGGCCAGGTCGTGCGGTAGGTGTCCCAGAAGCCGTTGTTGACGTACACCGCGCCGTCGACGATCTTCGCGCCGGTGCGGGTGGGGGTGTCCGGGCCGACCGGCGGCGAGAACGGGCTGGCGTACCGGATCCGCGAACCCACCTGCTCCGAAACGGAGTTGGGATAGAGGTACAGCCGGTAGAGGTTGGAGTAGAGGGTGGTCAGCTGGTCGCGGGTGGCCCCCTCGACCTCGACGCGGCCCAACAGCGCGTCCCATTGGGCGCGGGCGCGGTCCCGGACGGTGGTGAAGGAGGTGCCGTCGGGGATCTCCCGGGCGAGGTTCGCCTTCGCCTGCTCGACGCCGATCAGCGAGGTGGCCAGTCGCAGCGTCACCGTGCGGTCCGCGCCCGGCCGCAGCCGCAGGTAGCCGGTGACGTCCTTGCCCCCGCCGCCCGGCAGCGGTCCGCTCGCGGTGACGGGCGCGTCCACCACGCCGTAGACGAACAGCCGGCCGGCGCCGACCGAGAGCCCGCTGCGGACGTCGGAGTAGCCGGAGAGGACGCCGTGCGCGGGGTCCAGGGTCAGACCGCCCTTGTTGCTGACGTTGTCGAAGATCAGGTTGGCGTCGGCGCCGGGGAAGGTGAACCGCATCGCCGCCGCGTGGTCGGTCGGCGCGATCTCGGTGCGCAGGCCGTTGTCGAAGGTCACCGCGTACTGGTACGGCCGCGCGGTCTCGCGCTCGTGGTGGAAGGGCAGCGCTCGCCCGGTGCGCGAGGCGTCCGGGGTGCCCGCCGCGGTGGACGGCATCACCTGGAAGGTCTGCCGGTCGCCCATCCAGGGGCTCGGCTCGTGACTGGCGCTGAACGCCTGGAGGGTGGGGAGGTTGTCGGCGTTGTTCTTCCGCGCGTACTCGTAGAGCCAGTCGGTGGAGCCGGCGTTGGTCACCGGCGTCCAGAAGGTGAAACCGTTCGGCACGGCGGTGGCGGGGAAGGTGTTGCCGCGCGAGAAGCTGCCGCTGGAGAGGGTGCCGCGGGTGGTGACGGCGTGGTCGGAGAGGTGGGCGAACGGCTTCTCCGGGGCCTTGGGGCCGAGGGCGACGTCGTCGAGCCAGCCGCGGAAGGCCGGCGCGGTGCGCGGCGCCCGGGGCGCGTCGTAGGCGAGCAGGATCCGGGCGACGGTCTTCCCGGCGGCGACCGCGCCGATCCGGGACTCCCGGGCGTTCCACTGGTTGACGTAGAGCGTCTTGGCGGCGGCTTGGCCCTGCGGGGTCAGCCGGGCCCCGTACTGGTCGGTCGCGGCCAGCTCGCTCAGGTACGTCCCGTCGGTGAAGGCCAGGTCGACCGCGACGTGGGTGGCCGGGTAGTCGAGGTCGGTCCCGGACATCTGCGGGAACAGCTTGTACGAGAGCGTGGTGGTGGGGGTGACGGGGACGTGCACGGCGAACAGCTTGTTGTACGAGTAGGCCCGGCCGGCGGCGGTGTGCGTGCCGGCGTAGCGCAGCGCGTGGCCGCCGGTGAACCCGGCGTGCGCCTTGGCGGTGGGGGAGTCGGCGGGGCCGGTGTCGGGGGCGGTGTCCATGCCGGGCCCGCCGGGCGCGGAGGCGGCGGCGACGCCGGAGGTCCGGGGGCGGCCGTCCGGGCCGGTCTCGACGGTGTCGGTCCAGTCCGGTGCGGGCTGGCCCGGTTCGAAGGAGGAGCGGAACTGCGCTGCGGTGCCCGGTGGTTGGGGCGGCGCCGCCTGGGCCGGTCCGGTCGTGCCCGGCCCCACCAGGACGAGCAGGGCGGCCGCCGCGAGGGCGGCGGGGCGGGCGATCCTCCGCAGTGGACTGTGCCGGTGTCTGTGCCGCACGCGCGAGCCCTCTCAACGGGATTGACATCGTTGTCAGTTGCGTAGTGCAGAGATAAGTAAGGTGCGCGGCGGCGCGGGTGTCAAGGGTGTGGCGGCGCGCCGCCGACGCTCGTGTCGCGGCCCCGGCCCCTTGCGAGCGGTCGGGCTCGTGCCCGGCGGCCGCACCCTCGATCCGGGCGCACCGCAGGCGCATGTCGGAGAGGTCTCAACTAGGGAAAGACTCCCGGCCAACTCGGTGCACGATCTTGCCCGTTCGGCTGGAAGTGGACTATACCTATCGGCGTCCGATACCGGCCGTACGACCGCCAGGCCGGATTCCGGGGGGAAAGCGGGGGCGTCGGAATTTCCCGCATATCCCTAGCTCGCCCGGTGCACATCCCGTACAACTCAGCTTCATCTGACCCGCGGTGCCGGGGTGGCTCCGGTACACCGCCTGAGTCCTGAAGAAGGCGAGGACTTGAGCATGGGATCCACCTCAGAAGTAGGCCGTCGCGATCTGGTCAAGCGGGCCGCGGCCCTGGGAATTCTCGCGGTACCGACCATGGGCGCCCTGTCGTCCTGCGCCACCGGGGGCGGCGGCGGCACCGAGGACGGCACCAAGAACAAGGGCGCCACCTCGGCCAGGAATCCGCTCGGCGTGAAGAACGGCGTGTCGCTGGAGGCATTCATCTTCAAGGGGGGCCTCGGCGACCAGTACGCCAAGGACGCCGAAGCCGACTACAACAAGACCTACGGCACGACGGTCAAGCACACCGGAACCCAGCAGATCGGCCCGAAACTCCAGCCGCGCTTCGCCGGCGGCAATCCGCCCGACCTGATCGACAACTCCGGCGCCGACCACCTCGACATGAACACCCTTTCCGCACAGGGGCAGTTGCAGGACCTCACCGCACTGCTGGACGCCCCGTCGATGGACGACCCGAAGAAGAAGGTGCGGGACACGCTTTACCCCAGCACCATCGAAAAGGGCAAGCACAAGGACACCTTCGACGTCTTCTACTACGCCTTCACGGTGTACGGCACCTGGTATTCCAACAAGCTGCTGAAGGACAAGGGCTGGGCCTATCCCACCTCCTTCGACGAGATGATCAGCCTCTGCGCCGAGATCAAGAAGGCGGGCATCGCGCCCTGGACGTATCCGGGGAAGTACCCGTACTACGTCCACTTCAACGTCTTCGCCCAGATCGCCAAGATCGGCGGCCTGGACAAGTGGATCGCCATCGACAACCTGGAGCCGGGCGCCTGGACCTCCAACGACGCGGTCAAGCAGGTCATCGGGCACTACGAGGAGCTGGCCGCCAAGGGCTACTTCCTCGAAGGCAGCCAGGGCCTGACGCACATCCAGTCGCAGACCGCCTGGACCCGCGGCAAGGCGGCCTTCATCCCCAACGGCTCCTGGGTGGAGAACGAGGCCGCGCCCACCACCCCGGCCGACTTCGACATGGCCGTCGGCCCGCTCTTCAACGGCGGCACCGGCGACAGGATGCCGCACGGCACGCTGCGCGCCGAACCCAGTGAGCCGTTCATCGTCGCCAAGGGCGGCAAGAACCCCCTCGGCGGCATGGAACTGCTGCGCATCATGCTCTCCAAGAAGCACGCGCAGAATTTCGCCACCAAGGTCAAGTCGCTCACGTCCGTCCAGGGCGCGACCGACGGAATGCAGCTCTCGCCGGGCCTGGCGTCCGCCGCCAAGTCCGTCAAGGAGGGCGGCAAGAACCTCCTGATGATCCAGCTCCAGGAGTGGTACCCGAAGTTGACCGACGAAAAGCTCGGCGGACTCACCAGCCAGCTCCTCACCGGTGAACTCAAGGCCGCGGACTGGATCAAGAAGGCCCAGCAGTACGCGGACGAGGTCGCGAAGGACAGCTCCGTCACCAAGTTCCACCGCGCCACCTGACCGAGCTTCCCGACCGGGGATCCATCCACGTTCCACCGCTGACGAGGGAGGGCCGGGGAGCTCATGCGCCACGGCAAGTACCGATTCATCGTGGGGTTCCTGGCCCTGCCCCTGCTGCTCTACGGGATCTTCGTGATCTCACCGTTCGTCCAGGCGTTCCAGATTTCCACCACGGAATGGAGCGGCCTGCGCGGCACCGCCAAGAGCGTCGGGCTGGGCAACTACGGAAAACTGCTGCACAGCGATGAATTCTGGAATGCGCTCAAGCACAACGTCGTCATGCTGGTGTTGGTGCCGATCGCCACGCTGGCACTGGGGCTGTTCTTCGCGTTCATGCTGAACGTCGGCGGCCGCTCCCGCCGCGGCGCGGTCATCACCGGCGTCCGCGGCGCGACGTTCTACAAATTCGTCTACTTCTTCCCGCAGGTCATCTCGATCACCATCATCTCGGTGATCTGGTTCAACATCTACAATCCGGATCCGCACGACGGCATGCTCAATTCCCTGCTCGGCGTGCTCGGCCTGGATTCCCTGCAGAGCGCCTGGCTGGGGGAGGGGAGCCTGGCCCTGGCCTGCATCATGCTGGTGATGGTCTGGGCCAACGTCGGCTTCTACGTCGTGCTGTTCTCCGCCGCCATGGCCTCCATTCCCCGGGACATCTACGAGGCCGCCCTGCTCGACGGCGCGGGCCGTTCGCAGACGTTCTTCCGGATCACCCTGCCCCTGCTGTGGGACACCGTGCAGACGGGCTGGGTCTACATGGGCATCATCGCGATGGACGCCTTCGCGCTGGTGCAGATCATGTCGGTCAACATGGGCGGTCCGGACGGCGCGACCGACGTCGTTCCGCTCCGCCTGTACCTGACCGCCTTCCGCGACAGTCAGTTCGGCTACGCGGCCGCGATGGGCGTCGCCATGCTCGTCGTCACGCTGCTGTTCGCCGTCCTCACGATGCGCTTCGCGCGCCGTGAGCGGATCGAGTACTAGGGGCAGGGCGCATGACGACACGAACCACCGCGGCACGGCCGCGCCGGACCTCCGAGGGCGGCACGCTCAACGTCTTCTCGCACGGCATGCTCGTCGTGTGGGCGCTGATGGTGGGCATGCCGCTGCTGTGGGTGCTGTGGAGCTCCTTCAAGAGCAGCGGCGACATCCTCACCTCCCCGTGGTCCCTCCCGGGCAAGCTCCACTTCGAGAACTGGGTCAACGCCTGGGAGAAGGCCAACATCGGCAAGATGTTCCTCAACACCCTCATCGTGGTGGGCGGTTCGCTCACCGGGACGATGGTGCTGGGGTCCATGGCCGGCTACGTCCTGGCCCGCTTCCAGTTCCCCGGCAACCGCCTCATCTACTACCTCTTCGTCGCCGGCATGTCCTTCCCGGTCTTCATGCTGGTGATCCCGCTCTTCTTCGTGCTGCGGGACTTCCCCGGCGTCCCGCTGCTGGCGACGTACCAGGGCCTGATCGCCGTCTACATCGCCTACTCGCTGCCGTTCACCGTCTTCTTCATGACGGCGTTCTTCCGCACCCTGCCCACGTCGGTGGCGGAGGCGGCGATGATCGACGGCGCCTCGCACGTCCGGACGTTCTTCCAGGTCATGCTGCCGATGGCCAAGCCGGGCCTGATCAGCGTCGGGATCTTCAACTTCCTGGGGCAGTGGAACCAGTACCTGCTGCCGATGGTCCTCAACCAGGACGAGGACAAGTACGTGCTCACCCAGGGCCTGGCCAACCTCGCGCTGCAACAGGGCTACCAGGGCGACTGGGGCGGGCTGATGGCCGGCATGATGATCGCGATGCTGCCGGTGCTGCTCGTCTACGTCCTCTTCCAACGGCAGGTGCAGGCCGGGCTGACGGCGGGCGCGCTCAAGTAGCCCGCCGGCCCCGCCCGGGCCGCACGGGGGAGGGCGGTTTCCCACTCAGTGGGACCGTCCTCCCCGCATGCCCGGGCCGCCGGTTCCCCCCGGCCTCAACGCCTTGACGGGACTTCCCCGCTGGAGTTCTTCTTAGAGTTCACATGTTGAAATCGGTTGCCGCCCCCCGATGACGCGGGTGCGGCCGGCGGGCAGTCGTCGCACTGTCCGCCCCAGGCGGGAGTGGATGAGTCGATGGAGACTCCGGGGTCGCAGTCCTCGCTGCACCGGGCCAATCTGGAGCGGGTGGTCCGCGCGGTGCGCATGGCGGGCTCGCTCACCCAGGCGGAGATCGCCCGGAGCACGGGGCTGTCCGCGGCCACCGTCTCGAACATCGTTCGTGAGTTGAAGGACGGCGGGACCGTCGAGGTGACGCCCACCTCCGCGGGCGGCCGCCGGGCGCGCAGCGTCTCGCTGTCCGGCGACGCCGGCATCGTGGTGGGCGTCGACTTCGGCCACTCCCACCTGCGGGTGGCGGTCGGCAACCTCGCCCACGAGGTGCTCGCCGAGGAGGCCGAGCCGATCGACGTGGACGCCTCCGCCGCCGAGGGCTTCGACCGGGCCGAGCGGCTGGTCAGCACGTTGATCGCGCGCACCGGGATCGATGCGGACAAGGTCATCGGCGTCGGGCTGGGCGTCCCCGGCCCGATCGACGTGGAGTCCGGCACCCTGGGCTCGACCACGATCCTGCCGGGCTGGTCCGGGACCAACCCCGGCGAGGAGTTGTCCGGGCGGCTCGGCGTCCCGGTCTACGTCGACAACGACGCCAACCTCGGCGCGCTCGGCGAGCTGGTGTGGGGCGGCGGGCGCGGCGCGGCGGACCTGGCGTACATCAAGGTGGCCAGCGGCGTCGGCGCCGGGCTGGTGATCAGCGGCCAGATCTACCGCGGCCCGGGCGGCACGGCCGGCGAGATCGGGCACATCACCCTCGACGAGTCCGGCCCGGTCTGCCGCTGCGGCAACCGCGGCTGCCTGGAGACCTTCACCGCGGCCCGGTACGTCCTGCCGCTGCTCCAGCCGAGCCACGGCCCCGACCTCACCATGGCGCGGGTGGTCCAGCTGGCCCGCGAGGGCGACCCGGGGTGCCGGCGGGTGATCGCGGACGTGGGCCGGCACATCGGCAGCGGCGTGGCGAACCTCTGCAACCTGCTCAACCCCAGCCGGGTGGTGCTCGGCGGCGACCTCGCCGAGGCCGGCGAACTGGTCCTCGCGCCGATCCGGGAGTCGGTGTCGCGGTACGCGATCCCCAGCGCCGCACGGCAGTTGGGCATCGTGCCGGGCACCCTCGGCGGCCGCGCCGAGGTGCTGGGCGCGCTCGCCCTGGTGCTGAGCGAGATGGGCGATTCGACCCTGCTCGACGGGGCCCGGAACCCGGACGCGCCCGCCCTGACATGAGCGGCTTAACTTCAGGCCCCTAACGCATGGCACCGTTGTCATCTCGTTAAGGATTTACTCCTTGACGGTCGGCTGGCGGCCGAGTTGACTTCCAGCCACCTCGGCCGCAACGACGCGGCCATGTCAGGGAGGCACCCCCAATGAATGCGCTGAATGTGTGGACGCGTCGCGTCGTCATAGGCACCGCCGCCGTCTCGATGGCCCTCTTCGTGGCCGCCTGCGGCAAGGCCGGCGACGGCGGTACCAGTGGTGGTGACGGAAAGACCATCGGCCTGTTGCTGCCGGAGAACAAGACCACCCGTTACGAGACCTTCGACCGGCCCCTGATCACGAAGAAGATCGAGGCGCTCTGCGGTGACTGCAAGGTCAAGTACAACAACGCCGACCAGGACACCCAGAACCAGAAGAAGCAGTTCGACGCCCTGATCACGCAGGGCGTCAAGGTGATCATCCTGGACCCGGTCGACTACAAGGCCACCAAGTCCTGGGTGAACCGGGCCGCCAAGCAGGGCGTCAAGGTCATCGCCTACGACCGCCTGGCCGAGGGCGAGATCTCCGCCTACGTCTCCTACGACAACGAGAAGATCGGCCGCCTCCAGGGCGAGGCGCTGGTCAAGGCGCTCGGCGACCGGGCAAAGGACAGCAACGTCGTCATGATCAACGGCTCGCCGACCGACCCCAACGCGCCGTTCTTCAAGCGGGGCGCCCACAGCGTCCTCGACAAGCAGGTCAAGAAGGTCGTCTACGAGCAGGACATCCCGGACTGGTCCTCGGACGAGGCCAACAAGAAGATGGCCGCCGCCATCGACTCGCTCGGCAAGGACGCCATCCAGGGCGTCTACTCCGCCAACGACGGCATGGCCGGCGGCATCATCACCGCCCTCAAGCAGCAGGGCATCAAGGTCCCGGTCGGCGGCCAGGACTCCGAGCTCGCGGGCCTGCAGCGGATCCTCAGCGGCGACCAGACGTTCTCGATCTACAAGCAGATCCAGCCGCAGGCCGACACCACCGCCGAGATCGCGGTCCGGCTGCTCAAGGGCGAGAAGACCGACTCCCTGACGCCCACCAAGGTCGACAGCCTCAGCGGCGAGGTCAAGGGCATCCCGGCCAAGCTGTACGACGCCCAGGTCGTGACCAAGGACAACATCAAGGACACGATCGTCAAGGACAAGGTCTACCCCGCGAGCCGGATCTGCATCAGTGACGTCAAGGCGGCCTGCGCGGCGGCGGGCATCAAGTAGGGCGGGCGGCGGGCGTCGTCCGGCCCGCCACCGACCCGCCCCCGCCGGCGGCCCCCCCCGGCCGCCGCGCCGGGGCCCGCACCCCCGCACTCGCACCACCATTCCCGCCGCAGCGACGGCGGTGAAGGAGATGATTCACGTGTCCGCTCCGCCCGTCCTGGCGTTGCGCGGGGTCTCCAAGCGGTTCGGCGCCGTCCAGGCGCTCACCGACGTCACGCTGGAGATCCACGCCGGTGAGGTGGTCGCCCTCGTCGGCGACAACGGCGCCGGGAAGTCCACCCTCGTCAAGACCATCTCGGGCGTCCACCCGGTCGACGACGGCGTCGTCGAATGGGAGGGCGCGCCGGTCCGCATCGCGAAGCCGCACGACGCCCAGGACCTCGGCGTCGCCACCGTCTACCAGGACCTCGCGCTCTGCGACAACCTCGACGTGGTCGCCAACCTCTACCTCGGCAGCGAGCTTCGCACCGCCGGCGTCCTCGACGAGATCGCCATGGAGAAGCGGGCCAAGGAGCTCCTGGACACCCTGTCCATCCGGATCCCCAGCGTCCGCATCCCGGTGGCCGCGCTCTCCGGCGGTCAGCGGCAGGTCGTCGCCATCGCCCGCGCGCTGATCGGCGAGCCGAAGGTCGTCATCCTCGACGAGCCGACCGCCGCCCTGGGCGTCGAGCAGACCGCGCAGGTCCTCGACCTGGTCGAGCGGCTGCGCGAGCGCGACCTCGGCGTCATCCTGATCAGCCACAACATGGCCGACGTGCAGGCCGTCGCGGACCGGGTCGCGGTCCTGCGCCTGGGCCGCAACAACGGTGTCTTCGACGTCGCCGACACCTCCCACGAAGAGATCATCGCCGCCATCACCGGCGCCTCCGACAACGCCGTCACCCGTCGCCGGGCGCGCACCGACCAGCTGAAGAAGGAGGCCGGGGCATGAGCGAGCAGCAGACCGCCGAGGCCGAGCCGAAGGCCGCGCAGCCGGCCGCCGTCGACCCCCGGCTGCTGGTCCGGGAGAAAGGATTCGCCGGCTACCTCGACGAGTTCGCGCGCCGGCTGCGCGGCGGCGAGTTGGGGTCCCTGCCGGTCGTCATCGGCCTGGTCGTCATCGCGGTCGTCTTCCAGCTCAAGAACAGCAGCTTCCTCTCCGCGGACAGCCTCGCCAACATCGGGGTCTACACCTCCGGCATGGGCATCATGGCCGTCGGCATCGTCTTCGTCCTGCTGCTGGGCGAGATCGACCTCTCGGTCGGCTCGGTCGCCGGCGTGGGCGCGGCGGTCTGGGCGGTGCTGAGCGTCACCCACGGACTCGACGACGGGCTGTCGGTGCTGATCGCGGTGGCCGCCGGCGCCGTCATCGGTGCCCTCCACGGGTTCTTCTTCGCCAAGATCGGGGTGCCCGCGTTCGTCGTCACCCTGGCCGGCTTCCTGGGCTGGAGCGGCCTGCAGATCTGGCTGATGGGCAAGGAAGGCTCCATCAACACGCCCAGCGGCAGCCTGGTGGAGGACCTCACCGGCTACTACTTCGAGGACAAGGCCGCCGCCTACGGCCTGGCACTGGTCGCGGTGCTCGCCTACGCGGGCTCGCTGCTGCTGGACACCCGGCGCCGCCGGGCCGCCGCCCTGCCCTCCCGGCCGCTCAGCGAGGTCCTGCTGCGCACCGGCGTGGTCGCGGTGCTCGCCTTCGCGGTCGCCTACGTCCTCAACGAGCCGTCCGGCGCCCGCGGCCTGCCGCTGGCCCTGGTGCTCTTCCTCGCCGTCCTGGTCCTCGCCGACTTCGTGGTGCGCCGCACCGCCTTCGGCCGGCAGATCTTCGCGGTCGGCGGCAACGCGGAGGCCGCCCGGCGGGCCGGCATCAACGTCAACCGGGTCCGGATCACGGTCTTCGCGATCTCCGGGATGCTCGCCGCCTTCGGCGGCCTGTTCATCGCCAGCCTCTCCGGCGGCGCCACCAAGAACCTGGGCTCCGGCAACACCCTGATGAACGTCATCGCGGCGGCGGTCATCGGCGGCACCAGCCTCTTCGGCGGCCGCGGCAAGATCTGGTCCGCGCTGCTGGGCATGCTGGTCATCCAGTCGATCCAGCAGGGCCTGAACCTGCTCGGCATGGCCAGCGAGATCCAGTACATGATCACCGGCGCGGTGCTGCTGGCCGCCGTGGTGATCGACTCGTTGTCGCGCCGCACCCAGAAGACCGCCGGGCGCAGCTGACCGCCGGCCGGTCGGGCGGCACCGTCGCGCCTCGGGCCGCGCAATGTCGTAAGACGGCAACAGTCTCCGGAGCCCGGCGGAATCCGGCCCCCCTCGGACGCGGTCCGAGGGGGGCCGCGCCATGCCCGGGGCATCCGCCGCCACGAGCCGAAACGGCGTGCGAGACGACCGTCACCCGAGTGACATACATCGCCGGGCCCGGCCGCGCCGGCGGCGGGCGCGACATTAGACTCATCTGATCGGCAAGCTCGACCTACGGCAGCAAGGAGGCATGGGGTGGCATTGCTGACCCGTATCAAGGGGCCGCGCGACCTGGACCGGCTTTCGTCCGAGCAGCTCACGCAGCTGGCGGCGGAGATCCGTGGCTTCCTCGTCGACGCGGTCTCCAAGACCGGCGGACACCTCGGCCCGAACCTCGGCGTGGTCGAACTGACCATCGCCCTGCACCGTGTTTTCCATTCACCCAAGGACAAGGTCCTGTGGGACACCGGACACCAGTCCTACGTCCACAAGCTGCTGACCGGCCGGCAGGACTTCTCCAAGCTCAAGGCCAAGGGCGGCCTCTCCGGCTACCCCTCGCAGGCCGAGTCCGCACACGACGTCATCGAGAACAGCCACGCCTCGACGGTCCTGGGCTGGGCCGACGGCATCGCCAAGGCCCACGAGGTCCGCGGCCGGGACGACCGGGTGGTGGCCGTCATCGGTGACGGCGCCCTCACCGGCGGTATGGCCTGGGAGGCGCTCAACAACATCGCCGCCGCCAAGGACCGCCCGCTGGTCATCGTCGTCAACGACAACGAGCGCTCCTACGCACCGACCATCGGCGGGCTGGCCAACCACCTCGCCACCCTGCGCACCACCGACGGCTACGAGCGCTTCCTGGCCCGCGGCAAGGACATCCTGGAGCGCACCCCGGTCGTCGGCAAGCCGCTCTACGAGACCCTGCACGGCGCCAAGAAGGGCCTGAAGGACTTCATCGCGCCGCAGGGCATGTTCGAGGACCTGGGCCTGAAGTACGTCGGCCCGATCGACGGCCACGACGTCGAGGCCCTGGAGTCCGCGCTGACCCGCGCCAAGCGCTTCGGCGGCCCGGTGATCGTGCACTGCCTCACCGAGAAGGGCCGCGGCTACCGTCCCGCCGAGCAGGACGAGGCCGACCGCTTCCACGGCATCGGCCCCATCCACCCGGACACCGGCCTGCCCCTGTCCTCCGGCGGCAAGGACTGGACCGGCGTCTTCGGCGACGAGATGGTCGCGCTCGGCAAGGAGCGCGACGACATCGTGGCCATCACCGCGGCCATGCTCCAGCCGGTCGGCCTGGAGAAGTTCGCCAAGGAGTTCCCGGACCGGGTCTACGACGTCGGCATCGCCGAGCAGCACGCCGCGGTCTCCGCCGCCGGCATGGCCACCGCCGGACTCCACCCGGTCTTCGCGGTCTACGCGACCTTCCTCAACCGCGCCTTCGACCAGGTCCTGATGGACGTCGCGCTGCACAAGTGCGGCGTCACCTTCGTCCTGGACCGGGCCGGCGTCACCGGCACCGACGGCGCCTCCCACAACGGCATGTGGGACATGTCGATCCTCCAGGTCGTCCCCGGCCTGCGGCTGGCCGCGCCGCGCGACGCCGACCAGGTGCGCGCCCAGCTGCGGGAGGCCGTCGAGGTCGACGACGCCCCGACCGTGGTGCGCTACTCCAAGGGCGCGGTCGGTCCGGCCGTCGAGGCGGTCGGTCGGGTCGGCGGCATGGACGTGCTGCGCGCGCCCGCCGCCACCGGGCGCCCGGACGTCCTGCTGGTCTCGGTCGGCGCGCTCGCCCCGATGTGCCTGGAGGTCGCCGACCTGCTGGACAAGCAGGGCATCTCCACCACCGTCGTCGACCCCCGCTGGGTCAAGCCGGTCGACGAGGCGCTGCCGGGCCTGGCCGCCGAGCACCGGGTGGTCGTCACCGTCGAGGACAACATCCGCACCGGCGGCGTCGGTTCGGCCGTCGCGCAGGCGCTGCGCGACGCCGGGGTGGACGTCCCGCTGCGCGACTTCGGCATCCCCGAGCGCTTCTTGGACCACGCCTCCCGCAAGGAGGTCATGGCCGAGGTCGGACTCACCGCGCCGGACATCGCCCGCCAGGTGACCGGCCTGGTCGCCAAGATGGACAACCGCGACGAGGCCGCCACCGGCACCGTCGCCCCGCCCGCCGCGCGGGACACCGTCGACGCGGCCGAGCCCGCCGAGGCGGCCCGCGACTGACCCGCGGCCCGCACCGCCCGCCCGAGGGGCCGGCCGGACGTCCCCAGGGATGTTCCGGCCGGCCCATCGGCTGCTCTGGGGTTCCCACCCCATCGGGTGAAACCGCGCCCCCCGAAGGCCCGCCGCCACTGACCGTTTCCCGACATTGCAGAGACTCGGTCAGTTCAGGAGAGTTGCGAGGGTCTTCCAGGCGGAGGTTCGCCCATGAGCACAGAGCACGGACCACAGGGACACGGACCAGGGGGGCACGGGCCGGGGGGAGCGCCGCCGGAGCCGCGGGGCGGGACGCGCCGCGACCGCGGAGTCCTGCGGACGAAGAGCGTCGAACAGTCGATCCAGGACACCGAGGAGCCCGAACACGCCCTCAGGAAGTCCCTCTCGGCGCTCGACCTGACCGTCTTCGGCGTCGGGGTGGTCATCGGCACCGGCATCTTCGTCCTCACCGGGAAGATCGCCAAGGAGCAGGCCGGTCCCGCGGTGGCGCTCTCCTTCGTCGTCGCCGGCGTGGTCTGCGCGCTGGCGGCGCTGTGCTACGCGGAGTTCGCCTCCACCGTGCCGGTCGCCGGCTCGGCGTACACCTTCTCGTACGCGTCACTGGGCGAGCTGCCCGCCTGGATCATCGGCTGGGACCTGATCCTGGAGCTGGCCCTGGGCTGTGCGGTGGTCGCCGTCGGCTGGTCCGGCTACGTGCGCTCGCTGCTCGACACCGGGGGGCTGCACCTGCCGCCGGAGCTGTCCGGCAGCCACGGCGGGCGGTTCGGCTTCGACCTGCTCGCCTGCGTCCTGGTCCTGGTGATCACCGCCATCCTGGTGCTCGGCATGAAGCTCTCCTCCCGGGTGACGGCGGTGGTCGTCGGTGTGAAGGTGACCGTCGTGCTGCTGGTCGTCGTCGCCGGTTCGTTCTTCGTCTCCGGGGCCAACTACCGGCCGTTCGTCCCGCCGAGCCAACCGAGCGCGGCCGGCGGCGGACTGGCCGCCCCGCTCTCCCAGTTGATGTTCGGCTTCGCCCCGTCCCACTTCGGCGTGATGGGCATCTTCGCGGCGGCCGCGGTGGTCTTCTTCGCCTTCATCGGCTTCGACATCGTGGCCACCGCTGCCGAGGAGACCCGGGTCCCGCAGCGCGACGTCCCGCGCGGCATCCTCGGCTCGCTGGCGATCTGCACCCTGCTCTACGTGGCGGTGTCGATCGTCGTCACCGGCATGGAGAAGTACGACCGGCTGTCCGTGGACGCCCCGCTCGCCGACGCCTTCAAACACGTCGGCCACCCGTTCTACGCGGGCCTGATCAGCTTCGGCGCGGCGGTCGGCCTGACCTCGGTCTGCATGATCCTGCTGCTCGGCCAGAGCCGGGTGTTCTTCGCGATGAGCCGGGACGGGCTGCTGCCCCAGGTGTTCTCCCGGGTGCACCCGAAGTTCGGCACCCCGCACCGGTCCACCATCGTCCTGGGCACCGTGGTCGCGGTGGTCGCCGGCTTCACCTCCATCGACGTGCTGGCCGAACTCGTCAACATCGGGACGCTCTTCGCCTTCGTCGTGGTCGCCCTCGGCGTCGTCCTGCTCCGCCGTTCCCGCCCCGACCTGCCGCGCGCCTTTAGGACCCCGTTCGTCCCGTTCGTTCCCCTGCTGTCGGTGCTCGCCTCGCTCTGGCTGATGCTCAACCTGCCCGCCGAGACCTGGATCCGGTTCGCGATCTGGATGGCGCTCGGCTTCGTCGTCTACTTCGTCTACGGGCGCAGCCACAGCCGGCTCGCCCTCCGGGAGCGCCGGCGCACCGGGGCCGAGGCCCGGCCGTAGCGCGCGTGCCGATGCGTGGCGGGCCCGCGGTCGGTCGTCCGCAACGGCCCGCACGTGCCACGCGGCCGCAGACGCCGCGCTGACGGGCTATCGGGCGTCGCCGGGCCCTCTGCCGCGTCGGACCGTCCGCGGCCCCGCCACGCGGGCGCCCAGCGCCTGCACGCGCTCGCGCAGTCCGCGGTCCGCGGTGACCACCAGACAGTCCCGCCCCGCGCCCTCCTCGGCCACCAGCCGCACCATCGCGTCGTCGCCGCTGCCGTCCGCCGACACCACCCGCACGCCCGGCACCGACGCCACCCCGCGCGCCGCGCCCTCCACCACCAGGACGAGCTCCAGCGGCGGATCGACCAGGCCGGGCAGGCCCGTCGCGGCGGTCTCGACCAGCGCGTCCCGCAGCCGTTCGGCGGCGCCGCGCCGGTCCCGCCACCAGCCGTCGGGCACCGAGCCGACCACGTTCGCGGCATCGACGATGAGCAAGCACTCCATGCGGTCAGCCTGCCACGGCCGGGGCGCCGCCGGTCGCCGGCGGGTGCCGCACGCACGACGCGCGGACCGGCTCCACCGAGCCGGTCCGCGCGTCGACTTCCGCGGGACGAACGTCCCTCAGGGCCGCTTAGGCGGGCACGCTCGCGACGCCCGGGGCCAGGAACTTCTTCCCGGTCACCCGCTCGGAGACGCCCTCACGGTCCAGGTACGGCGTGATGCCGCCCAGGTGGAACGGCCAGCCGGCACCGGTGATCAGGCACAGGTCGATGTCCTGCGCCTCGGCCACCACGTCCTCGTCCAGCATCAGGCCGATCTCCTGCGCGACGGCGTCCAGCACCCGGTCGCGGACCTGCTGCTCGGTCAGCACCGCGTCGCCCTGCTTCAGCAGCGCGGCGACCTCCGGGTCCAGCTCCGGCTTGCCGCTGTCGTAGACGTAGAAGCCGCGCTTGCCGGCCTCGACGACCGCCTTGAGGTTGGGGGAGACCGTGAAGCGGTCCGGGAAGGCGCCGTGCAGCGTCTCGGAGACGTGCAGGCCGATCGCCGGGCCGACCAGCTCCAGCAGGACCAGCGGCGACATCGGCAGGCCGAGCGGCTCGACCGCCTTCTCGGCGACGGCGACCGGGGTGCCCTCGTCGATCACGTTCTGGATCTCGCCCATGAAGCGGGTCAGGATGCGGTTGACGACGAACGCCGGGGCGTCCTTCACCAACACGGCCGTCTTCTTCAGCGACTTGGCGACCGCGAAGGCGGTGGCCAGCGACGCGTCGTCGGTCTGCTCCGCGCGGACGATCTCCAGCAGCGGCAGGATGGCGACCGGGTTGAAGAAGTGGAAGCCCACGACCCGCTCGGGGTGCTTGAGCTTCGAGGCCATCTCGGTGACCGAGAGGGACGAGGTGTTGGTGGCGAGCACGGCGTGCTCCGGCACCACGGCCTCGACCTCGGCGAACACCTGCTGCTTGACGCCCATCTCCTCGAAGACGGCCTCGATGACGAAGTCCGCGTCGCCGAACGCGGCGGCCTTGTCGAGGTGGCCGGAGACCAGGCCCTTGAGGCGGTTCGCCTTGTCCTGGTTGACGCGGCCCTTGAGCAGCAGCTTGTCGATCTCGCCGTGGACGTACGCCACGCCCTTGTCGATCCGGGCCTGGTCGATGTCGGTGAGGACGACCGGGACCTCCAGGCGGCGGGCGAACAGCAGCGCCAGCTGAGAGGCCATCAGGCCGGCGCCGACGACGCCCACCTTGGTGACCGGACGGGCCAGCGACTTGTCCGGCGCGCCGGCGGGCCGCTTGGCGCGCTTCTGCACCAGGTTGAACGCGTAGATGCCGGAGCGCAGTTCACCGCCCATGATGAGGTCGGCCAGCGCCTGGTCCTCGGCGTCGAAGCCCTGCCCCAGGTCGCCGTTCTTGGCGGCCGCGATGATCTCCAGCGCGCGGTAGGCGGCCGGGGCCGCACCGTGCACCTTGCCGTCGGCGATGGCCTTGCCGCGCGCCACGGCGGCGTCCCACGCCTCGCCGCGGTCGATCTCGGCCCGTACGACCTCGGTGTCGCCCGCCAGCACCGAAGCGGTCCAGAGCAGCGACTGCTCCAGGAAGTCCGCGCCCTCGAAGAGCGCGTCCGCGATGCCGAGCTCGAAGACCTGCTCGCCCTTGAGCTGCTTGTTCTGGTTGAGCGAGTTCTCGATGATCACGCTCACCGCGCGGTCCGCGCCGATGAGGTTCGGCAGCAGCGCGCAGCCGCCCCAGCCGGGGACCAGACCGAGGAAGACCTCGGGCAGCGAGAAGGCCGGCAGCGCCTTGGAGACGGTGCGGTAGGTGCAGTGCAGACCGACCTCGACGCCGCCGCCCATCGCGGCGCCGTTGTAGTACGCGAAGGTCGGCACGGCCAGCGCGGACAGCCGCTTGAAGACGTCGTGGCCGCCCTTGCCGATGGCCAGCGCGTCCTCGTGCCGGCCCAGCAGCTCGACGCCCTTGAGGTCGGCGCCGACGGCGAAGATGAACGGCTTGCCGGTGATGCCGACGCCGACGACCGAGCCGTCCGCGGCCTCCCGCTCGACCTGGTCGATGGCGGTGTTGAGGTTCGCCAGCGACTGCGGACCGAAGGTGGTCGGCTTGGTGTGGTCCAGGCCGTTGTCCAGCGTGATGAGCGCGAACCTGCCCGCGCCCTTGGGCAGGTCGAGGTGGCGCACGTGCGCCTGCGTCACGACCTCGTCCGGGAACAGCTCGGCCGCACCCTTCAACAGCTCAGCGGTGGTGGTCACTTGCCTGCCCCCTTGTGGTGCGGGTTCTCCCAGATAACGGTGCCGCCCATGCCGAAGCCGACGCACATGGTGGTGATGCCGTAGCGGACCTCCGGCTGCTCCTCGAACTGCCGCGCCAGCTGCGTCATCAGACGCACGCCGGAGGACGCCAGCGGGTGGCCGAAGGCGATCGCGCCGCCGTACTGGTTGACCCGCGGGTCGTCGTCGGCGATGCCGTAGTGGTCGAGCAGCGAGAGCACCTGGACGGCGAACGCCTCGTTGATCTCGAACAGGCCGATGTCATCGATCGTCAGACCGGCCTTGGCCAGCGCCTTCTGGGTCGCCGGGACCGGGCCGATGCCCATGACCTCGGGCTCGACGCCGGCGAAGGCGTAGTCCACCAGGCGCATCTTCACCGGCAGGTCCAGCTCGCGGGCCACGTCCTCGGCGGCGATCAGCGAGGCGGTGGCGCCGTCGTTGAGGCCGGCGGCGTTGCCCGCGGTCACCCGGCCGTGCGGGCGGAACGGGGTCTTCAGACCCGTCAGGTTGTCCAGCGTGGTGCCCGGGCGCATCGGCTCGTCGGCCGTGGCCAGGCCCCAGCCGAGCTCGCCGCCCTCGGGGGAGGTCCGGCGCACCGAGATCGGCACCAGGTCCTGCTGGATCTTGCCGTTGGCGTACGCCTTCGCGGCCTTCTCCTGGCTGCGCACCGCGTACTCGTCGGCGCGCTGCTTGGTGAGGTGCGGCAGCCGGTCGTGGAGGTTCTCCGCCGTCATGCCCATGAAGAGCGCGGACTGGTCGACCAGCTTCTCCGACACGAAGCGCGGGTTGGGGTCCACGCCCTCGCCCATCGGGTGCCGACCCATGTGCTCGACGCCGCCGGCCACGGCGATGTCGTACGCGCCCAGGGCCACCCCGCCGGCCACGGCGGTCACCGCGGTCATCGCACCGGCGCACATCCGGTCGACGGAGAAGCCGGGCACCGACTGCGGCAGCCCCGCCAGGATGGCGGCGGTGCGGCCCAGGGTCAGGCCCTGGTCGCCGATCTGGGTGGTGGCGGCGAGGGCGACCTCGTCGATCCGGGCCGGGTCCAGGTCCGGGTTGCGGCGCAGCAGCTCCCGGATGCACTTGACGACCAGGTCGTCGGCGCGGGTCTCGTGGTAAATGCCCTTCGGGCCCGCCTTGCCGAACGGGGTGCGGACGCCGTCGACGAAGACGACGTCCCTAGCGGTACGAGGCACGTTGGCTCTCCTCCAGGTGCGGGATGGCACTGCTGCACGCGCGCCCCGGAGGACGCGTCACACGCCCATGCTACTTACGGGTAACCAAGCTGCACACCCCCCTCGCCCGGAGCGGCGAACGTCACACCTCCCGGTGGCCGGAACCCGTCGGGAGGCGAGCGCGCCCGACGCCCCGGAGCACCGCGCCGCGCCGGCCGCCGACGCCGACGGCCCCGGCCGCGCGGTGGATGCGCGGCCGGGGCCGTCGGTGGTGTCGGATCGGTCTTCGGTCAGGAGCCGTTGGCCTGAAGGGCCTCGGCGAGGAGCGGGGAGACCAGCTCGATCTGCCAGGGACGGGCGCCGTGTCCGGCGAGGACCTCGGCGACCGTCTCCGGGGTCGCACCGGTCGGCGGCTCCCAGCACACCCGGCGCACCGTGTCCGGGGTGATGAGGTTCTCCTGCGGCAGGTTCAGCTGCTCGGCGAGCGTGGTCACCGCCGCGCGGGCGGCCGACAGCCGGGCCGCAGCGGCCGGGTCCTTGTCGGCCCACGAACGGGGCGGCGGCGGGCCGTTCAGCGGCTGGCCGGGCTGCGGCAGCTCGCTGTCGGGCAGTGCCCGGGCGCGGTCGACGGCGGTCTGCCACTGCTCCAGCTGTCGCCGGCCCATCCGGTGCCCGAAGCCGGACAGGCCGGCCAGCGCATGGGTGTTGGGCGGGAGTTGGAGCGCCGCCTCGATGATCGCGGCGTCGCCGAGCACCTTGCCGGGCGAGACGTCGCGCCGCTGGGCGACCTGGTCGCGCAGCGTCCACAGCTCCCGCACGACCGCCATCTGCCGGCGCCGGCGCACCTTGTGCATGCCGGACGTCCGGCGCCAGGGGTCCTTGCGGGGCGGTGCCGGAGGAGCGGCGGCGATGGCCGCGAACTCCTGCCGGGCCCACTCCAGCTTGCCCTGCCGGTCCAGCTCCTCCTCCAGGGCGTCGCGCAGGTCCACCAGCAACTCGACGTCGAGCGCGGCGTAGCGCAGCCACGGGTCGGGCAGCGGACGGGTGGACCAGTCGACGGCCGAGTGCCCCTTCTCCAGGGCGTAGCCGAGGACGTTCTCCACCATGGCGCCCAGGCCGACCCGGGCGAAACCGGCCAGCCGCCCGGCCAACTCGGTGTCGAACAGCTTGGTGGGCAGCATCCCTATGTCGCGCAGGCACGGGAGGTCCTGGGTCGCGGCGTGCAGCACCCACTCGGTGTCGCAGATCACGTCCCCCAGTGCGGCGAGGCTGGGGCAGCCGACCGGGTCGATCAACACGCTGCCGGCGCCCTCGCGGCGCAGCTGGACGAGATAGGCGCGCTGGCCGTAGCGGTAGCCCGAGGCGCGCTCGGCGTCCACCGCGACCGGGCCGCGGCCCGCCGCGAAGGCGGCGACGACCTCGGCGAGTGCCTCACCGGTGGCGGTCACCGGGGGGATGCCCTCGCGCGGTTCCAGTAGGGGTACCGGCGCCGGTCGGGAATCCGGAGGCGATTCTCCGGGTGCTCGCAGTGTCGTGTCTGCTGCGGTCTTTTGGGCGTCGGTCACCAGTCAAGGGTATCTGTGGATGCGCGTCGCCCGTCGGGGGAATGTTCCCCCGACGGGCGGGACGGGTCGGAAAGTGGAGGTCAGTGGATGATTCCGGTGCGCAGTGCGACCGCCACCATCCCGGCTCGGTCGCCGGTGCCGAGCTTGCGCGCGATCCGGGCGAGGTGGCTCTTGACGGTCAGTGCCGACAGCCCCATCGAGACGCCGATGGCCTTGTTGGACTGGCCCTCCGCCACCAGCCGCAAGACCTCCACCTCGCGTCCGGACAGCTCGCGGTAGCCACCGGGGTGGCCCGGGGCGCCCGGCGGGCGGCGCTGCATGCGGGCCGCGTTGGCGCCGATCGGCGCGGCGCCCGGCCGGCCCGGCAGGCCCAGGTTGGTGCGGGTGCCGGTGACGACGTAGCCCTTGACGCCACCGGCCAGGGCGTTGCGGACGGCGCCGATGTCGTCGGCGGCGGAGAGGGCGAGACCGTTCGGCCAGCCGGCCGCCCGGGTCTCGGACAGCAGGGTGAGGCCGGAACCGTCCGGCAGGTGGACGTCGGCCACGCAGATGTCGCGTGGGTTGCCGACGCGGGGACGGGCCTCCGCGATGGACGACGCCTCGATCACGTCCCGCACACCGAGGGCCCACAGATGGCGGGTGACGGTGGAGCGGACGCGGGGGTCGGCCACGACGACCATGGCGGTCGGCTTGTTCGGGCGGTAGGCGACCAGGCTCGAAGGCTGCTCAAGGAGAACTGACACCGGGCCTCCTGGGGAAGGGCGGGGACGGAAGCCGGCTGGGGAAAGCCGGAATGATCCGTGTTTGAAGGGTCACTGACCTCTTCGGCAGCAATCCGGCAGGACTTTAGAGTTTGATCACGATTTAGTTAGGGGCAATTCGGGCAAATCGGATGCGTGAGCGATCAAGGTGAGCACGGAGTGCACATCGAGGTGATCACAGGCGTACGGAAACGGCGAGGTGCCGCGTGCCCGGACGTTCCGGACACGCGGCACCTCGCCGTCTGGTGTCTGACCCTCAGCGGGCCTGCGGACCGCGGCGCTGCGGCAGCGCCACCACCCCGCCGCGCGGCGCCGGGTCGAGCGGGGCCGGCGGCAGCCCCGCCACCTGGCACAGCAGGTCGCACCACGCCGAGAGGTGCGCCGCCAGGTCCGGCACCCCGCCGGGCCCCTCTGCCGGCGTCCACGACGCCCGGATCTCGATCTGGGTCGCCGGCTCCCGTGCCGCGAGCCCGCCGAAGTAGTGGGACCCGGCCCGGGTGACCGTCCCGCTGGGCGCGCCGTAACGGACCCCGCGCGCCTCCAGGGCGCCCGTCAGCCACGACCACGACACCTCCGGCAGCAGCGGGTCGGCGCCCATCTCCGGCTCCAGTTCCGCGCGGGCCAGCGTCACCACCCGGAACGTGCCCTGCCAGGTCTCGTCGCCGGCCGGTTGGTGCAGCACCACCAACCGGCCGTCCGCCAGGTCCCGGTCCTCGCCGTCCGGCCCCGCCCCGCGCTCGACCACCGCGGCCTCCAGGGCGTAGGCGTACGGGGCGAGGCGTTTCGGGGCGGGTGTCGGGTCGGTCTCGATCTCCGGCCGCAGCCGTGCCGCGCGGAGCGCCTCGACCGCCTGACGGAAGGGGATCGGGGTCTCGTCCGCGCTGTCCGCGAGGTGTTCTTGAGCCGCAGCCATGCCCGGAAGAGTAGGCGGAAGACGGCGCTCATATGTGGAGGACACCCAATGAGCGCGTCGCCCATTCGGAGGTGCCGCGGGCCGCGTGCGAAGATTTGCCGCGTGAGCGCCAACGATGCCCTTACGGGCCAGCAGCAGTCCGCGACGTACGACTCGGCCTTCCTCAAGGCGTGCCGGCGCGAGCCGGTGCCGCACACGCCGGTGTGGTTCATGCGCCAGGCCGGGCGTTCGCTCCCGGAGTACCGCAAGGTCCGCGAGGGCATCGCGATGCTCGACTCCTGCATGCGGCCCGAACTGGTCACCGAGATCACGCTGCAGCCGGTGCGCCGGCACGGCGTGGACGCGGCGATCTACTTCAGCGACATCGTCGTTCCGCTGAAGGCCATCGGCGTCGACCTCGACATCAAGCCCGGCATCGGCCCGGTCGTGGAGAACCCCATCCGCAGCCGCGCCGACCTGGAGCGCCTGCGCCTGCTGGAGCCCGGTGACGTCTCCTACGTCACGGAGGCCATCGGCATGCTCACCCGCGAGCTGGGCGCCACCCCGCTCATCGGCTTCGCCGGTGCCCCCTTCACGCTCGCCAGCTACCTCGTCGAGGGCGGCCCGTCCCGCAACCACGAGCACACCAAGGCCCTGATGTACGGCGACCCGCAGCTGTGGGCCGACCTGCTCGACCGGCTCGCGGACATCACCGCCGCCTTCCTCAAGGTCCAGATCGAGGCCGGCGCCAGCGCGATCCAGCTCTTCGACTCCTGGGTCGGGGCGCTCTCCCCGGCCGACTACCGGCGCGCGGTGATGCCCGCCTCCGCCAAGGTCTTCGACGCGGTCGCCTCCTACGGCGTCCCGCGGATCCACTTCGGCGTCGGCACCGGCGAACTCCTCGGCCTGATGGGCGAGGCCGGCGCGGACGTGGTCGGCGTCGACTGGCGGATCCCGCTGGACGAGGCGGCCCGCCGGGTCGGCCCCGGCAAGGCGCTCCAGGGCAACATCGACCCGGCCGTGCTCTTCGCCCCCCGCGAGGCCGTCGAGACCAAGGCCCGCGAGGTGCTCGACGCCGCCGCCGGCCTGCCCGGCCACGTCTTCAACCTCGGCCACGGCGTGCTGCCCGACACCGACCCCGAGTCGCTCACCCGCCTCGTCGAGTACGTCCACGCGCAGACCGCGCGCTGACCACGTGGGGGAGGAAGGGCCCGACCCACGGGCCCCTTCCTCGCTGCTCAGCCCCGCTGCTCAGCCCCGGTGCGGGCCCGCGGCCGCCCGCACCGCCGCGTCCGCCTTGCGGGCCGCCACCAGGACCGGGTCCCAGACCGGTGAGAACGGCGGGGCGTACCCCAGGTCCAGGGCGGTCATCTGCTCCACCGTCATCCCCGCGGTGAGCGCCACCGCGGCGACGTCCACCCGCTTGCCCGCGCCCTCCCGGCCGACGATCTGCACCCCCAGCAGCCGCCCCGTGCGCTGCTCGGCGAGCATCTTCACGTGCATCGGGCGGGCCCCGGGGTAGTAGCCGGCGCGGCTGGTCGACTCGATGGTGACGGTCACGAACCGCAGCCCCGCCGCCCGGGCCTGGCGCTCCAGCAGCCCGGTGCGGGCGATCTCCAGGTCGCAGACCTTGCTGACGGCCGTGCCGACGACCCCCGGGAACGTCGCATAGCCGCCGGCCACGTTGGCGCCGATCACCTGACCGTGCTTGTTGGCGTGGGTGCCCAGGGCGATGTGCCGGTGCTCCCCGGTGATCAGGTCGCGCACCTCGACGCAGTCCCCGCCCGCCCAGACGTCCTCCCGGCCGGACACCCGCAGCGCCAGGTCGGTGCGCAGGCCCCCGGACGCGCCGAGCGGCAGTCCGGCCGCCTCGGCCAGTGCGGTCTCCGGGCGGACGCCCAACCCCAGCACGACCACGTCCGCCGGGTACGTGGCGTCCTCGGTGACCACCGCGCGGGCCCGGCCCTCCGCCTCGTCGGTCAGCACCTCGGTGACCCGCGCACCGGTCACCACCTCGACGCCCATCCCGCACATCGCGGTGCGCACCAGCGCCCCCATGTCGGGGTCGAGGGTGGACATCGGCTGGGCGCTCTGCTCCAGGACCGTCACCTCGAAGCCGCGGTGGATGAGCGCCTCGGCCATCTCCACGCCGATGTAGCCGGCGCCGATGACCACCGCCCGCCGGCCCGGTGCGCCCTTCAGTCCGTTGAGCAGCACCTGTCCGTCGTCCAGGGTCTGCACCCCGAAGACGCCCGGCGCGTCGATCCCCGGCAGTGGCGGGCGCAGCGGGCGTGCCCCGGTCGCCACCACCAGCTTGTCGAAGCCGGTCCACGCCTCCCGGCCGCCGTCCGCCAGGTCCCGGGTGCGTACCCGGGAGCGGTCCAGGTCGATCTCGGTGACCTCGGTGCGCAGCCGCAGGTCGATGTCCCGGGCCCGGTGTTCCTCGGGCGTCCGGGCGATCAGCGCGTCCGGACCGGCCACCTCGCCGCCCACCCAGTACGGGATGCCGCAGGCGGAGTACGAGGTGAAGTGGCCGCGTTCGAAGGCGGTGATGGCCAGCTCGTCGGGCCCCTTGTGCCGACGGGCCTGGGAGGCGGCGGCCATGCCCGCCGCGTCCCCGCCGATGACCACGAGCCGTTCCGGCGCCGTCATCGCCGTGTCCTTTCGTCGAGTGCGCGGGTCCCACCGGTGCGCGTCCCCCGGTCGCCGCTCAGGTCTGCCCGGTTCTGACCGTTTCGATGCGTCGGGTGGGGCAGGTGGGAGCGGCGGGGACGTCGGGTGGGATCAGAAGGGGTAGGCGGCCGGGGTGGCGCGCACCGTCGTCCAGCGGGTCTCGGTGAACGCGTCGAGGTTGGCCTCGCCGCCGAAGCGGGAGCCCGTCCCCGAGTCCGCCAGTCCGCCGAAGGCGGCCACCGGCTCGTCGTTGACGGTCTGGTCGTTGACGTGCAGCAGGCCGGTGGGGATCCGTTCGGCCAGTTCCAGCGCCCGGGCCGCGTCGCGGGTGACGATGCCCAGCGCCAGCCCGTAGGAGGACTCGTTGGCCAGCGCCACCGCCTCGTCCGCGGTCCGGAAGGCGCGGACCGGGGCCACCGGGCCGAAGACCTCCCGGCCGTACGCGGGGCAGGCGCCGACCGAGCCCGGCCCGGTGGCGTCCGGATCCGCGTCGGCGAGGACGGTCGGCCGGTAGAACAGCTCCCGGTGGGTGCCGCCCGCGGCGATCCGCACGCCCGCCGCGGCGCTCTCCCGGACCAACGCGTCGATCTTGCCGAGCTGGCCGCGGTCGATGACCGGGCCGAGGTGGACCTGCTCGCGGAACGGGTCCCCGACGGCCAGCGCGTCCGCCTTGGCCGCCAGCCGCGCCACGTACTCCTCGTAGAGCGAGGCGTGGACGAGGTGCCGGCCCGCCGTCATGCACACCTGGCCCTGGTGGAAGAAGGACGCCCAGGCGGCGGTGGACATCGCGGCGTCCAGATCGGCGTCCTCGAGCACCAGGAACGCGCTGTTGCCGCCCAGTTCGAGATGGGCCCGCTTGAGGTGCTGCGCGGCCAGGGCGCCGACGCTGCGGCCGGCCGCGGTCGAGCCGGTGAAGGAGACCACCCGCACCCGGGGGTCCTCGACCAGCGCCCGGCCGGCGTCCGCGCCCCCGGGCAGGACGTGCAGCAGCCCCGCCGGCAGACCGGCCTCGGCGAAGACCGCGGCGAGCACGTGCCCGCCGCACACCGCGGTCCGCGGGTCCGGCTTGAGGACCACGGCGTTGCCCAGCGCCAGGGCCGGCGCCACGGACCGGACCGCCAGCACCAGCGGGACGTTGAACGGTGCGATCACGCCGACCACGCCGGCCGGCACCCGGGTGGTGTACGACAGCCGCGGCGCTCCCGAGGGCAGCACCTGGCCGAGCGGGCGGTGGGCGAGCGCGGCGGCCTCGTAGCACTCCTCGGCGGCGGTGCGGATCTCGAAGTCGGCCTTGCCGCGGATGCTGCCGGCCTCCCGCACGAGCCACTCGCCGATCTCCGCGGCGTGCTGGTGTACGAGGTCGCCGGCCCGGCGCAGCACCGCGGCGCGCTCCGGGTACGGGCGGCGCGCCCAGTCCCGCTGCGCCGCGGCGGCCTCGGCCGCGGCCGCCGCGACGTCGGCCGGCGCGGCCAGCGTCAGCGTCGCCAGCCCCTCGCCGGTCGCGGGCTCCACCGCCTCGGCCGGACCGCCGTGCAGGGAGCGCCAGTCCTTGGGATCGAGCAGGGCCATCGCGCCAACCTCCGGGAGAGCGAGCACAGTTGATTGGTCAACGAGTGTGCCCCATGGGGCCGGCGCGCGCGGCCCGGCCGGCGATCCCGGCGCCGCCGGCCGGTACCAGGGCGTGTCCTAGCGCTCCAGCACCATTGCCAACCCCTGCCCCACGCCGATGCAGAGCGCCGCCAGCCCGGTGCCCGAGCCCTGCGCGGCGAGCTGGTGGGCCACCGCACCGGCCAGCCGGGCCCCGGACGCACCCAGTGGATGGCCGATGGCGATGGCGCCGCCACGCGGATTGACGAGGGTGGGGTCGAGTTCCGGCCACTGGTCGACGCAGCCCAGCGCCTGGGCCGCGAACGCCTCGTTCAGCTCGCAGACCGCCAGGTCACCGAAGTCCCGCCCGGCCCGTGCCAGCGCCCGCCGGACCGCCTCGACCGGGCCGAGCCCGAACAGCTGCGGCTCGATGCCGGTCACCGCGCTCGCCCGGATGCGGGCCAGCGGCTCCCGCCCGGTGGCCCGCAGGCCCTCCTCGCCGACCAGCAGCAGCGCGGCCGCGCCGTCGCTCAGCGGCGAGGAGTTCCCGGCGGTGACCGTGCCCCCTTCGGAGCGGAAGACCGGTGTCAGCTTGGAGAGCGCCTCCAGGGAGGAGTTCTCCCGCACCGTCTCGTCACGGGTGAGGTCGACCCCCGGCAGCGGGACGACCTCCGCGTCGTAGCCGCCCGCCGCCCAGGCCCGGACCGCCTTCTGGTGGCTGGCCAGCGCGAACACGTCCTGCTGCTCGCGGGTGATGCCGTGCCGGTCGGCGATCAGCTCGGCGCCCTCGCCCAGCGACACCGTCCACTGCGGCGCCATCCGCGGATTGACCATCCGCCAACCCAGCGTCGAGGAGAACATCTCCTGGTGCCCCGCGGGGAAGGCCCGGTCCGGCTTGCGCAGCACGTACGGCGCCCGGCTCATCGACTCGACGCCGCCGGCCACCGCGATCTCCGCGTCGCCGTGCGCGATCGCCCGGGCCGCCTGGATGACCGCCTCCAGCCCCGAACCGCACAGCCGGTTGACACTCACCCCGGGGACGCTGACCGGCAGCCCGGCCAGCAGCACCGCCATCCGCGCCACGTTGCGGTTGTCCTCGCCCGCGCCGTTGGCGTCGCCGAAGTAGACGTCGTCGATCCGCGCCGGATCCAACTCCGGGGTCCGGTCGACCAGGGCGCGCAGCACGTGGGCGGCCAGGTCGTCGGGGCGCACCGAGGCCAGTGCGCCGCCGTATTTGCCGACCGGTGTCCGCACCGCGTCGACGAGGTAGACGTCCCGCACGGCGTCCCGTACGTGTGGCTCGGTCATCAGGCTGTTTCCTCGCAGTCTTCGCAGTCTTCGCAGTCTTCGCAGGCTTCGTGGTCTTCGCAGTGTTCGCTGTCCTCGAAGTACCGGCTCGGCGACCGGACGGTACGAAGATCGCCATCCGCCGTCCCGAGTCTTTGCCCGGTGCCGCCCGGTGTCAACGGGGCGACCGGCCAGCTTCACCGGACACGCCGGGCGCCTTGGGCGCATCGGGTGCGCTCGCGTCCGCGGTCTCCTCCCGCGTGGCCGGCTCCGCGGTGGCCGGTCCGGCATCGGCCGGCTCGTCGGTGCCGGTGCCGGTGCCGGTGCCGGTGCCCGTGCCGGGGCCCGCCGCGCCGTCCGCGCCGGGCGCCGCGGTGTGCCGGCCGCCGGACCGCCGCGCCGGCAGCCGGCCGCGGACCGCCCGCCACAGCCCGTACAGGGCCGCCGCGGCGGCCGCGAACGGCAGCGCAGCGGCGAGCGCCACCAGCACCCAGCGCGCCGCCGCCGTGAAGGCCCGCCAGGCGTCCGACAGCGCGTCCTGGAAGGTGCCGTCGTCCGGCGTCGGGTCGGAGGAGGCGCCGGGCTGCCGCAGCAGCAGCGTGACGGTGGCCGTGCCGGTGCGGTCCTTGAGGGACGTCTGCTGGGCCTCCAGCGACTCCAAGTCCGCTTCCCGGGTGCTCAGTTGGGACTCCAGCGCGGCGATGTCGCTGATCGAGGAGGCCCGGTCCATCAGCGCCCGGATGCGCGCGACGCTCGCCCGCTGGGACGCCACCCGGCTGTCGACGTCCACCACCTGGTCGGTGACGTCCTGGGCGGAGACCTCGCGGGAGAGGACCTCGCCCAGCCCGGACAGCCGGGCCAGCAGCGCGTCGTAGTGCTCCGGCGGAACCCGCAGCACGAGCTTGGAGCGGTGCCGGCCGTCCGGGTCCCGGTCGGTGGTCTCGTCGGCCGGGTAGCCGCCCGCGTCCGCGACGGCTCCGCGGGCCCGGGCGAGCGCCCCGGGCACGTCCGCGGTCCGCACGGTCAGCGTCGCGGTCCGGACGACCTGCGTCCGCGCCGCCTTCAGCGCGGTGCCGGGGGCGGTGGTCCCGCCCGGCGTCCGGGCCGACGAACCCCCCTGGGCGCCGGACGGCTGCCGGGGCACCGTCGCGCCCGGCCCGGCCCGCTCCGCCGCGGCCACTGCGGAGCGGGACCCGTCGGCCGCTGCGCACCCGGCGGTCGCCAGCGCCACCGTCAGCAGCACCGCCGCCCCGGTCCCCCGTCGCCCTCGCGATCCCCACCGCACAGGCCGTTCCCCTTCCGTTTCGCGCGTGTTCGGCCGCCGGGCCGCGCGGCGTCCGCGCGCCCGGTCCGTGGCCGGAACGTGATGCCGGTTCGACGGGACGCCCCGGGCGGGGGTTGCCGTTCCGAGGTGTCGAAGAGGTCACGGTCCGGGACCCTGACCGAACCGGGAACCCGGCGCCCGGCGGCCCGCACCGGCTCTGAGAGAGTGGACGGCATGAGCACAGCGCACAGCGGTACGGGCCGGGCGCCCGGTCATGTCGTGGTCATCGGCGGCGGTATCGCGGGACTGACCGCCGCGCACCGGCTGCTGGCGGGCGGGGCCCGGGTGACCCTGCTGGAGGCGTCGGACCGGCTGGGCGGCAAGCTGCTGGCCGGCGAGATCGCCGGCGTGCCGGTCGATCTCGGCGCCGAATCGATGCTGGCCAGGCGGCCCGAGGCGGTGGACCTGGCGCGGGCCGTGGGCCTGGGCGACCGGCTCCAGCCGCCCGGCACCGCCACCGCCTCGCTGTGGACCCGCGGCGCACTGCGCCCGATGCCCAAGGGGCACATGATGGGCGTCCCCGGCGACCTCGGCCCGCTCGCCGCCTCCGGCGTGCTCTCCCCCGAGGGCCTGGCGCGGATCGAAGCGGACCGGACGCTGCCGACCACCGAGATCGGCACCGACGTCGGGGTCGGTGAGTACGTCGCGGCCCGGCTCGGCCGGGAGGTCGTCGACCGGCTCGTCGAGCCGCTGCTCGGCGGGGTCTACGCGGGCGACGCGTACCGCATCTCGATGCGCGCCGCGGTCCCGCAACTGTTCGACGCGGCGCGGCGCGGCGGCTCGCTGATCGAGGGCGTCCGGGGCCTCCAGGACCGCGCCCAGGCCGCCGTCCCCGAGGGGATGGCCGCGATGGGCCCGGTCTTCATGGGCATCGCCGGCGGCATCGGGACGCTGCCGGGCGCGGTCGCCGAAGCGGTGCGCCGCTCCGGCGGCGAGATCCTGCTGCGCACGCCGGTGCGCGCACTGCACTGGAGCGCCGCGGACGGCTGGCGCGTCGAGGCCGGTGAGCGCACCCACACCGCCGACGCGGTGGTCCTGGCCGCCCCCGCGACGGCCGCCGAACGGCTGCTCCGCGCCGGTTGCCCGGCCGCCGCCGACGAACTGGCCGCCGTCGAGTACGCCTCGATGGCGCTGGTCACCATGGCCTTCCGGCGCACCGACCTGACCACCGTGCCCAGCGGCAGCGGCTTCCTGGTGCCGCCGGTCGACGGCCACCGGATCAAGGCGTCGACCTTCGCCAGCCACAAGTGGAACTGGATCGCCGACGCCGACCCGGACCTCTTCGTGCTGCGCACCTCCCTCGGCCGCCACGGCGACGAGGCCGACCTGGATCGCGACGACCACGAACTGGTCGGCCTCTCCCTGGCGGACCTCGGCGAGGCGGTCGGGCTGGCCGCCCGGCCGGTGGCGTCCACGGTCACCCGCTGGGACGGCGGGCTGCCGCAGTACGCCGTCGGCCACGTGGACCGCACGGCCCGCATCCGGGCCGCGGTCGCCGGCCTGCCGGGCCCGCTGCGGGTCTGCGGCGCGCTCTACGACGGCGTCGGCATCCCCGCGTGCGTCGGCTCCGCCGGCCGGGCCGCCGACGAGATCCTCGGGACCCTGGCGGCGGGCTCCGCCGGCGGCGAGTGAGAATGGACGACATGACAGACGCTTCCACCCCCGACTCCGCCAAGACTCCCAACGCCGGCAAGAAGGCCAAGGACCTCAACGAGGTCATCCGCTACACCCTCTGGTCGGTCTTCAAGCTGCGCGACGTCCTGCCCGAGGACCGGTCCGGCTACGCCGACGAGGTCGAGGAGCTGTTCGCGCAGCTCGCCGCCAAGGACGTGGTGGTCCGCGGCACCTACGACCTCTCCGGTCTGCGCGCCGACGCCGACGTGATGATCTGGTGGCACGCGGAGAACTCCGACGACCTCCAGGAGGCGTACAACCGCTTCCGCCGCACCCGCCTGGGCCGCGCGCTGGAGCCCGTCTGGTCGAACATGGCGCTGCACCGCCCCGCCGAGTTCAACAAGTCGCACATCCCGGCCTTCCTGGCCGACGAGCACGCCCGCGACTACGTGAGCGTCTACCCGTTCGTGCGCTCCTACGACTGGTACCTCCTCCCCGACGAGGACCGCCGCCGGATGCTCGCCGACCACGGCAAGATGGCCCGCGGCTTCCCCGACGTCCGCGCCAACACCGTCGCGTCGTTCTCGCTCGGCGACTACGAGTGGATCCTCGCCTTCGAGGCCGACGAGCTGCACCGCATCGTGGACCTGATGCGCCACCTGCGCGCCTCCGAGGCGCGGCGCCACGTCCGCGAGGAGATCCCCTTCTACACCGGCCGCCGCAAGCCGGTCGCCGAGCTGGTCGCCGGCCTGGCCTGACCGGCCGGCACCCCGGGCACACGACGGACGGGCCGCCCCGTGCAGGGACGGCCCGTCCGTCGTACGCCGGGGGCGGGGCGGCTAGCGCCCCTTCACCGTCGGGATCAGCGACGGCCGGGCCCGCCGCAGCGGCTGCCCCGGCACCGGCTCGGCCCGCGGGGCGCAGTACACCCGGTGCCCGGGGACCTTCCCGCGCAGCAGGTACGCCTCGACATGGGCGTTCACGCAGGCGTTGTCGCCGAGCGCGACGCCGTGGGTGCCCGCGCTCCGCTCGGTGACCAGCGACGAGCCGGGCAGCCGGCGCTGGAGCTCCAGTGCGCCCGGGTACGGCGTGGCCGCGTCCCGTTCGGCGGCCAGCAGCAGCACCGGCGGCAGCGCGCCGGGCTCGGTGCGGATGTTCAGCGGGCCGCGCTGGCCGCGCAGGGCGTCGTCCAGCTCGGTGGCGGCGGCGTCGCGGTAGGCGTCGGCCAGTTCGCCGCCGTTCGCCCCGCCCTTGGCCGCCCGGTCGGTGGCCGTGCGCAGCGCTTCCTCGGCGCCGTCCGCCGCCGACTCCCGGCGGTCCGGCCAGAAGGCGCACGGCAGGTTCATCCAGACGTTGTCCCAGGTCTCGAACGGCGCGGTGCGGGCGAGGGAGGTGTTGTCCCGGTCCCAGGTGCGCCAGTCGCGCGGCCAGGCCGCGTCGTTGCACTCGACGGCGGTGTAGACGGCGTTGGCGTTCTCCTCGTCCTTGCCGTCGCCGGAGGGCATCGCCTGCGCGGCCAACGGCTTGGCGTCGCCGTGCAGGTACTTCGACAGGGCGTCCGCGCGCATCGACCAGAACGCGTCGTTGTAGCCCGTCTTGAGGAACGCCCCCTGCAACTGCGCCGGCCCGATCTTCCCGTTCAACGGGGTGCGCCGCAGCCGTGCCAGGGCGGTGTCGTAGGAGTGCTGCACGGCCTCCGGGTGGGTGCCCAAGTGGTAGGTGTCGTGGTGCTTGGCGACCCAGCGCAGCCAGTCGTGCCAGCGGCGTTCGAAGGCGAGGCTCTGGTCGAGGTTGTTGCGGTACCAGATCTGCCGGGGCTCCGGGTTGACCACGCTGTCGAAGATCATCCGACGCACGTGGCCGGGGAACAGCGTCGCGTAGACCGCCCCGAAGTACGTCCCGTAGGACGCGCCCATGAACGTCAGCTTCTTCTCGCCGAGGGCCGCCCGCAGCATGTCCAGGTCCCGGGCGTTGTTGATCGAGTTGTAGAACGGCAGGTCGGCGCCGGCCCGTTGGGCGCAGCCGCGGGCGTACGCCCTGGCCTCCGCAATCTTCCGCCGCTTGAAGGCGTCGCTGGGGTACCGCGCACTGTCCGTGGGGGCCTTCGCGAACTCCTGCGGGTCCTGGCACGACAGCGGGGCGCTGCGCCCCACCCCGCGCGGTGCGTAGCCGACGAAGTCGTAGGCGCGGGCGGTGCGCTGCCAGTGCGGCAGCGCGCCGTAGAGCGGGAACTGCATGCTGGACGCGCCGGGTCCGCCGGGGTTGAAGACCAGGGCGCCCTGTCGCGCGCCCGGCTCGGTGGCCCGGGCCCGGCTGACCGTCAGCTTGATCTTCTTGCCGTTGGGGCGCGCGTAGTCCAGCGGGACGGTGAGGGTGCCGCATTCGACGGTGGGCGGCAGGTGCTCCACGGCCGCGCACCGGCCGAAGGCGAGGGGGTGGACGGGGGCGGGCGGTGCGGCCGGGTCCCGGACGGCGCCGCCGGCCGGTGGGGAGGCGAGGCCGGTCAGGACCAGCGACCCGAGGGCGCCGTACAACGCAAGTGCTCTCACGAGCCGTCCCTTCGTATGGTGCGCGGTGCGCGGTGCGGGGCTCCGGAGTGGGGCTCGCCCGCACGGGGCCGCACGGTGGGCATACAAAAGGGATAGTTGGGCCAATTGGTGGCGAAGTAAAGCACCCTACGGCGGTGTCGGACGCTATGCCCCGGAAGAGTGGAGCGCCGCGCGCAAACCGGGATCGGCGAGCGCGGTGGGCCCGAACAACGCCAGCCCGGTCAGTCCGGCCAGCCCGGTCGGCTCTGCCGGCTCTGCCGACTCTGCCGGCGGCGGGCCTGGACGCCTCGACGGTCCGCCGGGGTGCTCGTGCCGCAGCAGCGCCGAACCGGCCTCGGTGGCCCACGCGGTGTACGGGTGGGCCTCGGCGCGGGCGACGGCCCAGGTGCCGAGGGTCAGCACCAGCGGGAAGGCGAACCAGGCCAGCACCAGCCAGTCGACCTCGCCGGACGGCGCCGCCCAGTAGGTGGCGCCGGCGGCCAGCAGCACCAGGAGGGCGGCGAACTGCACATGGCGGACCGCGGTGCCGATCCCGGTGCGGACCGCGGCGGGGGCCGCCAGCCCGGCATGGACCAGCCGGTCGGCCAGCCCGCGGACCGCCTCGGCGCTCGTCAGCGCGCGCCGCACGGCCGGTATGCGGCGCTGTCCCTCGGGGCCTATCGCGCTCAGCGCGGCCCGCTCGACGGGGTCCTGGCCGACCGGGTCCACGACGGTGGCCCAGCCGGTGTGGGCGAGGTGCAGCCGTCGCTGTTGGGCCATCAGGACCAGTACCACGTCGGCGAGTCGGTGCGGGCCGCCGGCGAGGTAGGCCGTCTCGTACAGGGTCAGACCGGCGTCGGCACCGGTGTCGTCGGCCCGCGCGTCGGCGTCCGCAGTCGCGTCCGTGCCGCGGTGCAGGGCCAGCCCGGCGGCCAGCGCCGTGCGGCAGACCCGGACGCAGGAGACGACCGCGACGGCCCAGGCGAGCAGGAGGAAGAGGAGCCACATGGCGGAGGTTCTACGGGACGGAGGCCCCTGCCGCCAAGGAGTTTCTCGCAGCGCGGACGGATGGCCGAGACGCGTCGGTGCAGGCCGAACCGCCCGCGCCGGCCCGGCACTTCGGGCCTGCGCCGCGTCACCCGCCGCCGCAGCCGCCCCCGCCGCCGCCGCATCCGGAGCCGCCCCCGCAACCCGAACTCCCACCGCACGACGACCCGCCGCCGCACGAGGACGCACCGCAGCCGGACCCCCCGCCGCCGTCCGAGGATCCACCGCACCACGCCGGGGCCCCGCCGGAACCGCCGGAGTCGCCGGCCGCGGACGACGCGCCGCCCGACGACCCCGCCACCGCCGCCTTCGCCTGCACGAAGTGGTCCCGCAGCACCTCGTCGGTGAGCACCGCGGCACCGCCCAGCGCCACCGCCAACCCCGCGACCTGCCAGGCCGCCTCGGCGTCCCGGAACCCGGAGGGCGTCTTCGCCCGGGGGCGGGCCGCGGCGAGCGCGGACCTGCCCGCCCTGGTGATCCGCCGACCGAACGACCGCCGGCACACCTGGCCGACCACCAACCCGACGGCCACCGCCGGAACGATCCGGAACACCACCGGCGGCGCCCACGGACCCCCGCCGTCGCGGACGCCGAGGAAGGACAGCAGCATCGCGACGCAGAACAGGGCGCCGCACGCCTTCACCTGGAGGCCCGCCCACCGCCGCCAGCCCCGGGTGGCGCGCGGGGCACGCAGCAAGCCCCGGGCCGCCAGCCGGTCGCCGACGTCCTGCACGGCCGGGCTGCGCATCACCCGCTCCCGGACGGTGGTCAGCGCCCCGCCCGGGGTGGCGGCGACCGCGTCCAGCACCGCCGCCTCGACCGGGTCGTGCGCGGCGGCCCGCCGCACCGTCACCAGGCCCGGTCCGCCGACCGCCAGCCGCCCGTCGTCGTGCATCACCGCCAGCACGGTCTCGGCCACCCGTGCCGGCCCACCGGCCAGGAACGCGAGTTCGCGGACGCCGTGGGTCGGTGAGTCGACCAGCCGGGCCTTCGGCGTCCGCAACCGGACCAGCAGCGCGCCGAGGACCAGCGCCGCCGACGACAGGCCGAGCCCCAGGTACACCCCTTGCGTGAAGGACACGACGTCGCCTCACCCGCGCCGCAGGGCGCGCCGCAGGGTCCGGACCCGGCGGGCGGTGGCCCGCGCGAGCCGGGGCACGGGGTGCCCGGACGGCGGGCGCGGCCCGGCCCGGTCGCGCCACCAGTCGGTCAGCCGCTGCCGCGCCACCGGGTCCTCGGGCGCGCCCTGGGCGAGCAGGAACGCGGCGAAGTCCAGGGCGTCCTGGCGGTAGCCGCCGTGCATCGGGCGGTCCTGGGCGTAGCCGAGGAAGGCCGCCCGGTAGCCGTCGCCGAGGAACCCCGGCAGCTCGGGCGCGACCTTGGCGACCACCGACGCCCGCTTGGCGGCCAGCGCCCGGCCCTGCACCCGCAGCCGCGCCCGGTCGAACCCCTCCGGCGCCGGCGTCCCGGCCACCAGTGCCGACAGCAGCGCGGTCTGCGCCAGGGCCAGCCGCTCGCGGGCCGCAGAGGTGTCCGCGGCCGGACGTTCGGCCGCCGTCCCCGTCGCCTCCTCAGGCCGCCGGGACACGACGGGCCCCCTCCACCACGGCGCGGATCACGTCGAGTTCGGCGGCCAGCGCCCCGCCCTCGGGGAAGTCGTCGTCCCGCTCCAGCAGCACGCCGGGCGGATCGATGCGCGCGCACAGCTCCGCGAGGACGTCCAGGACCGGCTGGGTCACCGGGTGGGCGTGGCTGTCGTGCCACACCCCGTCGCGCTCGACACCGCCCGCGACGTGGACGTAGGCGATCGCCTCGACCGGCAGTTCGTCGAGGGCCGCGGCCGGGTCCTCGCCGCGGTTGACGTGGTTGGTGTGGAGGTTGGCGACGTCGATGAGCAGGCGCACTCCGGTGCGCTCGACCAGCTCCGCCAGGAATTGCCCCTCGGTCAGCTCCTCGTCGGGCCAGGCGAACAGTGCGGCGATGTTCTCCAGGGCCAGCGGCACCGGCAGCGCGTCCTGGGCGATCCGGACGTTCTCGCACAGCACGTCGAGGGCGTCCCGGGTGCGCGGCACGGGCAGCAGGTGCCCGGCCTCCAGCACCGGCGACGCGGTCAGCGGGCCGCCGGCCCGGACGAACGCGAGGTGCTCGGTGACCAACGGGGCGTCCAGCACGGTGGCCCGCTCGGCGAGGGCGGCCAACCGATCGGCGTCCGGCCGGTCCGCGCCGCCGAGCCCGAGCGACACCCCGTGCGGGACCACCGTGGTGCCGCGTTCGCGCAACTCCCCGAGGGCGTCCGGGAGATGGCCGGGACAGACGTTCTCGGCGACCACCTCCACCCAGTCCACCCCGGGCAGCGCGGCGATCTCCGCGGCGATCTCCGGCCGCCAGCCGATTCCCGTCCCCAAGCGCACGGCTCCCCCTTCTCGTCCCCTGGTCGGGGTACTCCTCACCACGCGCGGGCCGGCTAACCGCACGGCCGAGCGGTTCAGAGGTTGATTTGAGCTTGGCCCAGTGCGGGCCGGACGGCACCCGTCCCGGCCGTCCCGGCCCGTTCGTCAGCCGGCAGGCCGGCACGTCAGCAAGCACGTCAGCAAGCCAGCCGGTCCCGGGCGGGCGCCGCTCAGCTGGCGACCTCGAACCCGACCGCGGCGCCGAGCGCCACCAACACCCCGCCGGTGGCCTGGTCCAGCCGCCGTCGCACCTGTGGGCGCTGCAACACCGCCCGGGCCCGGTGCACCGCCAGGGTCACCCCGCCCAGCCACAGCACGCCCAGCACCGCGTGCACGGTCACCAGCAGCATCGTGGTGGCGACCACCGGCGCGCCGTGCGGGATGAACTGCGGCAGCAGGGACAGGTAGACCACGCCCACCTTGGGGTTGAGGACGTTCGTCAGCAGGCCGCCGCGGAACGCCCGCCACGGGCCGCCCGGGACCGCGGGCGCCCCGCCGTCCCCCGGTGCGTCCGCCGCTGCCGCGTCCGGTGCCGGCGCGGTCCCGTCCGTGCCGCGCCGGGCCCGGACCCGGGCGCTGCGCAACGCCTGCACCCCGAGCCACACCAGATACAGCGCACCGGCGATCCGCAGCGCGTCGTACGCCGCCTTCGAGGCGGCGAGCATCGCGGTCAGCCCCACCGCCCCGGCCAACCCCCACACGAAGCAGCCGGCGGCGATGCCGAGCGCGGCGCACAGCGCGGCCCGGCGACCCGAGCCGAGCGCGGTCCGCAGGACCACCGCGAAGTCGGGGCCGGGGGAGACGGTCAGCAGCGCGGCGACCACGGTGAAGCCGATGAGCGAGGTCAGCATGGGCACACGGTATGTCCCGACCGGCACCCGACCGCCGGCGGGGGAGCGGCACCCCGCCCCGCCCCGCTCAGCGGTGTGCCGGCAGCGCCGTACCGCGCAGCGCCGGGTGGTCGGCGACCACCGTGCACGAGCCCGGCGCGATCTCCGTGAAGCCGGCGTCCCGCACCACGGGCAGCCCGCTGTCGGTGAGCCCCGCCCACGCGGCGGGTGCCGCGGTCCGCACGGCCAGCGGGAACCCCGCCGCGCGCCACGCCTCCCGGTCCGCCGCGGACAGCGCCCACCACGCCAGTTGCGCACCGTGCCCGGCCTGCGCCATCGCCTTGCCCGCCGACATCTCAAGCGCCGGATTGAGCCACAGCACCGGGGCGCCGGCCGCCGGCTCCCCGGGGGCCTGCGGATCGGCCAGCTCGGTCCCGGAGACCTGGAGCCGCGCCAGGTCCTTCGGCCAGCCGTCCAGCGGCACCGGCGGGAAGACCCGCACCTCGGCCTCCCGGCCGCTGACCGTGATGCCGGGCAGGGCCGCGGCCCGCCGCCACTCCGCACCGCGCGCCCGCCGCACCACCTTGCGTATCCGGGAGTCCTGCCAGTCGTGCACCACCTGGGCCCACTCGCCCGTCCCGAGGGCCCGCTCGTCCGAGAGCAGCACCAGCACCGCCCGCGCGGCGGCCTCCAGCGCGTCCGTCCGCCCGGGCGGGGCGTCCCGCTCCAGGCGCACCACGAGCGGCAGCACGTACTCCGGTGCGCTCTCCTCGGGGCGGTCCGGCCGCGGGGCGTCGGTCGGGTGGGGTTCGTGGTGCGCGCCGGCCTGGCCGGCGGTCTCGGTCGTGGTCACGTGCTTCAGTCTGCCAGCCGCCACTGACAGTCCCCGGCGACCGCCCGTGGTGGCGGAATCCGCTCCCGGCACCGCGCGGTGCCGCGTCCCCGACTACCGTCGGCGAGGGCCGGGGAACCGGCGGGGAGCGGGGGAGGTGCGGTCGATGCCGTGGCAGACGGGGCAGCGGATGCGGCTGGACGGGGTGGGGCGACGCTACGGGCTGCGCGGGCCCTGGGTGCTGCGCGAGGTGCGGCTCGACGTGCCGGCGGGCGCGCTGCTGCGCGTCGAGGGCGCCAACGGCAGTGGGAAGTCCACCCTGTTGCGGCTGCTCGCGGGCATCGACCGGCCCACGGTCGGCCGGATCACCGGGCGCCCGCGCACCGCCTACGTCCCCGAGCGGTTCCCGGCGGCCCTGCCGTTCACCGCCGCCGGCTACCTCACCCACCTCGGCCGGGTCCACGGGCTGCGCACCGCGGAGGCGACCGGCCGGGCCGCCGAGTGGCTGGCCCGTTTCGGCGCCGCCGGGCACGCCCGGACCCCGATGGCCGAACTGTCCAAGGGGGCGAGCCAGAAGGTCGCCGTCGTCCAGGCCCTGCTCGCCGACCCCGAGCTCCTCGTCCTGGACGAGGCGTGGACGGGCCTGGACCCGGCGGCCCGGGACGTCCTGGACCGCGCGGTCGCCGAACGGGTCGCCGCCGGCGGCACCGTCGTCTTCGTCGACCACGACCCGCGCCGGCTGGCCGGGGCCGTGGAGGGCCGCTTCCGCGTCGCGGACGGGCGGCTGCGGTCCGAGGCCCCCGTTGCGGCCGCCGACGCGCCCCGGGAGGCGGGTCCGCGGACCGTCATCGAGGCGGAGGGCCCGCCGGGCGCCGCGCCGCCGACCGACCTCCCCGGCGCCCCGGACCTGGCGCCCGGCCCGGGCGGCACCCTCCGGCTGACCGTCCCGGCCGCCCACTCCGACGCCCTGCTGCACACCCTGCTGACCGCGCGTCCGCCCTGGCACATCCGCGCGGTCACCGCCGTCCAGGAGCCGGGCCCCCACGCCGCCGTCCCCGGAGGGAACCCCCGCCCATGACCGCCCCGTTGACCGCCCTGGTCCGCTACCAGGCGGCACTGCTCGCCAGGTCCTACCGCTGGTTGCCGCCGCTCCTGGTCCACGCGGCGTTCCTGGCCGTCGGCATCCAGACCGGCGGCCCGATCCTGGACGCCTACGGCTACGCCGCCGGCGGACTGCTGCCCGTCACCGTCTGGCTGACCCGGATCTGCGTCACCAACGAGCCGCCCGCCGCCCGCGGTTGCGTCGCGGCCGCCACCGGCCCCGGCCGGGCGCACCTGGCCGCCCTGCTGGCCGCGGCCGGCGCCGCACTGCTCCTCGCGCTCGTGGGCACCGCCTTCGTGGCGCTGCTCTCCGATCCGCACTCCACCGGTCACCGGGTCGCCGTCCCGGTGCTGCCCGCGACGGTCGCCGGGTTGTGCACGGCGCTGGTCTGCGTGGTGCTGGGCACCGCGATCGGTGCGCTGTGTTCCCGGCCCGTGCTGCTGCGCCCCGGTTGGGGCGTCCCGACCGGGTTGAGCGCGGCGCTGCTCGTGCTCGTCCTGGGCGCGTCGCCCGCCAACGCCGCACTGACCGGCATGATCACCGGCTCCGAGCGCGGCACCGTCACCGTGCCGTGGCTGCCGCTCGCCGCCGCGCTGCTGCTCGCCTCGGGTGCCGCGGCCGTGGCCTCGGCCCTGGCCGGACGCCGCGGCTGACCGGTGCGCTCCGGCCGGTCCGGGGCTCGGGGCCGCGGCGTAGGGTCGGGCGCATGCCGCACCCCGAGCCGCACCCCGCGTCCGAGCCGTCCGAGCCGTCCGACCAACGTCCGGCGGCGGACGACCCCGCCGCGGGGTCGCCGCCCGCCGACTGCGTCGAGTGCGGCAAGCCGACCGCCTACCCGGCGACCACCCCCGGCATCGTCCGCTGCCCGGTCTGCGAGTGGCAGGAGGCCCAGCGCACGGCCTGCTCGGGCTGACCGCCCGGCGGCGCCTACGCGAGGAGCGTCTTGGCGTCCCGGGCCAGCGCGGTCAGACGGGAGATGGCGCGGAAGTACTTCTTGCGGTAGCCGCCGCGCAGCATCTCGTCGCTGAACAGCGCGTCGAAGGGCTTTCCGGAGGCCAGCACCGGCACCTCGCGGTCGTAGAGCCGGTCGGCCAGCACCACCAGGCGCAGCGCGGTCGACTGGTCCGGCACCGCCTGGACGTCGGTGAGGCAGACCGCCGTGATGCCGTCGCACATCGCGCCGTACCGGCTGGGGTGCACCTTCGACAGGTGGTCCAGCAGGGTCGGGAAGTCGTCGAGCGAGGCGCCGGGGGTGCGGTCCGCCGCGCGGCGGACCGTCTCGTCGTCGAACGGGGCGGGCGCCTCGGGCAGGCCGCGGTGGCGGTAGTCCTCGCCGTCGATGCGCAGGGCGCGGAAGTGGGCGCTCAGGCCCTGGATCTCGCGCAGGAAGTCGGCGGCCGCGAACCGGCCCTCGCCGAGCTTGCCGGGCAGCGTGTTGGAGGTGGCGGCCAGCGCGACGCCGGCCTCCACCAGTTTGCCGAGCAGGCTGGAGACCAGCACCGTGTCGCCGGGGTCGTCCAGCTCGAACTCGTCGATGCACAGCAGGCGGTGTTCGCTGAGCGTGCGCACGGTCTGCTGGAAGCCGAGCGCGCCGACCAGGTTGGTCAGCTCGACGAAGGTGCCGAACGCCTTGAGCTCGGGGGCCGCGGGGGTCGCGTGCCACAGGGAGGCGAGCAGGTGGGTCTTGCCGACGCCGTAGCCGCCGTCCAGGTAGACCCCGCGCGGGCCCTTGGGGGCGGCGGGCTTCTTCGGTGCGCGGGAGAACCAGCGCCGCTTCCCGCCGGCGTCCCTCTCCGCCCCGCCGGTGCCCGCGGCGAAGGCCCGCAGGACCTCCACGGCGGCGGCCTGGCTGGGCTGTCCCGGGTCCGGGAGGTAGGTGTCGAAGCGGGCGCCCTGGAAGCGCGGCGGCGGCACCATCTCGGCGACCAGGCGCTCGGCCGGGACGTGCGGCGCGCGGGAGGCGAGCGCGGTGGGGCCCGCGGTGCCGTCCCCCGAGGCCGGGGACGCGACTATCGGGGAGGGAGCGGAGGAGGACTGGGAAGGTGACACAGCCGTCCAGCCTAGCCGCTGTGACGCACCACCCGACCCGCTGAGCGAGGCATGTCACACTGCGCCCATGCGACGCCTGTTCCCCCTCCCCGCCCCGCCCGCACCGGCCCCGGACGCCCTCGTGGACGTCCCGGAGGGCGCCGACCGGACCGTCGGCCCCGACGGGGTCACCGACCGCGAGTGGACGCTCGACGAGCTGGCCGCGGCCTACGCGTACCCGGCGGCGGACGACCCGGTGCGGTCCGCGCGCCCCGGATGGCTGCGCGCCAACATGGTGTCCTCCCTGGACGGCGCGGCGCACCACGAGGGCCGGTCGCAACCGCTCTCCGGGGACGCCGACATGCGGATCTTCGGGGTGCTGCGGGCGCTCGCGGACGCGGTCGTGGTGGGCGCGGAGACGGTCCGGCGGGAGGGCTACCGGCCGGCCCGCGCCCGGGCCGCGTTCGCCGAGCGGCGGGCCGCCGCGGGGCAGGGGCCGGCCCCTGCCATCGCCGTGGTGACCGCCGGCCTGGACCTGGACTTCTCGCTGCCGCTGTTCACCGAGCCGCTGGTGCCCACCCTGGTGCTGACCGGTGCGGGTGCCCCCGAGGACCGGGTGCGGGCGGCCCGCGCCGCGGGCGTCGAGGTGCTCTTCGCCGGCGAGGGGCGGGGCGTCGATCCGGCGCGGGTGGCGGCGGCCCTGGCCGAACGGGGGCACACCCGGCTGCTCAGTGAGGGCGGACCGCGGCTGTTGGGGCAGTTCGCGGCGGCCGGGGCGCTGGACGAGATGTGCCTCTCGCTGGCCCCGGTGGTGGCGGTCGGCGACGCCCAGCGGATCATGGACGGGCCGGCCGTCGCGGTCCCCGAGCGGTTCGGGCTGGTGTCCGTCCTGGAGGAGTCCGGTTTCCTGTTCACCCGTTACCGCCGCTTCTGACGGCGCTGCCGGTCCGCAAAAGAGCGGAATTATCTGTTCCGCTTAGCTTCCGTTGGGCACACTAAAAGCCGACAGGTCTCGTGTGGCGACGGGGCAGGATGGTTTCTGTGGGCACCGTGGCAGACGGTGCGGAAGAGAAGAAGGGCGTCCGTCGTGTTCACGAGCGTACTGATGATCGAGAAGCCTCTGACGCCCGCCGACGTGGAGTTCGTCACGACCCTGCACGGTGACGATCCGGTGTCCTTCGTGGTCCTCATGCAGCCGCGCGGCAAGCAGGACGTGCTGTTGCGGGCCATCGACGACGTCGCGCTCGGCGAGTTCGAGGACGCCGTGCGGGAGGGCGAGGAGCCCGGTGGGGCGCGCGCCGTGGTCCCCGCCGAGCAGGGGCTGGGCCACACCTTGGAGGCGTTGCGCGCGGCCGGCTCCGAGGCGGTCGGCCAGGTGGTCGACGACCATCCGCTGGACCTGCTGAAGTCGGTCGTCGACGAGACCGGTGCGGACGAGGTGATCGTGCTGACCGCCCCGCACTTCGTCGAGGAGTTCTTCCACCGCGACTGGGCTTCCCGGGCCCGCCACAAGGTCGGCGTCCCGGTCCTCAAGCTCTTCTCGCACGCCGCCGACGACCAGCCCCAGGAGTCCGGCGGCGCCTGAACCGGGACCGTCACGGCCGGTTCCGGCCCGTTCGTCAATCTCGTGCCGGCGTGCCACTCGAACGGGGTAGCTGGAGCCCGCCACGGTCCCGGTTCGATGCGTTCCTGGTCAGGAGGGGTGGCCCGGCACGGGCCACCCCGCCGGGCGAGCGGCGACGCACCCGACGCCGCCGACGCCGCCGACGCCGCCGACGCCGCCGAGGACGTCGAGGACGTCGAGGACGTCGAGGACCGAGGAAAGGGGCCGTCATGGCGGAGCAGCGGGAACCGGACGCGGAGCGCGAGCGCGGCCGGCACGAGGACCGGGGCCGGGACGCGGAGCCCGGCCGGGACCGGACGCGGCGGGGCACCCCGGAGGCCGAGGAGCCCAGGCCCGGGGCGGACGGCCCCGCCAAGGGGCGGCAGCCCGGCAAGCCCGACCTGTTCCCCACCTTCTCGCACCGCGACGACTAGGCGTACTGCCCTGTGGGGCGGGGCGGCGGCGTCCCGCCCCACAGGGGCTCACACCCCGGCGCCCGCCCCCGAGGTCAGCCGCCCGTCCTGGACCTCCGCCACCGCGTCCACCGAGGCCAGGTGGGACCGGTCGTGGGTGACCAGCACCGTCGCGGTGCCGCGCTGGTGGGTCAGATCCGTCAGCAGGCCGAGGACCGCGGCGCCCCGCTCGTGGTCCAAGGCGCTGGTCGGCTCGTCGACCAGCAGCACCGCGGGCTCGTTCATCAGCGCCCGGGCGATGTTGACCCGCTGCCGCTGGCCGCCCGACAACTGGTGCGGCCGCCGGTCCGCCTGCTCCGTCAGGCCCACCGCCGCCAGCAGCTCCTGCGCCCGGGACCGGGCCGTACGGGGCGAGCGGCCGTCCAGGTGGGCCATCACCTGGAGCTGCTCCACCGCGGTCAGCGACGGCAGCAGGTTCGGCTGCTGGAACACCGTGCCGATGGTGGAGCGGCGCAGCGTCGTCAGCTCGCCGCGGCCGAGCCCGGCGGTGTCGGTGCCGTCGATCACCACCCGGCCGCGGTCCGGCCGGATCAGCGTCGCGGCGACCGCCAGCAGGCTGGACTTCCCGGACCCGGAGGGCCCGACGACGGCCGTCACGCGGCCCGCCGGCACGGTCAGCGAGACGGCGTCCAGTGCGGTCAGGCGGGCGTCGCCGTCGGGGTAGGTGAGGGTGACGTCGGTCAGTTCGAGGCTCATCGGGCACTTCCCAGGGCGGTCAGCGGGTCGACGGAGGTGATGCGGCGGATGGACAGCGCGGCGCCGACGGCACCCAGCGCGATCATGATCAGGGCCGGGACCAGCACGGTGGACGGGTCGAGCACGAACGGCACGGTGCCGCCCACCGCGGCACCCACCCCGGCCGCCACCGCGGTCCCCAGGCCGGTGCCGAGCACCAGGAGGACGACGGCCTGGCCGAGGGCGTCCCGCAGCAGGTAGCGGGTGGAGGCACCGAGCGCCTTGAGCACCGCGACGTCGCCGCTGCGCTGGATCGTCCAGACCGTGAAGAACGCCCCGATGACCAGCGCCGAGATCGCGAACAGGAAGCCGCGCATCAGCTGGAGCGACCCGTTCTCGGCGCTGTACGAGCCGATCGCCGTCAGGGCGTCCGCCGCGGCCACCGTCCGGGTGCCGAGCCGCCGGTCAGCGGCGGCCAGACCGTCCGTCCCGGTGGTGGACAGGGCGAGTACCGTCGCGTCCTGCGCGCCCGCGCCGCCGGGGCTCCCGGACAGTCGGTGCCAGTCGTCCAGCGAGGCCCACACCACCGGCGTGTGGCTGTACATCGCCGCCCCCGAAACCGCCGTCACGGAGAGCTTCCGGCCGCCCAGCGCGACCCGGTCGCCGGCGTGCGCCCCGAGCTCCGCGGCCGCCTTCTGCGACAGCACCACCGTGCCGTCGCCGGCCGGCCCCGCGGACGGCGCGAGGCGCGAGCCCGGCCGCACCCCGAACACCGACACCGCGGCCGACCTCCCGCCGGTCCCCTCGGCCTTCGTGGTGGCGATGCCCAGCGGCTCCGCGCTGCGCACGCCGGGCACCCGCGCCCACTCCCGCGCCGTCCGCTCCGGCAGCCGGGAGTCGGTGAACGACGGCTTGCCGTCCCCGGCCGGGGCGGCGAAGACCAGGTGGTCGGCGGGGAGCGCGGTGATCGCCGAGGTGTTCTCCCGGCCCAACCCCGCCGTCAGGCCGGACAACAACCCCACCAGCACCGTGATCAAGGTGACGACGGTCCCCATCAGGGCGAACCTGCCCTTGGCGAATCTCAGGTCTCTCCAGGCGACGAACACCGGCTCGGCCATCCTCGGATCGGTACCGGACCCACCGCCCGGCGACTGGCTCCCACCGTCGCCCCCCGCGGGGGTGCCGGGCATCGCGCCCAGGAGTGGTTCCGCGCCACCGAAAGGTGCGCCCCGACCTCCACCTTTGGATGCCCGCCCTCCACCTTTCGATTGATGCCGGGCCCGGTCCGCGCCCGTAGCCTGAAGGAGCCGTGACCGAAGAAGCCAGGACCGACCACTCCCTGACCCCCGTCCTGCGCGTGCTGCGCCTGTGCCTCCACCTGATGGTGGCCGCGCTGCTCGCGCTCGCCGGCGTCCGCGCGGTGGCCGACGAACGACCCACCGCACCCGCCGTGCTCGCCACCGCCGTGGTCCTGCTGGCGCTCTACGTCCTCGGCCCCGTGCTGCCCCGGGTCCGCAGCTCCTCCCGCGCCGCCGCCCTGTGGCTCGCCGTCGTCGTCGCGGTCTGGATGGTGCTCCTGGCGCTCACCCCGGACGGCGTCTGGCTCGCCTTCCCGCTCTTCTTCGTCGAACTGCACCTGCTGCCGCTGCGCTGGGCGCTGCCCGCCGTCGCCGCCAGCACGGCCCTGGCCATCGCCGGCTTCGCCTGGCACACCCACACCCTCAGCGTCGGCACGGTCATCGGGCCCGTGCTGGGCGCCGCGGTCGCGGTCGCCGTCGTCCTCGGCTACCAGGCCCTCTACCGGGAGAGCGAACAGCGCCAACGCCTCATCGAGGAGCTCACCGCGGCCCGCAGCGAACTGGCCGCGGCCGAACGCTCCGCCGGCGTCCTCGCCGAACGCCAGCGCCTGGCCCGCGAGATCCACGACACCCTCGCCCAGGGCCTCTCCAGCATCCAGCTGCTGCTCCGGGCCGCCGAGCGCGCCCTCCCCGAGCGCCCGGAGACCGCCCTCGGCCACATCCGGCAGGCCCGCACGGCCGCCGTCGACAACCTCGCCGAGGCGCGCCGCTTCGTCCGTGCCCTGAGCCCGCCCGACCTGGAGGCCGGATCGCTGCCGGCCGCCCTGGAGCGGCTGTGCGCCGCCACCGCCCGCACCTCCGGACTGGCCGTGCACTGCCAGGTCTCCGGCGCCCCCGCCCCACTGCCCACGCCGCACGAGGTCGCCCTGCTGCGCATCGCCCAGTCCGCGCTCGCCAACACCGTCCAGCACGCCGCCGCCGGCCGCGTCGAGCTGACCCTCAGCTACATGGACACCGAGGTCGCCCTGGACGTCGTCGACGACGGCGCCGGTTTCCTGCCCACCGAGGTGCCACCGCCCGGCTCCGCGGCCGGCGGCTCCGGCTTCGGGCTGGCCGCGATGCGCGCCCGGGCCCGCGCCCTCCAGGGCACCCTCGCCGTCGAGTCCGCCCCCGGGGAGGGCACCGCGCTCGTCGTGACGCTGCCCTGCCCCGACCCGTCCGCCGTCCCCGAGACCCCCCGGGAAGCCGCCCCGTGACCGCCCCCGCCGCCCCCGTCCGGCTGCTGCTCGCCGACGACCACCCCGTCGTCCGGGCCGGACTGCGCGCCGTCCTGGAGACCGAGCCGGACTTCGAGATCGCCGCCGACGTGCCCACCGCCGAGGAGGCCGTGGACCTGGCCGGCCGGCTCGACGTGGACGTGGTCCTCATGGACCTCCAGTTCGGCGGCCGGATGCTGGGGTCCCGCGCCACCGCGGAGATCACCGCCCGCCCCGGCGCGCCGCGCGTGCTGATCCTCACCACCTACGACAGCGACGCCGACATCCTGGCCGCCATCGAGGCCGGCGCCACCGGATACCTCCTCAAGGACTCCCCGCCCGACGAACTGGCCGCCGCGGTGCGGTCCGCCGCCGCCGGGAAGTCCGCACTCGCCCCCACCGTCGCGCTGCGTCTGATGGACCGGATGCGGACGCCCGCCACGGCCCTGTCCCGCCGCGAGACCGAGGTCCTCCAACTCGTCGCCGACGGCCTGTCCAACGCGGCGATCAGCAAGCGGCTCTTCCTCAGCCAGGCCACCGTCAAATCCCACCTCGTCCACATCTACGCCAAGCTGGCCGTGGACTCCCGCACGGCCGCGGTCGCCGCCGCCACCGCCCAGGGCCTGATCCGCCGCTGAGCGCCGCGCGGGGCGCCCGGCGCGGTGGCACGCCCCGCCGCGGGGTCGCGGACCGGCGCTGTCGGCGCCGGGTGCGAGAATCGTCGGCAAGCACCACGCACGACCGGACGCACGACCGCACGCCACGCTCGACGATCAGGGAGACCCACCCATGGCACCCGCCATCCCAGCCTCGATGGAACGGCCGCACTTCATCGGCATCGGCGGCGCCGGCATGTCGGGCATCGCCAAGATCCTCGCGCAGCGCGGCGCCGAGGTGGCGGGCAGCGACGCCAAGGACTCCGCGACCGCCCAGGCCCTGCGCGCCCTCGGCGTCACGGTCCACCTCGGCCACGCCGCCGAGCACCTCGCCGACGACGCCACCAGCGTCGTGGTCTCCTCCGCGATCCGCTCCGACAACCCCGAGCTGGCCGCCGCCCAGCAGCGCGGCATCCCGGTCGTCCACCGCTCCGACGCGCTCGCCGCCCTCATGGACGGCCTGCGCCCGATCGCCGTCGCCGGCACCCACGGCAAGACCACCACCACGTCGATGCTCGCCGTCTCCCTCGGCGCCCTCGGCCTCAAGCCGTCCTACGCCATCGGCGGCGACCTGGACGCCCCGGGCTCCAACGCCGAGCACGGCAGCGGCCAGATCTTCGTCGCCGAGGCCGACGAGAGCGACCGCAGCTTCCACAAGTACGCCCCCGAGGTCGCCATCGTCCTCAACGTCGAGCTGGACCACCACGCCAACTACGCCTCGATGGACGAGATCTACGCCTCGTTCGAGACGTTCGTCGACCGCGTCCGGCCCGGCGGCACCCTGGTCGTCTCCGCCGACCACCCCGGCGCCCGCGAGCTGACCGCCCGGCTCGCCGGCCGCGACGACATCGAGATCGTCACCTACGGCGAGTCCAAGGACGCCGACGTCCGCATCCTCCAGATCACCCCGCACGGCCTGGCCAGCGACGTCACGGTCACCCTCACCAGCGGCAAGATCCTCACCTTCACCGTCTCCGTCCCCGGCCGGCACTACGCGGGCAACGCCGTCGCCGCCCTGGCCGCCGGAGTCGCCCTCGACCTCCCGCCGCACCAGCTCGCCGACGCCCTCGGCAAGTACACCGGCGTCAAGCGCCGCCTCCAGCTCAAGGGCGAGGTCGCCGGCGTCCAGGTCATCGACTCCTACGCCCACCACCCCACCGAGATGACCGCCGACCTGGAGGCCATCCGCGGCGCCACCGAGGAGGCCGGGGGTCGCATCCTCGTCGTCTTCCAGCCGCACCTGTACTCCCGCACCCAGGAGCTGGGCACCGAGATGGGCCAGGCCCTCGCCCTCGCCGACGCCTCCGTCGTCCTGGACATCTACCCGGCCCGCGAGGACCCGATCCCGGGCGTCACCAGCGCCCTGATCACCGACGCCGCCCGGACCGCCGGCGCCCAGGTCACCCCCGAGGCCGACAAGAGCGCGATCCCGGACCTGATCGCCGGAATGGCCAGGCCCGGTGACCTTGTTCTCACCATGGGCGCGGGCGACGTGACCGACCTCGGCCCCGCCATCCTGTCCCGCCTGGGCGCATGAGCTGAGGAGGCCCCCGATGACGTACGAGATCGACAAGCCCGACGAGCAGTGGCGCAGCGAGCTGACCCCGGCCGAGTACCACGTGCTGCGCCAGGGCGGCACCGAGCCCGCCTTCGTCGGCGAGTACACCGACACCAAGACCGCCGGCGTCTACTCCTGCCGGGCCTGCGGCGCCGAACTGTTCCGCTCCACCACCAAGTTCGCGAGCCACTGCGGCTGGCCGTCCTTCTACGACCCGAAGGACACCGACGCCGTCGAGCTCCTGGAGGACCGCACCCACGGCATGGTCCGCACCGAGGTCCGCTGCGCCCGCTGCGGTTCCCACCTCGGCCACGTCTTCGAGGGCGAGGGCTACCCGACCCCGACGGACCAGCGGTACTGCATCAACTCGATCTCGTTGCGGCTGGCGCCCGACGAGGAGTGAGCACCGGACCGGCGGCGGGCGGTGCGCGGGCGTGACCCGCGGCCGCCCGCGGCCCGGTCGACGGCGGCACCCGCCCCGTGGAGCGCCGGGGCGGGACGGCGGTCGTTCATCAGACGCTTATCCCCCTCTGTGACCCTCCCCGGAAGCCGTGCGATCAGGGGGGACGCGTGTTGAACGAGAGGGTTTTCCGGACCGAGGACGTGCCGGCGGAGGACCGGTTGGCCTACTGGGCGGAGCGCATGGCGCAGACCCATGCTCCCGTGCAGGTCAGAAGCGACCACGCGGAGGACTTCCGGGCCACCCAGCGGGTGCTGGACCTCGGTGCGGTGACCGTGTGGTCGGCGACGTTCCCGCAGGTGGTGGTCCGCCGCACGCCGCGACTGATCCGGCGTTCAGACCCGGGGCTCTCCCACCTCTCCCTCGTCGTGGCGGGGACCTGGACGGCCGACTGGGGGGACCACGAGGTGGTCTACCGGCCGACCGATCTGATCGTCGGCGATTCCTCGCTGCCGGCGGAGGTCCGCGGCGACCAGGGCCCGGTCGCGCTGGTGGGGCTGGAGGTCCCCAAGGCGCTGCTGCCGCTGCCGCGCGGCCTGGACGGCCGTGCGGTGCCCCGGCGGATGACGACCCGCCAGGGGGTCGGCGCGCTGCTCGCACAGTTCCTCACCCGTCTGTGCGAGGACACCGGCCCCTACCGGTCCTGCGACGGGCCCCGCCTGGGGACGGTCCTCACCGATCTGGTCGCCGCGCTCTTCGCCGGCGCCCTCGAAACCGGCAGCGCCCTTCCGCCGGAGGTCCGTCGGCGGAACCTGGTGCTGCGCATCACGTCGTTCATCGACGAGCACCTGCCCGACCCCGAGTTGACCCCGTCCGTCGTCGCGGCGGCGCACCACATCTCGACCAGCTACCTGCACCGCCTCTTCCAGGACGAGGAGAGCACCGTCGCCGGCCGCATCCGGAGCCGGCGGCTGGCGGCCGCCCGCCGCGACCTCGCCGATCCGGCGCTGCGCACCCTCCCGGTCCACGCCATCGCCGCGCGCTGGGGGTTCCCGCGGCCGGCCGACTTCAGCCGGGCTTTCCGCAATGCCTATGGGACCGCGCCGAAGGACCACCGGCAAAAGGCGCTGGAGGCCGCCCGGTTGGCTCGCTGCTCACCATTCCGTGGACTCGGTGCCAACGACAACCAGGGGGGATTCGAGGAATCTCCTCTCATCCGGGTTCGACGTACGAAGGGGGCGAACCCGGCACGGGGGAGGGATTCCCCACTGCGCAGATCGCCGCGGCACACCGGCGCGTCGACACCGGTCGCGACGGGGGACCACACGGCCACCGCCAGTGTGGTGAGGAACGCCGCCACCTGCCCGGACGGGGAAAACCCCTAGGGCTCCGGCGGCCGCGCGGTACGCGCACCGCCGGCCGGGCGGGCCGGTCGACCCCGGCGTCGTCCGGTCCGCCCGGCGGCGAACCGCCCGGCGGGAAAAGGGGCTTGAGCCCCTCGGGATCCCGCACCTGAACTTCCACCCGCAGGGAAGCAGTGCTGAGCGGCGCCGGCGCCTGAGGGCCCACGGCGTCCGGTCCGGCGACGCGGGGGCACCGACCGGGGTGCCCCCGCGAGACGCTCGGGGGCCGCTCCCGTCACACCGGTACGGTCACCGCCGTCATCACCAGCTGGGACCCGATCAGCCAACGGCCGGTGAACTCGGTGAGCTCCCGGCCCTCCACCACCGGACCGGGCACCAGGAACCGGGCGGTGAAGGTGGCGTCGGTCGGGTCGAGGGTGAGGTGGGCGTCCTCGAAGCCCAGCCAGCGGCCGGTGAGCGGGAACCACGCCTTGTAGACGCTCTCCTTGGCGCTGAAGACCAGCCGGTCCCAGCAGATCTCCGGCTGGTGCGTGGCGAGTTGGGAGAGCTGGGCCCGTTCGTCGGGGAGCGTGACGAGCTCCAGGACGCCCGGGTCCTCGATCCGCGCGTGCGGCTCCGCGTCGACGCCCACGGAGCGCACGTCGGTCGCCCGGGCCACGGCGGCGCCGCGGTAGCCCGTGCAGTGGGTCATGGCGCCGACGATGCCGGTCGGCCAGATCGGGGCGCGGCGCTCGCCGGGCAGGACCGGCGCGGGGGCGATCCCGAAGGCGGCGAGGGCCCGACGGGCGCAGTTGCGCACCGTGCCGAACTCCCGTTGCCGCTGTGGGACCGCCTCGGCCACCAGCGCGAACTCCTCCGGGAACATCTCCGAGAGCGGGTCGTCCCCGAAGGACTCGGCGGTCGCGATCGGCGCGGGCAGCAGCTTCTCTATCACGCGGGAACTCCGGTGGTCGCGACGGGCAGGATCTGGACCGGGCGGCCGGGGGAACCGGAGCGGCGCCGCCATTCGCGAGGGTAGCCGAGCGACACCTCCTGGTGGGGCACTCCGTCCCACATGATCAGCCGCGGGATGTGCAGATGGCCGTAGACCACCGTGGTGGCGCGGAACCGACGGGGCCAGTCGGCGGTGGCCTCCGTGCCGCACCACAGTGCGAACTCCGGGTACCACAGGGGTCTGGTGGGCTCGCGGACCAGCGGCCAGTGGTTGATCAGCACCGTCGGCAGGTCCTCCGGGAGGGCCGCGAGCCGCGCCTCGGTCTCCGCCACCCGGGCCCGGCACCACGCCTCGCGGGACGGGTAGGGGTCCGGGTGCAGGAAGTACTCGTCGGTGCAGACGACGCCCGCCTTCTCGGCGATCGCCAGGGCCTCCTCCTTGGACCCCATGCCGGGCATCCGGAAGGAGTAGTCGTAGAGCAGGAAGAGCGGCGCGAGGGCCACCGGGCCGCCCGCCCCCTCCCACACGGGGTACGGATCCTCGGGGGTGATCACCCCCAGCTCCCGGCAGACCTCCACCAGGTGCTCGTAGCGGGCCACCCCGCGCAGTTGCACGGGGTCCTTGGCGGGGGTCCACAGCTCGTGGTTGCCGGGCACCCACACCACCTTGGCGAACCGCTCGCTCAACCGGCCGAGCGCCCAGCGGATGTCCTCGACGTACTCCCCGACGTCCCCGGCCACCAGCAGCCAGTCGTCGTCGGACTCCGGCCGTAACCGCTCGACGATGTCGCGGTTCTCGTCGTACCGGACGTGGAGGTCGCTGACGGCCACCAGACGGCCCTCACGCGAGGTGGGGGCCGGCCCGGTGGTGGCGTGCTGGGCGCCGGGGGCGAAGGTGCGGATCTCGTAGGTCACCTCAGCAGTAAAGACGGTGCGGGGGGATCAGGGAAAGCGTCGCCTGGAATCGAGGGGGCGTGCCGCGGCCGGGCCCCCTCGATCACCGGGGCGCGGCCGGCGGCAGTGGCGCGCCCGGCCGTCAGCGGGCGCCGGGGGAGGGGGCGCCGCCGCGCCGGATGCGGGTGGCCAGCCACAGGTCGAAGCGGTCGTCGGGGTCGTCGAGGCGGCGCCCGGTGAGGTCCATCGCCTTGTCCAGGCGGTTGCGCACCGTGTGCCGGTGGACGCCGAGCCGGCGGCTGGTGGCGTCCCAGGCACCGCCGGTCTCCAGCCAGGCGGCGAGGGTGGCGATCAGTTCCTCGCCGCCGTCGGCCAGGTCCAGCGGCCCGAGCACGGTGTCGGCGTAGCCGTGCAGCGTCCGCCGGTCGCCCAGGTCCAGCAGCAGTCGGGCGGCCTCGCTCTGCCGGGCCTCCGCGGGCGCCCCGCTGGTCCGGCTGACCGCCAGCAGCCCGGTGGCCTGCCGCAGCGACACCCGGACCGCTTCCGGCGCGGTGGCCGGGCCGATGCCCGCCGGGCAGTGCGGGGCGAACCGGCCGAGCACCGCGTGGATGTCCAGTTCCTCGCCGACCACCGCCTCGATCAGCCGTCCCGGCGCGGCGCCCGGCCCGCCGGTCACCCGCACCAGCCCGCCGGGCATGGCCAGCGCCAGATCGGCCGCCATCTCCTGGGCCGCGCCCTCCGACAGCCCGGTCCGGGCGGCGGCACCGCCCCCGCCGCGCGGCCCCGCGACCGGCGCCGCCTCCACGACGACCGCCCGCACCCGCTCGGCGGACAGCCCCACCGAGGCCAGCATGTCCCGGGCCCGGTCCGCCGCCAGGTCCTCGTCCGCCAGCAGCTCCGACAGCAGCGCCGAGCGCCGCCGGCGTTCCGGTTCGTCCCGCAGGTGCCGTCGTTCCAGCTCCAGGGAGAGCAGCGAGATCAGTCCGGGCACCACGGACCGGGCGGCGTCGTCCGGGCGGCCGGTGAGCAGCAGCAGCCCGCGCAGCCGGCGGGCGCCGAGCGGCTGCACCTCCAGTTGCCGGCCGCCGGCGGTGCTGGACGCACTGCCCCGCAGCCCCCGCGCGGCGACCCGTTCGACCAGGTCGCGGGCGTCCTCCAGCGCGGTCCCCGGTCCCTGCTCGGCGGCCGCCAGCTGCCGCCCGAGTGGGTCGAGGACCGTGGCGCCGACCCCGGTGGCGGCCGTCCACTCCGCCAGCATCGGCTGGAGCCCGTCGCTGGTCGCCGCGGCCGCGGTCAGCCTGCGCTGGGTGGCGAAGGCCCGGTGCAGCACCTCCCGCTGCTCGGTGGCCCGGGCGTCGAAGACCGCCTTGGTGACCGCGATGAACGGGACCTCGTCCGGCACCGTCAGCAGCGGCAGCCCGGCCTCCTTCGCGGCCGTGACCAGGGGCTGCGGTGCCTCCTGGTACGGCAGCCCCTGGCCCAGCCCGAGCGCCAGGCAGGCCGCGCCGCCCTCGGCCACGTCCCGGACGTACGCGCGGCAGGACGCCGGCTCCATCGGCAGCAGCAGCCCGATGGTCATCAGCAGCTCACCGCCCTGGAGCCACTTTCCCGGGACCAGCAGGTCGGAGACGGTCGCCGCCTCGATGGTGCGGGACAGCAGCTCCTGCGGTACGTCGTAGGTGAGGGCCAGATGGAGGCCGGGCCGCGCCAACAGGTCCGAGATACGCAGAGGCATAGACATAGTGTCCACCACATATCTATTGAATGGACGATCGGGCGATCGAGTCCCGGCGACCGGACGCCTAGGTTCACACCACCGCGGAATCCGTCGTTCCCCACCGGCTTCCCGCGGCACCACCCCCGCATCCCCTGTCGCCACGCCCGAGGAGTAACCCATGGATCGCACGGCACCCATGGAAGGCACGAGCGAGGGGCGAGGCTCGCGCATGATCGAGGTCCGCTCCATCGACTACGTCCCCGTCCGCGAACGGCACGGGAAGGTGTGGCACCAGGGCCCGTTCTGGTTCACCGGCAACTTCGTGCTGACCACGATGGTCACCGGCTTCCTCGGCCCGGCCCTCGGTCTGAGCCTGCTCGCCTCCGTCGCGGCGGTCGTCCTCGGCGCCTGCTTCGGCACCTTCTTCATGGCCTTCCACGCCAACCAGGGCCCCCGGATGGGCCTGCCGCAGATGATCCAGTCGCGGGCCCAGTTCGGCATCCGCGGCGCGATCGTGCCGTTCGCCGCCGTGGTCTTCGTCTACGTCGGGTTCAACGTCTTCAACGTGGTCCTGGCCGCCCAGGGCCTGCGCACCGTCTTCCCCGGCGGCGCCACCCTCTGGTACGTGCTGATCATCGGCGTCGCCATCGTGCTCGCCGTGGTCGGCCACGACCTGCTGCACCTGGTCCAGCGCTGGCTCACCTACGTGCTGATCGTGGTCTTCGGCGTGCTCACCGTCGGTGCGCTGGTCCAGCTCGACCCGCACTCCGTGGCCGCCGCCGGGCATGCCGCGCACGGCTCCTGGACGTCCTTCCTGGTCGTCTTCTCCGCCGCGGCCGGCTACCAGATCAGCTACGCCGTCTACGTCTCGGACTACTCCCGCTACCTGCCCCGCGACGTCTCCGCCCGCAAGGTCATCTGGTGGACCTACGCCGGCGCGGCCGGCTCCGCCGCCTGGCTGATGTCGCTCGGCGCACTGCTCGCCTCGGCGCTGCCGCACCCGGACGCGATCAGCGGCATCCGCCAGGTCGGCAACGCGATCCTGCCCGGCTTCGGCACCTTCGCGGTGGTCGTCTCGTCCGTCGCCCTGGTCGGCATCATGGCGGTCAACGCCTACGGCGCGATGCTCACCACCACCAGCGCGATCGACGCCTTCCGCGCGGTCAAGCCGACCGTCCGGATCCGGATCGCCGGCATCGTGGCCATCGGCCTGATCGTCTTCACCGTGGCGATGCTGCTCCCGGAGAACTACCTGGAGAGCTTCAACACCTTCGTGCTGATGATGCTCTACTTCCTGATCCCGTGGACGGCGGTCAACCTCGTCGACTTCTACTGGGTCCGGCGCGGCCACTACGCGGTCACCGCGATCTTCAACCCGGCCGGCATCTACGGCCGCTGGTCCTGGCGCGGCATCACCGCCTACGTCGCCGGCTTCGCCGCGATGGTCCCGTTCTTCTCCACGTCCTTCTACACCGGTCCGGTGACGAAGGCGCTGGGCGGCGCGGACCTCTCCTTCGTGCCCGGCCTGCTGGTCGGCGGCGGCCTGTACTACCTGCTCACCCGCAGCCTCGACCAGGTCGCGGAGGCGGCGGCGGTCGCCGAGAGCGAGCGCGAGCTGGAAGGGACCGACGCGGACGGGCCGGCGGCCGCCGCGGCCCCGCGCGACTGACGGCAGGGGCGGCGCGGGCCGCCCGGGGCCGCCGCGCACCAGCGGATGAGCCGCCCCGTTCCTCCCGCTATGGTCGGTCGGTAGGGATGTCTCCCCACCGGCCGACCGTCGTTTTCCGGCCCCCCGGGAAGCCGTCGTCCGGTCCTCCGGCCGTCCGGACGAAGGGAAGTGAGCGCACCATGCAGGTGGCGTTTCTGGTGGCCCCGGCGGGCACCGAACAGGTCGAGCTGACCGAGCCCTGGCAGGCGGTGATCGCCGCGGGCGGCAAGCCCACCCTGATCTCCACCAGGTCGGGCCGCATCCAGGCGTTCCACCACCTGGACAAGGCCGACACCTTCCCCGTCGACCTGACCGTGGACGCGGCGTCCGTCGCGGAGTTCGACGCCCTGGCCCTGCCCGGCGGGGTGGCCAACCCCGACGCGCTCCGCCTGGACCGGGGCGCCATCGCCCTCATCGCGTCCTTCTTCGAGACCGGCAAACCGGTCGCGGCCATCTGCCACGCCCCCTGGACCCTGATCGAGGCCGACGTCGTGCGGGGCCGCACCCTCACCTCCTGGCCCAGTCTGCGCACCGACATCCGCAACGCCGGCGGCACCTGGGTCGACCGGCCGGTCGTGGTCTGCACCCAGGCCGCCAACACCCTCGTCACCAGCCGCAAACCGGCGGACCTGCCGGCCTTCTGCAAGGCCCTGGTCGAGGAGTTCGCGCGGTGAGGGGACGCGCGGAAGTCCGCACCGCCGCCGCGCCTTCTCAGACCGGACCGTAGACGGCGCACCGGGCCCCGGTGAGTAGCGCCCAGTAGCGGTCCCCGTAGGACCAGTGCCACCACTCGCTGGGATAGTTCACGAAACCGGCCCCGCCCAGGGCCCGCCCCAGGAGCGCGCGGTGGTGCCGGGCCCGCGCCGGCAGCCCCGGGGCGTCGAACGGGCAGCGCTCCTCGTCGCCCGTGCGGTGGCCGTTCACCGCACCGCCCATGTCCAGCGCCCGGCCCCGGTCGTCCACCAGCGTCAGGTCCAGGGCCGCCCCCGCGCAGTGCGGGGCCACCTCGACCGGGGCGACGAACGCGGCCGTCCGGCGGTGGAGTTCCGCGGGGTCGGTGTGGCCCGCGGTGCGCAGGCGGTCCTGGTAGCGGGCGAACCGCCGGGCCTGCTCGGCGCTGCTGCGGTGCCCCTCGACCACCAGGAACCCCCAGCCCGCCGGCAGCCCGGCGACGGCCGTCCGCAACCGTGCGCACACACCGGCCCGGGCCCGCCCGTACGCCCCGTCCGGGTCCCGCTCCCCCGGGTCCAGGGTCACGCGGGGGAGCGCCGCCACCTCGGCCAGCGGCTCGCCGCAGTCCCGCACCGGCACGTCCGCCACCCGAGGGTCGCTGAGCACGATCACGCGCGCTCGCCCGTCGCACGCGGCGTCCCGGGCGGTTCCTCGACGACCACCGCCACGGACTCCGCCGGCAGGTGCAGCACCCCGCCGCCGTCCGGCAGCACCGGGTGCGGCCAACCGGCCGCCGCGCGGTAGTCGGTCGCCGGGGCCGGCGCGGTGCCCCGCCGCGCGTCCGCCGCGGGCGCCGTGGACGGGGCGAGCGGGACGGTGGCCGTGCCGCTCGGGGCGAGGTTGACGGCCAGGTGGACGGGGCCGCGGCGGAGCACCAGCCAGCGGGCGTCCTCGTCGTGGGCGACGTGGGTGCGGGAGGGGTCGGGATCGGTCAGCGCGGGGTGGGTGCGGCGCAGGGCGAGGAGGCCGCGGTACCAGGAGAGCAGGGCGGCGTGCGGCGCGGCGGACGGTTCGGCCCAGTCCAGGACGCAGCGGTCGCGGGTGGCCGGATCCTGCGGGTCCGGCCAGTCGGCGCCGAGCCCGTCGCCGTGCGCCGCGCCGCCCTCCTGCGCCGCGAACTCGCGCCGCCGGCCGGCCCGTACGGCCTCCGCCAGCTCCGGGTCCGGGTGGTCGGTGAAGTACTGCCAGGGGGTGCGCGCGCCCCACTCCTCGCCCATGAAGAGCATCGGGGTGAACGGGGCGCAGAGGACCAGCGCGGCGGCGCAGGCGAGCAGGCCGGGGGAGAGGGTGGCGGTGAGCCGGTCGCCGTACGCGCGGTTGCCGATCTGGTCGTGGGTCTGCGCGTAGCCGAGCAGCCGGTGTGGTGGGGTGGCCCGGAGGTCGAGGGGGGCGCCGTGACGGCGCCCGCGGAAGCTGGAGTGGCTGCCGTCGTGGAAGAAGCCGCCGGTGAGGGTCTTGGCGAGGGCGGCGAGCGGGGCGCGCGCGAAGTCGGCGTAGTAGCCGTGGGATTCGCCGGTCAGTGCGGTGTGCAGGGCGTGGTGGAAGTCGTCGTTCCACTGGGCGTGCAGGCCCAGGCCGCCGCTCGCCCGCGGCGCGGTGGTGCGCGGGTCGTTGCGGTCGGACTCGGCGATCAGGAACAGCGGACGGCGCTGCTGGGCGGCGAGCGCGTCCACGGCGGCGGACAGTTCGGCCAGGAAGTGCTGGGCGCGGTCGTCGTGCAGGGCGTGCACGGCGTCCAGCCGCAGCCCGTCGATGCGGTAGTCGCGCAGCCAGCCGAGCGCGCTGTCGATGAAGAAGCGGCGGACCTCGTCGGAACCGGGGGCGTCGAGGTTGACCGCCGCCCCCCAGGGCGTGTGGTGGGTGTCGGTGAAGTACGGGCCGAACTCCGGGAGGTGGTTCCCGGACGGGCCGAGGTGGTTGTGCACCACGTCGAGGACCACCCCGAGGCCGTGGCCGTGCGCGGCGTCCACGAACCGCTTCAGCCCCTCGGGGCCGCCGTACGGCTCGTGCACCGCCCAGGGCGCGATCCCGTCGTACCCCCACCCGTGGGTCCCGGGGAACGGGCAGACGGGCATCAGGGAGACGTGGGTGACGCCGAGGTCGGCGAGGTGGCCGAGGCGGGCCGCGGCGGCGTCGAAGGTGCCTTCGGGGGTGTACGTCCCGACGTGCAGCTCGTAGAGGACCGCGCCGGGCAGCGGCCGGCCGGGCCACGGGTGCCGCCAGGCGAACCGGGCGTGCTCGATGACCGCGCCGGGCCCGCCGGGCCCCTCCGGCAGCCGGGCGGCGCGCGGATCGGGCCGCGCCGGGCCCCCGTCCAGTCGGAAGGCGTAGCGGTCGCCGTCGCCGGCCGGTGCGTCGGCGCGCCACCAACCGGGGCGGGCGGGATCGCGCGCCAGCTCCACCGGGGGCGCGTCGGACCGGTCGCCGGCCCAGTGGAGGGCGACCCGCCCGGCCTCGGGTGCCCATACCTCGAACAGCACGGTCGTCCTCCTTCGTCGCTCCGGCCCGGCCGCCGCGGCAGGCGCCGACCCGCTTCCCGACGACGAAAGCACGCCGCCGCCCCGGACGAAAGGACGCGGTGCGGCGGGGCACCGACGTTGCCTGGACACCGGCTCACCGCAGGCCGGAGAATTGCGCCATGACTTCGCTCCAGTTCCCCGCGCGGCCTTCGGACGCGGATCGGGAACGCGCCCTTGAGCTGCTGCGCGACGGCGCGGCGGAGGGACGGCTGTCCCAGGACACCTTCCTGCGCCGGTTGGAACTCGTCCTGTCGGCCCAGCAGCACTCCGAACTCGCGCTGGCGACGGCCGATTTGGAGCGGCACGGCAAGGTCCAGGGGCTGGTACTGCGGGTGGTCGGCCGGGTGTCGGCGTTCCACATCCGGCTGCGCCGGGCGTGGCGCACGGAGCGGCTGCCGAAGCTGCTGCTGCCGGAGCCCGGGCCGTTCCCGCTGTCGATCGGGCGGGCCCCGGGCGTCGGCCTGCGACTCAACCACGAGACGGTCTCCCGCAACCACGCCGAGCTGCGCAGCGAGGGCACCGGCTGGATGCTGCGCGATCTCGGCTCCACCAACGGCACCTGCGTCAACGGGCGCCGGCTGGTCGGCGAGATAGCGGTCGGACCCGGCGACCACATCAGGTTCGGCCACGTGGACTACGTCCTGACCGAACGCCAGGCTCCGCCCAAGCGGTGATCGCCACCGGCGCGCCGAGGCGTCGCGGCGTCACCGACGTCGCGTGGGTCGGACCCACCGGTGTGGACGCTCGGTTCGCCGAACCCCTCCGGGGGCGGGGGATCGGCAACGACACCTGACGCACCATCAGTACGCCGGTCGCGGTGCGCCCTCCGCCGCGTCCGGGGCTATTCCCGTACGAGCAGGGCCACCGGCCAGTCCGCCAGGAGGCCGTCCACCCCCACCGCACTGCCGCCCGCCAGCGCGCGGCCGGTGAGCACCTCCCGCCACTCGCCGCCCGGGGGCAGCCGCAGCACGGTGTCCCACCAGCCACCGGTCTCCCGCAGCCGCAGCGACAACCTGGTCACCGCCGTCACCACCCGCCCCGCGCGGACGAACGCCACGCAGTGCTCGGCCGCCGGGCCCTCCACGGCCAGCGGCTCGTACGAGGCGGCGGCGCCGAACCACTCCGGGTGCGCCCGCCGCAGCCGCAGCGCACTGGCCGTCAGCCACAGCTTCTCGGCCGACGGACCCCTCGGCGCGGCCCCGCCGTCCAGCTCCGCGAGCAGCTCCGCAGCGAACCGCGGCGGCCGCCGGTTGTCCGGATCGACCAGCGCCGCGTACTCCTGCTCGGTGCCCTGGTAGAGGTCGGGGACGCCGGGCACGGTCAGGTGCAGCAGCGTCGCGCCGAGGACGTTCGCGCGGACGAACGGGGCGAGCTCCGCCTCCAGCGCGGCCAGTTGGTCCGCCACCGGGCCGCCCGGCCCGCTCCGGACGAACTCCGCCACCCGCTCCTCGTAGACCGCGTCCTGCTCCGTCCAGGTGGTGCGCAGCCCCGCCTCCCGCACGGCCTTGAGCACCGCGGGCGTCAGCCGCTCCCCGCGGTCGCCGACCGCCGCCTCCGCGCCCGCACCGCCGGCGTCGGACGTGCCCAGCCCGAACGCGGTCTGCCAGGCCGTCCAGACCACCATCGGGTCCACCGGCGGCGCGCCGTCCGCGACGTCCCGCCCTTCGGCCACCACGCCCAGCACGTCCCGCCACCGGTCCGGGCACTCCGACAGCACCGCGATCCGGGCCCGCACGTCGGCGCTGCGCTTGGTGTCGTGCGTGGAGAGCACCGTGCCGCTCTCCGGCCAGTCCCGCTGCATCCGCGCGCCGTACTCGTGGAACGTCGCGGGCCCCAGCGCCGGTTCCCCGGGATCGCCGCCGACCTCGCACGCCGACAGCAGCACCGGGTAGCGGTAGAAGGCGGTGTCCTCCACGGACTTGGCGTGCAGCGCCGACGCGGTCTGCGCGAACCGCGCCGCGAAGCCCGCGACGTCCCCGTCCACGGCGCCGTGGTCCGCCGCCGGGTCCCCTCGGCCCGCGGCGCCGTCCCCACCGGGCGCGAACCGCCCCAGCGCCAGGTCGTGGACGAGGTCCACCGCCCCGGCCTCCTCCGGCACCCGGAAGGTGGCCCGGGCCCGCTCCGCCGCGCCGGCCAGCATCGTCGCGTCCGCCGCCGCCCGCGCGGCGTCGTTGGTGTCGCCGGCGTAGGGCCGGTAGACCGGCAGCCGAACCAGGAGTTCCCGGACCGCCTGGCGCAGCGCCCACGGGGCGTGGTCGCCCGGCCTGGGCACCCGTTGGGCGATCCGGGCCGCGGTCCGCACCAGGCGCTCGACCTCCGCCGCCAGGTCGTGTTCGACGACCTCGTAGGCGGCCCGCCGCACCGTCTCCTCCCAGTCGCCGCCCTCGTCGGCCAACGGCGTGACGAAGTCCCGGTAGTGCGAGAACAGCCGCCCGGCGCCCTGCGGGCACACGAACAGCCCGTCGATGTGGCGGAGCGCGTCGTAGCCCGTGGTGCCCGCGCACGCCCAGCCGTCCGGGAGCCGCTCCGCACCGGTGAGGACCTTCTCCACCACGGTCCAGCAGCCCTTCGTGCCGGCCCGCAGCCGCGCCAGGTAGCCGCCCGGATCCACCAGCCCGTCCGGATGGTCGATCCGCAGCCCGTCGACGACCCCCTCCCGGACCAGCCGCAGCACCGTCCGGTGCGTGGCGTCGAACACCTCCGGGTCCTCGACGCGGACCCCGATCAGCTCCGAAATGGTGAAGAACCGCCGGTAGTTGAGCTCCGTGCGGGCCAGCCGCCACCAGGCGAGGCGGTACCACTGCGCCCCCAGGAGGCGTTCCAGCGGCAGCCGCTCGGTACCGGGACGCAAGGGGAAGACCTGCTCCCCGTAGTGCAGCACCCGCCCCTCGACCCGGAACCGGGGCAGCTCGTCCCCGATCCGCCCCTCCAGTACCGGCAGCAGCAGCCGCCCCTCGTGCCCGCCGTCCCAGTCGATGTCGAACCAGCGCGCGTACGGCGACGTCGGACCGTCGCGCAGCACCTCCCACAGCGGCTCGTTGAGCGACAGCGGCACGGGCACCGCCATGTGGTTGGGCACGATGTCGACGACCAGTCCGAGGCCGTGCGCCCGGGCCGTCGCCGCCAGCGCCCGCAGCCCCTCCTCGCCGCCCAGCTCGGCCCGGACCGCCGCGTGGCAGGTCACGTCGTAGCCGTGCGAGGAGCCCGGCACCGCCTCCAGCACCGGTGACAGGTGCAGGTGGGAGACTCCGAGCGCGGCGAGGTACGGCACCGCCCGCTCGGCTGCGGCGAACGGGAAGTCCGGCTGGAGCTGCAGCCGGTAGGTGGCGGTCGGCGACGGACTCGAAGACTGCGTCATGGGAACACCCGTACCCCGCCGGGGGCCCGTTCTGTCATCGGGTTGCGTCATCCCGGGGCGTCCTGCCCGTGGTGCCTTCCTCCGAACCACCGGGTCGGCCGGCGATAAGGCTTCGTACGTACCGCCCGTACGAATCGTGCAGGTGTGACGGATAGCTTCTTGTGATGACCGCTGTCACCACCACCTACCGCCGGGTGCTCGCCCTGAGCGGGCCGTTGCTGCCCGTCGTGTCCTTCCTCGGGCGGCTGCCGACCGCCATGTGCCAGCTCGGCAGCGTGTTGCTGGTGGCCGAGACGAGCGGTTCGCTGACGACCGCGGGTCTGGTGGGCGGCGCCCTGGCGGCGGGTCAGACGGTCGCCGGCCCGCTGATCGGGCGGCTCGCGGACCGCCACGGCCAGCGGCCGGTGGTGCTGATCGCCTGCTGGGTCAACGCGCTCGCGGTGGCCGCCCTGGTGACGGCCGCGCTGGCCCGCACGGCGACGCCCCCGCTGGCCCTGCTGGGCCTGCTGGCCGGGGCGAGCGTGCCGCAGATCGGCCCGCTGGCCCGCACCCGGCTGGTCGCGCTGGCGCACCGCGCGCGGGCCGACGACCGCCTGGTGAGCGCGGCGCTCTCCCTGGAGGGCACCTTGGACGAGGTGTCGTTCGTGCTCGGGCCGGCGCTGGTGGGGCTGGCCGCCACCCTGGTCCACCCGGCGGTGGCGCTGGGGCTGGCCGCGGTGCTGCTGGCGGTCTGCGGCTCGGCGTTCGCCCTCCATCCGACGGCGGTGGCGGTGCGGCCCGTCGTGGCCCGGCCCGCCGCGGACCGGGCCCCGCGGACCGCCCGCCCGGCCCGCACCCGGATGCCCCGCGCGGTGCACGCCATGCGGGTCTCGATGGTCCTCCAGGGGGCCATGTTCGGCGCCTGCCAGGCCGGCATCACCGCGCTCACCGAACGCCTCCACCAGCCCGCCCAGGCGGGCCTGGTGTACGCGGCGATGGGCGTGATGAGCGCGGTCGCGGGGCTCTCGCTCGCGCTGGTGCCGGCCCGGATCGGCCTGCCGGCCCGGTGGCGGGCGGCCGCCGTCGCGCTCATCGTGCTGTCCGTGCCGCTGCTCTTCGTGCGGTCGATGGGGGCGCTCTACCTGGTCGTGGTGGTGCTCGGGGTGGCCTTCGCGCCGCACCTGATCACCCTCTTCGGGCTCACCGAACGCCTGGTGCCGGCCGCCCGGCTGGCCGAGTCGATGGCCTTCCTCACCAGTGCGGTGGTCGGCGGCCAGGCGGTGGCGCTGGCCCTCTCGGGGCGGCTCGCCGACATGTACGGCCCGTCCGCCGCCTTCGCGGTCGCGGTCGGCGCGGCGGTGCTCGTCCTCGTCGTCGCCCTCACCACCCGCGCCGGTCACCGGCCCACCGCGCCGCTGCGCGTCTCCCCGGCGGGACCGGAGGAGGCCGCGGCGGACCGCGCGCAGACCTCCTGAGCCCTGCGCGCCCCGGGGCGTCGCAGGGGCCCGACCGGACGACTCAGGCCGGCCGCTGGAGCACCACCAGGCTCCGGCCGACCAGCACCAGCCGATCGCCGCCCTTGACCTTGGCGCCCCGGCCGTCCGCCGCCGCCTCCGGCCGGTCGGTGTCCACCACGACCTGCCACTGCCGCCCCAGGTGCTCCGGGACGGTGAACTCCTTCTCCTGGTCGTGGGCGTTGAACATCAGCAGGAACGAGTCGTCGGTGATCGGCTCGCCGCGCGGACCGGGTTCGGAGATCGAGCTTCCGTTGAGGAACACGGCCAGCGACTTGGCGTGGACGGACTGCCAGTCGCGGGTGCCCATCTCGGTGCCGGCCGCGGTGAACCAGGCGATGTCGGACAACTCGTCGTGGGCGCCCTCCATCGGGTGCCCCTGGAAGAACCGCCGCCGCCGGAAGACCGGATGGTCCCGCCGCAGCCACACCATCTGCCGCACGAACGCCAGCAGCGCCGCCCGGTCCGCCCGTTCCTCGTCCGCCGTGCCCGCGGCGTCCTGTGCCGCCTCGGGTTCGTCCGCGGCGCCGGCCGCCTCCCGCTCCGGCCACCGCACCCAGGTCAGCTCCCCGTCCTGGCAGTACGCGTTGTTGTTGCCGCGCTGGCTGCGGCCGAACTCGTCGCCGTGGCTGAGCATCGGCACGCCCTGCGACAGCATCAGCGTGGCGAGGAAGTTCCGCATCTGCCGCAGCCGCAGCCGCCGCACCGAGGGGTCGTCGGTCGGCCCCTCCGCCCCGCAGTTCCAGGACCGGTTGAAGCGCTCGCCGTCCCGGTTGTCCTCGCCGTTGTCCTCGTTGTGCTTGTCGTTGTACGAGACCAGGTCGCGCAGGGTGAAACCGTCGTGGCAGGTGACGAAGTTGACCGAGGCGAGCGGCCGCCGCCCGTCCTCCTGGTAGAGGTCCGACGAGCCGGCCAACCGGGACCCGAAGTCCGCCAGGGTGCGCGGCTCGCCCCGCCACAGGTCCCGCACGGTGTCCCGGTACTTGCCGTTCCACTCCGTCCACAGCGGCGGGAAGTTCCCCACCTGGTAACCGCCCTCCCCGACGTCCCACGGCTCGGCGATCAGCTTCACCTGGCTGACCACCGGGTCCTGGTGCACCAGGTCGAAGAACGACGACAGCCGGTCCACCTCGTGGAACTGCCGCGCCAGCGTCGCCGCCAGGTCGAACCGGAACCCGTCCACGCGCATCTCCTGCACCCAGTAGCGCAGCGAGTCCATCACCAACTGGAGCACGTGCGGGCTGCGCATCAGCAGGGAGTTCCCGGTGCCGGTGGTGTCCATGTAGTAGCGCAGGTCGTCCGACAGCCGGTAGTACGAGGCGTTGTCCAGCCCCCGGAAGGACAGCGTCGGTCCCAGGTGGCTGCCCTCGGCGGTGTGGTTGTAGACGACGTCGAGGATGACCTCGATGCCCGCCTGGTGCAGGGCCCGCACCGCGGTCTTGAACTCCAGCACCTGCTGCCCGCGGTCCCCCCAGGACGCGTAGGCGTTGTGCGGCGCGAAGAACCCGATCGTGTTGTAGCCCCAGTAGTTGGTCAGGCCGGCGTCCACCAGCCGGTGGTCCTGGACGAACTGGTGCACCGGCATCAGTTCCAGGGCGGTGACCCCGAGCTTCGTCAGGTGGTCGATGATCGCCGGGTGCGCCAGCGCCGCGTACGTGCCGCGCAGCTCCTCCGGCAGCTCCGGATGCCGCATCGTCAGGCCCTTCACGTGGGCCTCGTAGAGCACCGTCTCGTGGTACGCGGTGCGCGGCGGGCGGTCGTCGCCCCAGTCGAAGTACGGGTTGACCACCACCGACGCCATGGTGTGCGGTGCCGAGTCCAGGTCGTTGCGGACCTCGGGGCGGCCGAAGTGGTAGCCGTAGACCGCCTCGTCCCAATCGATCACGCCGCTCATCGCCCGCGCGTACGGGTCGAGGAGCAGCTTGGCGGAATTGCAGCGCTGCCCGCGTTCCGGCTCGTAGGGGCCGTGCGCGCGGAAGCCGTAGCGCTGTCCCGGCATGATCCCCGGCAGATACGCGTGCCGTACGAAGGCGTCGGACTCGCGCAGCTCGACGGCGGTCTCCGACCCGTCGTCGTGCAGCAGACACAGTTCGATGCGCGTGGCGGCTTCGGAGAACACCGCGAAGTTGGTGCCCGCACCGTCATAGGTGGCACCCAACGGATACATCTGTCCCGGCCAGACCTGCATGCGTAGACACTTCCACTTTCTCTACGGGGCGGCGGCGACTCCACGACACGCGTCCGCGGGCCGAATCGGAATCCTTCCCAACGTGTCCAAACTGCCGGATGGCGGGAGATTTTCGTGTGAACTCCGCTGAAAGCTGACGGATCTCCGGCGATGTCGGATTGTCGTACCGTGCGCTGATCGGGGGCCGGCGGTCGTCGGGCCGCGGCCGGCGCGGGCGGGCGGAATGCTAGGGCTACCCCAAAAGCGGCGTCTTGGCCACGGACTACCTCACATGTGTGCAGTTCGCCAGCGATGCCCCGGCCAAAAGTGGGCACCCCCGCGCGGCCCGGTGCACAAAGTGCTGTCAACGGCTCACCGCCGGGACACTCCATCGCGTGGGCGGCAACGGGAGGCCACCCCCCGACGCGGCTATGAAACCGCTCACTCCCACCGCGCTTTCCGGTCACAACCGGCACCATGGGCAAGGGGAGTTGGCATCCGACTCACGGCATCCTGCTGCACCGCTCCCCGCGCCGCAGTAGTCTGCCTTGATCGTTGGCACGGGGGTTCGGAAGGCGGTGGCAGGTGAGCGGCGGGCTGGAGTTGCCCCCTGGTGACGAGAGTCATGAGGGCCACGAGGGCGGCTCCGTTGACGCACCGCCCGGCACGGTGTCCCTGGCCCGACCGCTGGAGATCGGTGCCGAACTCGACTGGGGGGTCGAGGACTGGAGCGAGGTGCGCACCCGGGCCCGCCGGGCCGGACGCGCCTACATCTGGCTGAATCTCGTCGAGCAGCGGCTGCGGGCCGTCGTCGCAGCCGTGCTGCGTCCCATCTACGAGCCGGTGCACGGCGACGAATGGGTCATCGCGGCGGCCGGACCCGCGGGCCAGGAGTGGGTCCAGCGCGCGGTCGCGGTCCGCGAGGTCAGCCGCCGCAAGGGCTACCTCCTCGACCCCGCCGACGACAACATCGTCAGCTTCCTGACCCTCCCGCAGCTGCGCGAGCTGATGGTCCAGCACTGGCCCTGCTTCGAGCCCTACGTGGACGACCGGCGCGAGGTCGAGCTGGTCCTCGACGAGCTGGAGGTCGCCCGCAACATCGTCTCCCGCAACCGCGCGCTGTCCGAGACCGTCCTGGCCCAGGCCGAGCGGGCCTCCGCCCGACTGCTGGACGTCCTCGGGTCCGGGGCCGGCACCCGGATGTCCGGACGGCTGCCCATCGACGCCGTCGAGGACCTCGTCGGCGACCGGTACGCCGACGTCGTCGGCGTACACCCCGACCGGGTCCGCCTCCAGCGCCAGCTGCCCGCGGAGGACCTCTTCGGCGGCGCCCGACGCCTCGACGCGGTGGGCATAGGACTCAACCTCCTGGTCCAGAACTACTCCGGCCGCCGACTGGTCCGGCTCGCCGAGTCCGGGTGCCGGGTCCGACTGCTCTTCCTCAACCCGGCCAGCAGCGCGGTCCGCCGCCGGGAGCGCGAAATCGGCCTCAAGAAGGGCGAGATGAGCCGCTCCATCGAGATGAACATCCTGCACATGCGGCGGGTCCGGGCCCGCCTGCACGACCCGGGCGCCTTCGAGATCCAGGTCTTCGACGAGACCCCCCGCTTCACCGCCTACCTCGTCGACGGCGACGGGCCCGACGGGATAGCCGTCGTCCAGCCCTACCTCCGCAAGAGCCGCGGGATGGAGTCGCCGGTCTTCGTGCTGCGCGGTGGCGGCCGTGACCTGGTGCGCCAGGACGCCCGCGGCGGCCGGGACGTCGACCACGGGCTCTTCGAGATCTACCGCGAGGAGTTCGAGAGCGTCTGGGCGGACTCGCGGCCGGTCTCCTGAACGGGCCTGCGCACGGTGCGGCGGCGGGCGGCCCGGCCCGTTGTCAGTGGTGCGTGGGAGAGTGGTCGCACCACGGGGGAGGTACCACCGAAGGAGGCCGCATGAGTCAGCGCTGCGTGGGGGTCCGACCGGCCGGAGGCCGGCGGAGCATCGAGGAGGGGTGCGCGCCGCGCCCGTGCGGGGCCGGGCGGAAGAGGGGGTCGGCATGAGCTGGCATCAGGAGCTGTTGGTCGGTTTCGACCTGGAGACCACGGGCACCGACGTCGAGCACGACCGCATCGTCACGGCCGCACTGATCCGGCTGGAGGGCGACGGCGAGGTGGCCGGGCAGCAGTCCTGGCTCGTCGACCCGGGCGTCCCGATCCCGGACGAGGCCGCGCAGATCCACGGCATGTCGACCGCCTACGTCCGCGAGCACGGCCGCGCGCCCGCCGCCGCGATAGCGGAGATCACCGAGGCGCTCGCCGAAGTGCTGCGCGCGGACGTCCCGCTGGTGGTGATGAACGCGCGCTACGACCTCTCGCTGCTGGACCGCGAGTGCCGCCGCCACGGCGTGCCGACGCTGAGCGAGCGGCTCGGCCACCCGCCCGCCCCGGTCATCGACCCGCTCGTCCTCGACAAGCACGTGGACCGCTACCGCAAGGGCAAGCGCGCGCTCCAGGCGCTCTGCGGGCACTACGGGGTCCCGCTGGACGGCGCACACGAGGCCGGCGCCGACGCGGTGGCCGCGGCCGGTGTCGCCCGCCGCATCGGCGAGGAGTACCCGGCCGTCGCGCTGCCCGCGCCGCGCGCCCTGCACGTCCTCCAGGAGCAGGCCGCCGCCCAGCAGGCCGCATCGTTCCAGGCGTACCTGCGCCGCAGCGGTGACCCGGAGGCGATAGTCGAGGCGGCCTGGCCGCTGATTCCCTACCAGCGCTGAGCGGACCGGCCCGCCGGCGGGCGGTGGCCGGGGCGCGGGCTCAGAACGGGTACCACCGGACCGCCGCGTCCTTCTCGCGCAGCGAGGCGATCCGGCGGCGGAACTCCCCCAGTGCGGCGGGGTTCCCGGGCGCGTGCTGGGAGACCCAGGCACAGCTCGCCGTCTCCCGGGACCCGCGCAGCACCGCGCAGCCCTCCCAGTCCCGCACGTCCCAGCCGTACACCGAGGCGAAGGTGTCGTATGCCTCGGCGCCCAGGCCGTAGCGGTCCCGGCTGAGCGCCATCACGACCAGGTCGTGCTCGCGCAGGTCCGAGGAGAAGGTCTCCAGGTCGACCAGGACGGGGCCGTCCGGCCCGATGTGGACGTTGCGGGGCAACGCGTCGCCGTGGATCGGGCCGCGCGGCAGGTGCGGTTCCAGCGCCGTCGCGGCGAGTGCGAAGGCGTCCCGCCGGCCGCGCAGGTACTCCGCGTCGGACGGTGACACGGCATCGCCGGCCAACCGCAGCCAGCGCTCCACGCCGTCCAGCAGTTCGCGCCGGGGGAGCGCGAACGGCGGCTCGGGCAGCGCGTGGACGAGCCGCAGCAGCGCCGCGAGGTCCTGCGGCCGGGCCGGGCGGACGGCCTCCGGAAGCCGCCGCCAGTACGTCACCGGATGCCCGTCGACGAGCCGGGCGGTCGGCTCCGCGGCCCGCACGGCCGGTACGTCCTGCGCCGCCAGCCACTGGGCGACGGCCAGTTCCCGCTCGGCGCGTGCCAGCAGCTCCGGGCTGCGGCCGACCCGGACCACCACGCCCCGCTCGCCCAGGGCGAAGACGGCGTTCTCGCCGAGCGCGAGCAGCCGGGCGTCCGCCGCCGCCTCGGGGTGCCCGGCCGCGGCCAGCACGTCCCGGGCGCGCGCCTCGGTGAAGGCGGGGCTGGATTCGGTCATCGGATGCCTCCTGCGGTGCGATCTCGCGCCCAGTCTCGCAGGTGCCATGAGGCGCCCTGGATCCCGTCCGCCCCTGGCCCGCAGGGGCTTCCGGCCGAGGGGAGTCGTCCCCCGTCGGCCGGGGTGACGCCTTTTCAGGATTGCACGATACGTATCGTCTCGCCTAGGGTGCGGGGCATGCCTCAACGCCGCTCGCACCTCGCCATGTTCAGCATCCCGGCCCACGGCCACGTCCAGCCGAACCTCGACGTGATCCGTGAGCTGGTCGACCGGGGGCACCGCGTCACCTACGCCGTGCCCGCCGAGTTCGCCGACCTCGTCGCCGCCGTCGGCGCCGAACCCCGACCGTGGACCTCCGTCCTGCCCGCCGCCGACGACCCGCAGGGCTGGGGCACCGAACTCCTCGACCAGCTCGAACCGTTCCTCGACGACGCGATGCAGGCGCTGCCGCAACTCGCCGCGGCCTACGAGGGCGACACCCCCGACCTGGTGCTCCACGACAGCGCCGCGTTCCCGGCCCCGCTCCTCGCCCGCCGGTGGGGGGTCCCGGCCGTGCAGCTGGCCCCGCACGTCGTCGCCTGGGACGGCTACGAGGAGGAGGCCGCCGAGGCGATGCGGGAGGAACTGCGCGGCACCGAGCGCGGCCGCGCCTACTACACCCGCTTCCGGTCCTGGCTGGCCGAGCACGACATGGCGGACCTCGCGGAGCCGGACCACCTGGCCGCGCGGCCCGCCCGGGGGCTGGTCCTGGTCCCCCGGGCCATGCAGCCGCACGCGGACCGGGTCGACGGGTCGATCTTCACCTTCGTCGGCTCCTGCCAGGGCGACCGCTCCGCGCAGGGCGACTGGCGGCGGCCGGCCGGTCTCGCGCCGGGCGCCAAGGTGTTGCTGGTCTCGCTGGGGTCGGTGTTCACCGAGGCCCCGGACGTCTACCGGTCCTGCATCGAGGCGTTCGGCGGCCGACCGGACTGGCACGTGGTGCTCCAGATCGGGAAGTCCACCGATCCGGCCGTGCTCGGTGCGGTCCCGGACAACATCGAGGTGCACACCTGGGTCCCGCAGGTGGCGGTCCTTCGGCAGGCGGACGCGTTCGTCACCCACGCCGGGATGGGCGGCAGCCAGGAGGGGCTGGCGAACGGGGTGCCCATGGTGTGCGTACCGCAGGCCGCCGACCAGTTCATGAACGCGGACGCGTTGGAGGCGTTGGGCGTCGCCCGACAGCTGACGAAGGGGCAGGTCACCGCGGAGGCGCTGGGGGCGGCGGTGCGCGCGGTGGTCGACGACGCCGGTGTGGCCGCGGCGCTCGACCGGGTCCGCGCGGAGATGGCGGAGGAGGGGGGCAGTCGGCGGGCCGCCGACCTCATTGAGGCCCAACTCCCCCAGGGGTAACCGCCGGTACGCCTCTTGCGGAGCGCGAGCATGCCACAGCGGGACGGTTGAAAATGCAAACGCATCGTCAGCCGTCCCCTTTCATTGCGTGAACGTTAAGCGGGTTGAGTCACTGTCCGTCAACTTGCCTGGTTCTTATGGCTAGTTCTGTGCGGCTTTGCCTTTTTGCAGGGTTGTTGCGAATCTCACACGGCCTGGCGGGCCTTGAATTGCACCCGTCAATCCGACAGGGTTTCGAGCCAGCCCGGTGGAGCCTTTCCGGTCCCTTCGGGCACTTCGCAACGCTTCCCCCCACACCACGAACGAGGAGAACCCTCGCCATGGCTCATAAGCGTTCCAGCAAGAAGCGGCTCGTCACGGCGATATCCGCCGTTGTTGCCGCCACTGGTATCGCCGCCGTCACTGCGGTCACCGCGGGCGCGTCGCCCGCCGCCGAGGGCAAGATCTACGGCGCCGATGCCAAGGGCGCCGTCAAGGGCAGCTACATCGTGCTGCTGAAGAAGTCCGCCGCGGTGCGCGCCGCCGAGAGCGGCGACCTGGCCTCCAAGTACGGCGGCAAGGTCAAGCGGACCTTCACCTCCGCGCTCGACGGCTTCTCGACCACCGGTCTGTCCAGCGAGGACGCCAAGCGCCTGGCGGCCGACCCGGCCGTCGACAAGGTCGTCCAGAACCACACGTTCCACACCGACGGCACCCAGGACAACCCGCCGTCGTGGGGCCTGGACCGGATCGACCAGGCCGACACCAAGGGTGACGGCAAGTACAACTACCCGGACAGCGCGGGCGACGGCGTCACCGCGTACGTCATCGACACCGGCATCCACATCAGCCACAAGGACTTCGGCGGTCGCGCGTCGTACGGCTTCAACGCCATCGACAACAGCGACAAGGCCGAGGACGACAACGGCCACGGCACCCACGTCTCCGGCACCATCGGCGGCACCGCCCACGGCGTCGCCAAGAAGGTGAAGCTGGTCGCCGTCAAGGTGCTCGACGGACAGGGCTCCGGCACCACCGAGCAGGTCGTCGCGGGCATCGACTGGGTCACCAAGAACCACAAGGGCCCCTCGGTCGCCAACATGTCCCTCGGCGGCGGCGCCGACGAGGCGCTCGACGCGGCCGTGAAGAAGGCCATCGACTCCGGTGTCACCTTCGGCGTCGCGGCCGGCAACGAGTCCACCGACGCGGGCCAGGGCTCCCCGGCGCGCGTCAAGGAGGCCATCACGGTGGCCTCCAGCACCAAGGACGACCAGCAGTCCGACTTCTCCAACTACGGCAGCGTCGTCGACCTCTACGCTCCGGGCTCCGACATCACCTCGGACTGGAACAACAGCGACGACGCCACCAAGACCATCTCCGGTACGTCGATGGCGACCCCGCACGTCGTGGGTGCCGCCGCGGTCTACCTGGCCGACCACAAGGACGCCAAGCCGGCCGACGTGGAGAAGGCGCTGACGGACGGGGCGACCCCGGACAAGATCAGCAACCCCGGGCAGGGCACGCCCAACAAGCTGCTGAAGATCGTCGAGTAGTCGATCGGACCGCTCAGCACCGCACGCCGGCCGTCGCGCTCGCCCCCACGGGGCGCGACGGCCGGCGTCGTTGCGTCCGGGACCTTAACTTCTGGTGGGCGGATCGGGTGGGGGGACGTCCACTGTGCGTGAGTGCGGTGGTGAGGTGGCCCATCGTCAACAGAAGCGGCGGAAGGGACGGGGTCGGCACGGTGACGCACCACGATGAGGAGGCGGCTGTCCGACCGCCGGCGCTGGCTTGGGTGCGCCGGCACCTGGAGGCCGACGAACGGATCGTCAGAGCCGAGACGCTGCACGGCGGCAGCACCGCCGACATGCGGCGACTGACCATCGGCACGCCGGACGGAGGCACCCGTGACCTGGTACTGCGGACCTTCGTCGACACGGAGCACGCCGAGGACTGGCTGAACAGGGAGGCCGGCGCCCTGACCGTGCTCACGGGGACCGGGGTTCCGGCTCCTGGACTGGTCGCGGTTGATCCGACCGCCGCGCATTGCGCGCATCCGTCGCTCCTCATGACACATCTGGCGGGCCGGGCGGTCCTCGACGACGAGGGGTTGGAGGCGCGGGTCCCGCTGCTGGCCCGTCAACTCGTGGCGATCCACGCGTTGCGACCCGCTGAGCGGCCCCGGGAGTACGTGGCGTTGACGACCGCCGACACCGTCGTGACTCCGAAGGGCGCCGACGCGACGGCATGGACCGCGGCGATCGACGTGATCCGTCAGCCCGCGCCACCCTGTGAAGGGCGATTCCTGCACCGGGACTTCCACCCCGGCAACGTGCTGTTCGACGTGCCGCCCGCAAGGCCGACAGATGCCCGGATCACCGGCGTCGTCGACTGGGCGGCCACCTCCTGGGGCCCGGCGGATCTCGACGTGGCGCACTGCTCCACCAATCTCGCGCTGTTGCACGGCCCCGCGTGGGGTCTGCGGTTCGCCGAGGCGTATGAGGAGGCCGGTGGGGTGCTGGCAGCGGCCGCGAGCGAGCGGCTGTACTGGCGGGTGCGCGACGGGCTGGCGTGCTCGGAAGAAGTGCGGTCGGTGTCGCGGCCGTGGCAGGAGGCGGGGCGGACGGAGCTGACGACCCGAGCCGTGGAGGGGCGGCTGGACGCCTATGTCACCGCCCTGATGGACGCGCTGGGCTGAGCCGAGGCGGTCCGGAACGGAGTGTCAACGTCCGCTCCCGCGCGGTGAGTTATCCACAGGAGGGGTCCTCCGGAACCGTGGGCGGCCGAGCGTGGCTACCGTCAGTGACATGCACGGAGTCACGCCGTTCCTCGGCATCAGCACCATCGTCTACGGAGTGATCGGACTGTTCTGCGTCCTCGCCGGCGCGGTCCGCACGACAGGGGGGAGCCCACCATGCACAGCGTCACCGTCATCGTCCCGGCCCACAACGAAGAGGCCGGACTCCCGGCCACGTTGGAGTCCCTCGCGCGGCAAACGGTCCCGCCCGACCGCGTCCTCGTCGTCGACGACGCCTCCACCGACCGCACCGGCGAGGTAGCCGCCGCACACGGTGCCACGGTGCTCCGCCCACCGCGCAACCTGGGCAGCAAGGCCCGGGCGCAGAACTACGCCCTCCCGCGCTGCACCACCGACCTCGTCCTGGCCGTCGACGCGGACACCGTGCTCGCCCCGGACTACCTCCAGCGCGTCCTCCCGGTCTTCGACGACCCCCAAGTGGCCCTCGCCGCGGGCACGGTCCGCACCCGCCACACCCGCACCGTGTGGGAGCGGGGGCGCTCCACGGAGTACCTCTTCGGCTTCCACTTCCATCGACCCATCCAGGCGCGGGCCAACAGCCCCATGGTCTGCTCGGGGTGCTGCTCGGTCTTCCGCCGGGAGGAGCTGGTGGCCTTCGGCGGGTTCCCCGAGCGCACCATCGTCGAGGACATGGACTACACATGGTCCCGGCAGATCGCCGGCAGACGCGCGGTCTACGTCTCCGACGCGGTCGCCCTCGCCGCCGACCCGGAGGACCTCACCTACTTCCGCAAACAGGTCAACCGCTGGATGGCCGGCTTCTGCCAGAACGTCCGGCTCCACCTCGGCCGGTTGCTCGTCCGCAAACCGCTGCTCGCGCTGTGGGTGCTGCTGGCCCTCTTCGAGATCCTCACCGCGCCGCTGTGGTGGGCCTCTCCGTTCGTGCTCAGCGCGACGACCGGTGCGTCACCACCCGTCGCCTTCGCCTGGTGGGCCGGTGTCGACCTGTTGTTGACGCTGCCACCCCTGGTGTACGCCGCCCGTCGCCGCAGACTCCCCTTGTGCGGTGTGCTGGTGAACATCCCCTGCGCCTACGCCACCAAGGCGGTCAACGTCGTCTACGCCTGGAAGGCGCTGGTCGTCGAGTTGTTGCTGGTGCCCCTGCACCTGGCGCGCGGCCTGACGGTGTACGAGAAGGGGCGCGCCGACGCGCCCTCGGGGCGCGGGGCGGTGGTGGCGGCGAGCTGAGCGGGCCGGGGGCGGAGTGTGGCCGTTGCCGGTCAGGCGGTCAGGCGGTCAGGCGGTCAGGCGGTCAGGGCCGCCGTGTCGCCCCGGGCGCCGGCCCGGACGGCCTGGTCGTAACGGCGCAGCAGCAACCGGGCCAGCTCGGGGGCGGCGCCCAGCACCGGCGCGAGGATGTCGGCGCGGGCCTCGCGCGCCCCGGCGGCGATCCGGTCCGGCAGGAAGCCCGGCGCGATGACGTACGGGGCGACGGCGACGCGCCGGACGCCCTCGGCCCGCAGGGCCCGGACGGCGTCGGCCGTCCGGGGAAGAGATGCGGAGGCGAACGCAGGTCGCACGGCACACCATTGAGCGGTGCGCCGCCACTCCCGCGCGATTTCAGCGATCACTGCGATCGCCTCCGGGTCCGAGGAGCCCGCCGAGGCCAGTACGACCCCGGTCGAGCGGTGGTCGCCGGGCCGCAGCCCGGCCTCCTCCAGCCGGCGCTCCAACGCGCCGGTCAGGAGGAGGGACGGGCCGAGTACCTCGGCTTGATGGACGGTCAGCAGGGGCAGTCGTGCGACGGCCTCCCGCAGCACCGCGGGGATGTCGGTCTTCGCGTGGAAGGCCCGAGTGAGGAGGAGGGGAAGCGCCACCACGTTCCGCACGTCGTCGTCCGACAGGCGCTCCAGGACCCGGGGGATCCGGGGCGCGTTGAAGTCGAGGTAGCCGACCTCCACGCGCAGCCCCGGCCGCAGCTGCCGGACCCGCGCGCAGAGCTCGGTGACGGTTGCGGCGTGCCGAGGGTCGCGACTGCCGTGGGCGATGACGAGGAGAGTGGGGCGTGCGTTCATGGTTTCAGCTCTTGACGAGGAGGCCGCGGCTGCGCAGCACCCGGCGCTCGATCGGGGCGAAGATCAACAACTCGATGCCGATGCCGACGATCAGGATCAGCAGGATCGCGCCCAGCACCCAGGACATGTCCTGCAGTTCACGGCCCTGTTCCAGGAGCTGGCCCAGCCCGGTACCGAGGTCGGGAGCGTTGACGATGAGTTCGGCGGCCATCAGGGACCGCCAGGAGAACGCCCAGCCCTGCTTGAGCCCGGCGAGGTAGCCGGGCAGCGCGGCGGGGAGCAGTACGTGACGGACGCCGGCCAGTCCGGTCGCGCCGACGGTGCGGCCGGCCCGCAGGTACAGCGGGGATATCTGGTCGACGCCGGACACCAGCCCGTTGGCGATCGAGGGGACGGCGCCGAGCAGCACCACCGCGTAGATGGTGGCGTCGCTCAGGCCGAACCAGATGATCGCCGCCGGGACCCAGGCCACCGAGGGCAGGGACTGCAGACCGCTCAGGATCGGGCCGATCGCGGCCCGGACCGGCTTGACGCGGGCCACGATCAGGCCGAGCACGGTGCCGATGGCGACCGACGCCAGGAAGCCGAGGGCGCCGCGGGAGACGCTGGTCCACACGAAGCTGAGCAGCGTGCCTTCGAGCCACTTCTGCTGCAGCGAGCGGAGGACGTCGAGCGGACTCGGCAACAGGTAGTGGGGCTTGAGCTGGAAGTGGTAGGCGAGCTGCCACAGCCCCAGCACGATCACGATCGCGATGAGGGGAGGGAACGCCTTTGACAGCAGGGTGCGCAGCCACGGCTGTCGGGAGACCACGGTGGAGTCGAGCGCGTCGAGCCCGGCCTCCAGACCGGCGAGGTCACCGGCGGCGGGGCGGGACTCACCGGCCGCCTCGGCCGGGGCCCCGGTGGACACCGCGGTGCCGGCCGCGGCAGCGGTGGTGTCGCCTTCGGCGGTGGCTCCGGCAGCCGCCTCGGCCGGGGAGTCGGCCGTCGGGGCGGCCGGTGCCTCGGCGTCGGGGGCGGTGGCCGGTCCGGTGGGGTCGTCGTCGGGCTTCCCGGTGGTGGACGACGTGGTGGTCTCAGTGCTGGCCATGGCGGCGGATCTCCCCACGGAGCTGTTCGGTGATCTCGACGGACAGGTCGGCGACCGCGGAGTCCTCGATGCGGCGCGGCTGGGGGATGTCCACCTGCCACTCCCGGGCGACCCGGCCGGGGCGGGAGGACAGCAGCACGACGCGCTCGCCGAGCCGCACCGCCTCCCGGACGTTGTGGGTGACGAACAGGACCGAGAGGTTGGTCTCGTGCCAGATCCGGGTGAGCTCGTCGTGCAGCACGTCGCGCGTGATGGCGTCGAGCGCCGCGAACGGCTCGTCCATCAGCAGCAGTTGGCTGTCCTGTGCCAGCGCCCGGGCCATCGCCACCCGCTGGCGCATGCCGCCGGACAGTTCGTGCACCCGCTTGCCGTACGCGCCCTTGAGGCGGACGAGTTCGAGCAGCCGCTCGGCCTCGCCGCGGCGTTCCGCACGCGGCACGCCGCGCATCCGCAGGGCCAGTTCGATGTTGCGGCCGGCGGTCAGCCACGGGAACAGCGCGTGCTCCTGGAACATCAGCGCCGGGCGGCCGCCGGGCGTCTCGATGGTGCCGGCGGACGGCTTGTCCAGGCCGGCCACGAGACTGAGGAGGGTGGACTTGCCGCACCCCGAGGCCCCCAGGAGGCAGACGAATTCGCCGGGCGTGACGTCGATGCTGATGTTGTCCAGCACCTGTTGTTGCGCGCCGGGTCGGCCGAACGACTTCGAGACGTGCTGGATGCGAGCGGCGTACGGGCCGGTGGAGCCGGCGGCCGCGGGGGCGGGCTTGGTGAGCGTGTTGGTCGTCATCGGTGTCACCTCCTGGGGGTTCGGGGAGCCGGGGTCAGTTGCCGCCGAGGCCGGCGTCGTCGACCGGCGGCTTGCCCTCGGACTTGAGCACCTTGTTCAGCAGGGTGAGGTCGTAGATGCCCTTGAGGTCGGGCTTCTTCAGCAGCCCTGCCTTGACGGCGTGGTCCGCCTCTTCCTGGAGGGTGGCGGCCAGCGGGTCGTCGGTGACGTCCACGTTCTTGAAGGCCGGGTCGATGACGTCGTCCGGCAGTGCCTTACCGGTGATCGTCGGGTCCGCGAGCTTCTCGTTGAGCGCCTTGACCGCCTCGGCGGGGTGCGAGCGGATCCAGGCGTTGGTCTTCACCGACGCGCGCAGCACCGCCTCGACCGCCTTCGGGTGCTCCTTGAGGAACCGCTGCGAGACGATCATGTTGGTGATGACGAACTTGCCGTCCTTCCACAGCTTCTTCTCGTCCAGCAGCGACTTGCCGCCCTGGGCGACCAGCTTGGACGCGGTGGGCTCGGGGACCCAGGCGCCGTCGATGCTGCCCTGCCGGAAGGCGGTGGGCGTCACCTTGTTGTCGACGCGCTGGACGGTGACGTCACCCTTGCCGCTGGTGGCGTCGACCGAGTAGCCCTTCTGCGCGAGGAAGTTCAGCAGGGCGACGTCCTGGGTGTTGCCCAGCTGCGGGGTGGCGATCGTCTTGCCCTTGAGGTCGTCCAGGCTCTTGATCTTCTTGGGGTTGACGATCAGCGAGACCCCGCCGGACGCCGAACCGGCAATGATCTTCAGGCTCTTGCCGTGCGACTTCACATAGCCGTTGATCGCGGGGGAGGGGCCGATCCAGCCGATGTCGATGGCGTTCGAGTTGAGCGCCTCGATCTCGGCGGGGCCGGCGTTGAAGACCGAGGACTTCACCGCGGTGCCGCCCAGCTCCTTCTGGAACTGGCCCGTCTGCAGGCCGATCAGCGGCGTGGCGTGGGTGGTGTTGCCGAAGAACCCGATCCTGACCTGATCGAGCCCGTCGACCTTCGGCCCCTTCGGGGCGACGGAGGCCGCGGTGTCCTTCGGGGCCTCGGAGCCGTAACCGCAGGCCCCCAGCGCGACGGTCAGCAACGGGACGGTGGCGGCGGCCGCCAGGAGGCGATGACGAACGGCAGACACGGGAGGTGGTCCTCTCGGAGGGCCGGGGCAGTACGCGCCTCGCTACGGCGCGCCCGGCGAAATGGTGGATCTTCGGAAGGAGGTTGTGGGGGGCACGGAGTCACGCATCGTCAGCGCACACATCGGCCGACTCCGCCCTGGCCGCTCCCGAGGGCGCCGCTGCCGACGCGCCCGCCTTCCTTCGCAAAGGTCGAGAACATGTCCTTGAGCATGATCAGAAGTCCCACCCCTCGTCGTCCGCCGCGCCCTGCGGCGCGGGGTCCGCGGCCGCCTCCGCGAACGCGGTGCCCGCCATGCCCGCGGTCAGCGTGGTGCCGTCCGCCGGGTCGATCAGCAGGAAGGAGCCGGTCCGCCGGGACTCCGCGTAGGCGTCCAGCGCCAGCGGCGCGGCGGTGCGCACCACGATCCGGCCGATGTCGTTGGCGGCCAGTTCGCCCGGGGCCGGGTGCTGGGAGAGGTCGTCCAGCGTCAGCCGGGACGGGATCTCCTTGACGATCGCCTTGACGGTGCGGGTGGTGTGCTTGAGCAGCACCCGCTGTCCCACGGTCAGCGGCCGGTCGGCGACGTGGCAGACGGTGGCCTCGACGTCCTGGGTGACCGACGGCGCCGCCGCGGTCGGGGCGATCAGGTCGCCCCGGGAGACGTCCAGGTCGTCGGCGAGGCGCAGGGTCACCGACTGCGGTGCCCAGGCGACGTCCACGCTTTGGCCGAGCGCGTCGATGCCCTCGACGGTGCTGGTCCGACCGGACGGCAGCACGGTGACGGCGTCGCCGACGCGCAGCACGCCGGAGGCGATCTGGCCCGCGTAGCCGCGGTAGTCGGGGTGCTCGGCGGTCTGCGGGCGGATGACGTACTGGACCGGGAAGCGGGCCGGGTCGTCCGACGGGTCGGCGACCACCGGGACGGTCTCCAGGTGCTCCAGCACCGTCGGGCCGCCGTACCAGTCCATGGTGGACGACGGCGTCACGACGTTGTCGCCGGCCAGCGCCGAGATCGGGATGGCGGTGATCTCCGGTACGCCCAGCGAGCCCGCGTAGGCGGTGAACTCCTCGGCGATGGCGGCGAAGACGGACTCCTGGTAGTCGACCAGGTCCATCTTGTTGACGGCCAGCACGACGTGCGGGACCCGCAGCAGGGCGGCGACCGCGGCGTGCCGGCGGGTCTGCTCGACCACGCCGTTGCGCGCGTCGACGAGGACGACGGCCAGTTCGGCGGTGGACGCCCCGGTCACCATGTTCCGGGTGTACTGCACGTGCCCGGGGGTGTCGGCCAGGATGAAGCGGCGTCGCGGGGTGGCGAAGTAGCGGTAGGCGACATCGATGGTGATGCCCTGCTCGCGCTCGGCGCGCAGTCCGTCGGTCAGCAGCGCCAGGTCCGGCGCCTCCTGCCCGCGGTTGCGGGACGCGTGTTCCACGGCCTCCAACTGGTCGGCGAGGACCGACTTGGAGTCGTGCAGCAGCCGGCCGACCAGCGTCGACTTGCCGTCGTCCACGGAACCGGCGGTGGCGAAGCGCAGCAGCGAGGTGGCGCCCGCGTCCACCGTCAGGTCCGAGCGGGCGGTGTTGGTGGTGCTCATGGCTAGAAGTACCCCTCGCGCTTGCGGTCCTCCATGGCGGCCTCGGACATCTTGTCGTCGGCCCGGGTCGCGCCCCGCTCGGTGAGCCGGGACGCGGCGATCTCCGCGATGACGGCCTCGATGGTGTCCGCGTCCGATTCGACGGCGCCGGTGCAGGACATGTCGCCGACGGTGCGGTAGCGCACCTGCCGGACCTCCAGCTTCTCGTCGTCCTTCGGGCCGCCCCAGCCACCGGGCGCCAGCCACATGCCGCTGCGGGCGAAGACCTCCCGCTCGTGGGCGTAGTAGATGGCGGGCAGTTCGATCTTCTCGCGGGCGATGTACTGCCAGACGTCCAGCTCGGTCCAGTTGGAGAGCGGGAAGACCCGGACGTGCTCGCCCGGCGAGTGCCGGCCGTTGTAGAGCTGCCACAGCTCGGGCCGCTGCCGGCGCGGGTCCCAGCCGCCGAACTCGTCGCGCAGCGAGAACACCCGCTCCTTGGCGCGCGCCTTCTCCTCGTCCCGGCGGCCGCCGCCGAAGACCGCGTCGAAGCGGTTCTCGTCGATGGCGTCCAGCAGCGGCACGGTCTGCAGCGGGTTGCGGGTGCCGTCCGGGCGCTCGCGCAGTTCGCCGCGGTCGATGAAGTCCTGCACCGAGGCGACGTGCAGCCGCAGGCCGTGCCGCGCCACGGCGCGGTCGCGGTAGTCGAGGACCTCGGGGAAGTTGTGCCCGGTGTCGACGTGCAGCAGGGCGAACGGCACCGGCGCCGGCGCGAACGCCTTCAGCGCCAGGTGCAGCATGACGATGGAGTCCTTGCCGCCGGAGAAGAGGATCACGGGCCGCTCGAACTCGCCCGCCACCTCGCGGAAGATGTGCACCGCCTCGGACTCCAGGGCGTCCAGGTGCGACAGCGCGTAGGGGTTGTCCAGTTCCTCGGAAAGCGCAGCAACGGTGGTCACGCGGTATCCCCTTCGTTCGCTTCTCCGCCCACGAGGCGCGGAGGTGCGGGTATCACGGCCGGCCGCGGGGCGGTGCCCGCGTGTGCGTCGCTCACGCCAGGCCCCTTTCGACGAGCAGCGCGTGCAGCGCCGCCGCGGACTCCTGCACGGTCTGGGTGTGCGACTCGATCCGCAGGTCCGGTGCCGCGGGCTCCTCGTAGGGGTCGTCCACGCCGGTCAGCCCGGAGATCTCGCCGGCCGCCTGCCGGGCGTACAGGCCCTTCACATCGCGCTCGGAGCAGACCTCGACCGGAGTGGCGACGTGCACCTCCAGGTACGGCGTGCCCTCGCCCTGGTGGCGCTTGCGCACCGCCTCGCGGCTGTCCGCGTAGGGGGCGATCACCGGGACCAGGGCCTTCACGCCGTTGCTCGCCAGCAGTTCGGCGACGAAGCCGATCCGCTGGACGTTGGTGTGCCGGTCCTGGCGGCTGAAGCCGAGGCCCGCGGAGAGGAACTCGCGGATCTCGTCGCCGTCGAGCACCTCGACGCGGTGTCCCTCGCCGCGCAGCCGCTCGGCCAGCTGGTGCGCGATGGTCGTCTTGCCCGCGCTCGGCAGACCGGTCAGCCAGATCGTGGCGCCCGTCATCTGTGTCTCCAAAAACTCCGCCATCAGTGCAGTCCGCACTCGGTCTTGTTGCTGCCGGCCCAGCGGCCGGCCCGCGCGTCCTCGCCGGCCCGCACCCGACGGGTGCAGGGGGCGCAGCCGACGGAGGCGTAACCGTCCATCAGCAGCGGGTTGGTGAGCACCCCGTGCTCGGCGACGTAGGCGTCCACGTCGTCCTGCGTCCAGCGGGCGATCGGCGAGACCTTCACCTTCCGCCGCTTGGCGTCCCAGCCGACCACCGGGGTGTTCGCCCGGGTCGGCGACTCGTCCCGGCGCAGCCCGGTCGCCCACGCGTCGTAGCCGGCCAGGCCCGTTTCGAGCGGCTTGACCTTGCGCAGCGCGCAGCACAGGTCGGGATCGCGGTCGTGCAGCCGCGGGCCGTACTCGGCGTCCTGCTCCGCCACGGTCTGACGGGGCGTCAGTGTGATGACGTTGACGTCCATCACCGCGGCCACCGCGTCCCGGGTCCCGAGGGTCTCCGGGAAGTGGTAGCCGGTGTCCAGGAAGACCACGTCCACACCGGGGAAGGCCCGCGAGGCCAGGTGCGCGACGACCGCGTCCTCCATGGAGGAGGTGACGCAGAACCGCGGACCGAAGGCGTCGGCGGCCCACCGGAGGATCTCCAGGGCGGGCGCGTCCTCCAGGTCGCGGCCCGCCTGCTCGGCGAGCTGCTGAAGGTCGGTGCTGGTGGTCACGGCGTACCTCCGTCAGAAGCGGAAGGAACTGCGGAAGGGGAAGGAGACGGGGCGGACCCGGCGGCTCCCGGGGCCAGCAGCCCCAGGAACTTCAGCCGGAAGGCCCGGCTGCACGCCCGGCACTCCCACGAGCCGTGGCCCTCCTCGGAGGGGTGCAGGTCCTCGTCCCCGCAGTACGGGCAGTAGAACGGCGCGGCGCGTTCGCTCACGGTTCCTCCCGTTCGGTCTCGGTGCGGTGCGGGGTCACTTCAGGGCACCCTCTTCGGCGCGCGCCGCCCAGGTGGCGAACCGCTCGCCCTCCTCGCGCTGCGCCTCGAAGTTGCGCAGCACCCGCTCGACGTAGTCGGGCAGCTCCTCGGAGGTCACCTTCAGTCCGCGGACCTTGCGGCCGAAGCCCGGCTCCAGGCCCAGTGCGCCGCCCAGGTGCACCTGGTAGCCCTCGACCTGGTTGCCGTCGTCGTCCAGCACCAGCTGGCCCTTGAGGCCGATGTCCGCGACCTGGATGCGGGCGCAGGCGTTGGGGCAGCCGTTGAGGTTGATGGTGATCGGCTCCTGGAAGTCCGGCATCCGGCGCTCCAGTTCGTCGATCAGCGCGGAGCCGCGCCCCTTGGTCTCGACGATGGCGAGCTTGCAGAACTCGATGCCGGTGCAGGCCATCGTGCCGCGCCGGAACGGCGACGGGTTGACCTGGAAGTCCAGTGCCTCCAGCCCGGCGACCAGCGAGTCGATCCGGTCCTCGGTCACGTCGAGGATGATCATCTTCTGCTCGACGGTGGTGCGCAGCCGGTCCGAGCCGTGTGCGGCGGCGAGTTCGGCGACCTTGGCGAGGGTGGCGCCGTCGACCCGGCCGACGCGCGGGGCGAAGCCCACGTAGAACCGGCCGTCCTGCTGGCGGTGCACGCCGACGTGGTCGCGCCACTTGTGCGCGGGCTGCTCGGGCGCCGGGCCGTCGACCAGCTTGCGCTGGAGGTACTCGTCCTCGAGCACCTGGCGGAACTTCTCCGGGCCCCAGTCGGCCATCAGGAACTTCAACCGGGCGCGGGTGCGCAGCCGGCGGTAGCCGTAGTCCCGGAAGATGCCGACCACGCCGGCCCAGACGTCGGCGACCTCGTCCAGCGGCACCCAGGTGCCCAGGCGCTGCGCGAGCTTGGGGTTGGTGGACAGGCCACCGCCGACCCACAGGTCGAAGCCCGGGCCGTGCTCGGGGTGGACGACGCCGACGAAGGCCACGTCGTTGATCTCGTGCACCACGTCCTGGACCGGCGAGCCGGAGATCGCGGTCTTGAACTTGCGCGGCAGGTTGGAGAACTCCTTGCTGCCGATGTAGCGCTCGTGGATCTCGTCCACGGCCGGGGTGCCGTCGATGATCTCGTCCGCCGCGATGCCGGCCACCGGCGAACCGATGATCACGCGCGGGCAGTCGCCGCACGCCTCGGTCGTGGACAGCCCCACGGCCTCCAGCTTCTCCCAGATGGCGGGCACGTCCTCGATGCGCACCCAGTGCAGCTGGACGTTCTGCCGGTCGGTGATGTCCGCGGTGCCGCGGGCGTACTGCTCCGAGACCTCGCCGATGGCGCGCAGTTGGGCGACGGTGAGCCGACCGCCGTCGATGCGGACCCGCAGCATGAAGTACTTGTCGTCGAGCTCCTCGGGCTCCAGCACCGCGGTCTTGCCGCCGTCGATCCCGGGCTTGCGCTGGGTGTACAGGCCCCACCAACGCATCCGGCCGCGCAGGTCGTTGGGGTCGATCGAGTCGAAACCGGCCTTGGAGTAGATCGTCTCAATGCGTGTCCGCACATTGAGACCGTCGTCGTCCTTCTTGAACTGCTCGTTGCCGTTGAGCGGCGTGAAGTGACCAACGGCCCACTGACCCTCGCCGCGGTGGCGGCCGGCCTTGCGGCGGGTCGTGGCGGTGGGCGGTTCCGGGGTGGCGGCCATGGGTTACGTCCTTCTGGGCGGCTCAAAGGGAGTGCGGACGGGTCCGGTGAACCCATGCTGACCTGCGTGGACACACCGAAGCGCGGCGCGCGTGGGCGCGTCGGCGGTGGCATGCGGGGTCGGGGGTTCAACGCGTCCGCGACGATGGGGACGACGGGTGCGACGTGGTGGTGCTGAGGTGCTGTCCGGATCCGTGGGTGCGGACCGGCCCGTGCAGCGTCAGCCCGCCCGACAAATGGCGCTGGACATGCGGCCGAGGTCGACGTGCCGCCGACTCACCAAGGCAATTCCAGCTCGAGACATGACGGAAGCGTGGCACGGGGCTCTCCGGACAGTCCACCGTCATCCAAAATATGGACATGCTTGTCCCGCATCGCGAGACGATGTGGCGCCCGTCACGTTGCGGAGGGGTTTCGGGGGCGCGGGCGGCCGCGCCCCCTGCGGGGCCGAAGGGGGGCGCGGGCGCGGCTCAGGGAGTTGCGGCGGCCGGCACCGGCCCGGCGCCCGGCCACGGGCCGGGGGCCTCGACCTCCGGCTCCTCGGTCACCTCGGTGCGGAACAGCCTAAAGCCGCGCCGCTCGTAGTTGGCCCGCGCGTGCGGACCGTCGTCGCTACAGGTGTGCAGCCACACCCGCGCGGTCGCCGGTCGGCCCGGCCACCGCTCGGCCAGGTCCCAGGCCCGCGCCGTTCCGTACCCGAGCAGGTGCCCGCCGATCCGCCGCCCCCGGAAGGCCGGCAGCAGCCCGAAGTAGACGATCTCCACCACTCCGTCCGGCTGGCCCTGGAGCTCGATGAACCCGGCGGGCGTCCCGTGCGCGTACGCCACCCACGTCTCGGTGCCCGGCTGCGCCAGGTGCTCGGCCCAGCGCGCGTACGACCACGCCAGCCGGTCGGTCCACAGGACGTCCCCGCCGACCGCCGTATAGAGGAAGCGGCTGAACTCCGGCGAAGGCACCTCGGACCGGACGATCCGGACGTCCTGCTCGGCGGCCGGCTCCGCGCCGGGCGAGAGCGCGGCGCGCGAGGTCTGTTCGAGGTGCCAGATGGTGACGGGGTGGCTCATGGCGCCAGCACATCACACGGCGGGCGCCGGGCCGTACGGCGGTCCGAGGGCCGGGACGCGCCCGGACCGCCGCGGGCGACGGAGCCGACTGGGGCGTGTCCTAGGAGGTCACGCCCGGCCAGGCGCCGTCCGCCGCGAAGACCGCGTCCGCGAGCCGCTCGACCTGGTCCGGGTCCGGCGACCAGCAGTACAGCATCACCTCGTCCGCCCCGCTCGCGAAGTACCCGGCGACCGCCTCGCGCAGCGTGCCCGGCGTGGTGAGCAGTCCGTCGACGACGTGGTCGGTGTACGGGGTGGCGCCGTAGTACGCGCGCAGTTCGTGGCGGGCGCGGTCCACGACGGCGGCGGGCCCGAGGGCGACGTTCACCTGGGCCAGCAGCCGGGGGCGACCGGCCCGACCGGCCCGCTCCCAGGCCGCCTCCACATCACGGAACAACTGGTCCATCTGGTGGGACGGCAGGGCCGCCCCGAGGAACCCGTCGCCCCAGCGGGCGACCCGTTCCACCACGGCCGGCACGAACCCGCCGAACAGCACCTCCGGTCCGCCCGGCCGCGCCGGTGCGGGCCCGACCGGGCCGACGTCAGCGGACAGCGGCCCGCCGGCCCACAGGCGCCGCAGCGCGGCCAGCTGCCCGTCGAGCCGGCGCCCCCGGGTGCGCAGGTCCACCCCCGCGGCCAGGTAGTCGTCGGCGCGCCCGCCGATGCCGATGCCGAGCGTGAACCGCCCGCCGGACAGCAGATCGAGCGTGGCGGCCTGCTTGGCCAGCAGCGCGGTGCGGTGCAGCGGGGCCAGCAGCACCTCGGTCTGCAGGCGCACCCGGGTGGTCGCGCCGGCCAGCGCGGCCAGGGTGACCAGGGGCTCGGGGTTGGCGTACACCAGCCGGTCGAGCAGGGCGACGGTGGAGAAGGGGCTGGCGTCGGCGCGCCGCGCCCAGGTCAGGAGTCGGGTGGGGTCGGAAATGGGGAGGCCAAGGCCCACGGACACGGAAATCCTCCAGGAACGGCATGCCGCAGGGCATGCGGGAACGCGGATGGTCGTGTCGCCCACTCGTCTGGTCCGGCGCGTCATGCGCGTACCGGCTGCTCCCGTTCTGCGACGTCCTTCTGGAGAGCTGCGTCAGAGTGCGCCCACCGTAGCGGCGGGCGGCGCGCCCGCGCACCGCGATTTCCGGCGGGCGCGCCGGGCCGCTCACGCCATCCCGTGCCCGGCCCCCGCCCGCCGGGCCGCCAGCACCGTCGGCGCGGTGGAGTGCGGCAGCAGTTCCACCGCCCGGGTCGGCAGGCGGAGCTCCACCTCCACCCCGTCCGCGAAGCGGTACGGGCGGTGGGCCAGCACCCCGGCGAGGTTGCGCCGCAGCCGGGACAGCTCGGCCCGGACCGTGACCGTGCGCCCGCCGTCGCCGAACAGGTCCCGGGCCAGTTCGGCGGCGCTGCGCCCGCGCGGGTGGGCGGCCAGCACGAACAGCAGCTCCGCGTGGCGCGGGGTCAGCGCGTGCGACCAGCTGCCCGCCGGACCGGCCACCGTCACCGCCGGCCGGCCGGGCCCGCCGAGGTCCAGCACCACCCGGGGCGGCTCCGGCGCCGGCTCCGGCCGGCCGAGCCGGATCAGCCAGCCGCCGGGCAGCGGCTCCAACGTGCACATCCCGTACCGCGGCAGCCACACCGGCCCGGCCTCCGGCTCCTTGGGCAGCGCCACCCGGTCCGGCGGGGTCATCCCCGTCACCGCCGCCGTCCAGCCGTGCGCGTCGACGGCCAGCGCCCGCCCGCCGATCCGGGCCAGCATCGGCGCCGCGCTGGACCGCAGCCGCTCCAGGGACGCGTGGTGCCGGGTCCGCAGCTCGCCCTCGGCGAGCCGGGCCACCGCGGAGACCAGCGCCAGCGTCGTCGGATGGAAGGAGTACGCCGGCCCGCTGACGTCCACCGTGCCCAGCAGCCGCCCGTCGCGCGGGTCGTGCAGCGGTGCCGCGGCGCACGTCCACTGGTGGTGGCTGCGCAGGAAGTGCTCCGCGGAGTGCACCAGGACGGGGCTGCGGGCCACCAGCGCGGTGCCGATCGCGTTGGTGCCGACCACCCCCTCCGTCCAGTCGGCGCCCTTGTCGAAGCCGAGCCGGTCGGCCATCCGCCGGATCGGGGCGCTGCCGTCGCGCCACAGCACCCTTCCCTCGGCGTCGGTGACCACCATGATCTGCTGGGCGGCGTCGGCGGTCGGCAGCAGTCCGCCGCTGAGCACCGGCAGCACCGAAGCCAGCTGGGACCTCTGTCGCCGGAACTCCAACTCGGCCATGCTCAACAGGTGTTGGTCGTTCGCGCGCTCCGGGTCCACGCCGCGGTCCAGCACCCGCCGCCAGGATTCGCCGATCACCGCGCGGGGCGTGTCCCGGGGTGCCTCCGCCGGCGCGTGGTCACCGGCCAACGTCGCCTCGTGGACCCCGGCCAGCCGCCGTGCGGTCTCCCGGATGTCCTGGGCCGCGTGGACGGCGCCGGCGATCGGTCTCCCGGTCGGCCGGGCGCCGGTCCGCTCGCCGGCCCTGTCGATCGGTCTGTCGCTCACGCTGCTCTCCGTTGCCCCTGCGTCCGGTCCGTGCCCATCGTGCCGTCAGGAGCCGTGCCACGAGGCCCCATTGGCCAGATCTGTTGCAACGGAATGCAACTGTTGTGGCCTATGACGCTTCCGGGGAAATCTGGTCACCAGCGGCCGATGGCGTCCCTCCCCGCGCCGGGAGCGTGCGGGGCCCACCCGGAGGTTTCGCCGGACACCCGACGGAGAACCCGCCGGTGCCCGCCGGGGACGCGATCGGCCGCCCGCGTCGTCGGCACGGTGTGGGAGGGGGCTCACCATGGTCGCCGTCGCCCCGCGTGTCGTGGTGATCGGTACCGGCGAGGGCGCCCGGATCGCCCGGGCCGCCCGCCTGGCCGGACACTACGGCGTGTCCCGGCTGTCCGCGGTCGACGTCCTGATCAGACGTCAGCCGCTGCCCGCCGAGGGCTATGTGATCGACGGCGCGCCGCAACTCCTCGACCGGGTCGCGCGCTTCGGCGGTCCGTTGCCCGCACCGGCCTTCGCCGACCTCGTCGTGCACCTGCGCGAGGCGGGACAGGACGGCACGGGTGACGCCTCCCGGGTGATCCGGTACTACGAGGCGCGCGGCGTCCTGGTCGGTTTCCGGCCGGACGTGCCGGACGCCGAGATCATCGTGGCCATCGACGCGGCGCTGCGCGGGCGCACCGCACCGCAGCCGCCGCGATGGCCCTGAAGACCGGGATCGGTGCCGAGTCGGCGCAGCACCGCTCCCCGCCTGGCGCGGCGGTGGTTCATCCCCTGTCCGTCCCCACCCGGAGCCCGGTTGCTGAGGGTTCCGGACGGGGACGCGGAACCGCCGCCGCGCCCTCCGCAGACGGGGCGGGCGCGCCCGGCGGCACGCCCTACTCCGCCACCGGCACCGGCCGCGCCCGCTCCACCACCGCCGCCAGGTCCAGGGTGTGCGGCAGCGTGCCGAACGCCGCCCCCGCGTCGCCGCCGAGCCGCGCGGCGCAGAACGCGTCGGCGACCTCCGGCGGCGCGTACCGCACCAGCAGCGCCCCCTGGAGCACCAGCGCCAACCGCTCGGCCAGCCGCCGGGCCCGGGCCTCGATGCCCTCCAGGTCGGCGAGTTCGGTCAGCAGAGCCGTGATCGCCCGGTCCAGCCGGTGGTCCGCGCCCCGTGCGGCGCCGATCTCGGTCAGGTAGGCGTCGAGCGCCGCGGGCTCCCGCCGCAGGGCCCGCAGCACGTCGAGCGCCTGGACGTTGCCGGCGCCCTCCCAGATCGAGTTCAGCGGGGCCTCGCGCAGCAGCCGCGGCAACCCCGACTCCTCCACGTAGCCGTTGCCGCCCAGGCATTCCAGCGCCTCCGCCACCACCGGCGCACACCGTTTGGTCACCCAGTACTTGGCCGCCGGCACCGCGAGGCGCAGGAAGGCCCGGTCCCGCGCGGTGCCGCCGTCGCAGGCCGCCGCCAACCGCAGCGCCAGCGTGGTCGCCGCCTCCGACTCCAGCGCCAGATCGGCCAGGACGTTGCGCATCAGCGGCTGGTCGGTCAGCCGGCGCCCGAACGCCTCCCGGTGCGCGGTGTGGTGCAGGGCCTGCGCCACCGCCTGCCGCATCAGCGCCGCCGACGCGGTGACGCAGTCCAGCCGGGTCGCCGCGACCATGTCGAGCAGGATGGCGACCCCGCGCCCCTCCTCACCGACCCGCCGCGCCCAGGTGCGGCCGTCGAACTCGACCTCCGCCGAGGCGTTGGAGCGGTTGCCCAGCTTGTCCTTGAGCCGCTGGATCCGGAACGCGTTGCGGGTGCCGTCCGGCAGCACCCGCGGCAGCAGGAAGCAGGTCAACCCGCCCGGCGCCCGTGCCAGCACCAAGAACGCGTCCGACATCGGCGCCGAACAGAACCACTTGTGGCCCGTCAGGACGTACTCCCCGGCCGCCGCCAGCGGCTCGGCGCGGGTGGTGTTCGTCCCCACGTCGCTGCCGCCCTGCTTCTCGGTCATCGCCATCCCGGCCAGCGCGCCGGCCTTCTGCGCCGCCGGCCGCAGCTCCGCCTCGTAGACCCGCGAGGTCAACAGCGGCTCCCACGCCGCGGCCAGCGCGGGTTCGGCCCGCAGCGCCGGGACCGCCGCGTGGGTCATCGACAGCGGGCAGCCCTGTCCGGCCTCCACCTGGGTCCACACCAAGAAGCCCGCGGTGCGCCGCAGGTGCCCGTGCGGACGGGACCAGGCGTCGGTCAGCCCGGCCGTCACGGCGTGCCCGAGCAGCCGGTGCCAGGCGGGGTGGAACTCCACCTCGTCGATGCGGTGCCCGTAGCGGTCGTGGGTGCGCAGCACCGGCGGGTAGGCGTTGGCCTGTTCGCCCCAGCGCTGTGCCTGGGCCGAACCGGCCGCCTGGCCCAGCCGCCCCAGTTCCTCGCGCACCTCGTCGAGGTGTTCCCCGGCGACGTACCGGGCCACCCCCTCGGTGAGCGCCGGGTCGGCGGCGAAGACGTCGTAGCCGAGCAACGGCGGTGGTTGGTTCGTCACGGTATGAGTGGTGGCTGCCATGCCCGATACGGTAAAGAGGTGCAGCCGCCGAACGAACCGACCGAACCGCACGGACCGCGCCGGGGGCGTCTGACCCGCGCCCGGGTGCTGTACCGCAACGTCTCCAAACGGCGCCTGACCTGGCTGCTGCTCAAGGACATCGTCGACACCTGCATGCGCTACCGCGTCACCGGGCTGGCCGCCGAGGCCGCGTTCTGGTGCCTGCTCTCGCTGCCCCCGCTGATCTTGGGCCTGCTCGGCGTCCTCGGCTACACCGAGCCCTGGATCGGCCACACCACGCTGGAGAACTTCCGCTCCCACCTCCTGCACGCCGCTGGCACCGTGCTGTCCAACCGGGGCGTCGACGAGGTCGCCCGCCCGCTGCTGAACGACGTCTTCACCGGCCACCGCCCCGACGTCATCTCGCTGGGCTTCGCCATCGCCCTGTGGTCCGGCTCCCGCGCGCTCAACGTCTTCGTGGACACCATCACGATCATGTACGGGCTGGACGGCCACCGCGGCATCGTCAAGACCCGCGTGCTGTCCTTCGTGCTCTACGTCGCCGGGCTCGCGGTCGGTGCGATCGCGCTGCCGCTGATGGTGGCCGGTCCGGACGTGGTGGTCGGCTGGCTGCCGGCCAGCGGGGACGTCGTCCGGGCGCTGTACTGGCCGGTCGTGCTGGTGCTGTCCATCGCCTTCCTCACCACCCTCTACCACGTCTCGGTGCCGGTCCGTTCGCCCTGGCGGGAGGACATCCCCGGCGCCGTGGTCGCCCTGGCGATGTGGATCCTCGGCAGCTTCCTGCTCCGCCTCTACCTGACCGCGGCCGTCGAGGGCCCCACCATCTACGGTTCGCTGGCCGCCCCGGTCGCGGTCCTGCTGTGGATCGGCGTCTCCGCCTTCGCGGTGCTGGTCGGCGCCGCCATGAACGCCGCCCTGGACCGGGTGTGGCCGTCGGTCGCCACCGCCGCCGCCCGGGCCGAGATCGAACGGCGCCGCGCCGCGGCGGACCGGGCCGCGGCCGAGCGCGGCGGCGACGGGCCCGCGGCGCCGACGGACCCGCCGCGGTGACGCACCCGCGCCGCCGACCGGGGCGTGCGGTGGCCGACGCGCGCCGGCGCCGCCCGACTCACGGCAGCGCCACCGGCAGGTAGCGCCCGGCCACCCGCAGGTCGGCCTCGACGGCGGCGGCGGCCTCGCGCAGGGCCGGCAGCACGGCGGCCCGGGTGGCCGCCGGCGACCGGTCGGCCGCGTGGGTGGACACGCCGAGCGCGGCCACCGCGCGGCCGTCGCCGTCGTGCACCGGGACCGCCACGGACCGCAGGCCCGGCTCCAGTTCGTCGTCCACCAGGGCGTGGCCGTCGGCCCGGACGCGGTCGAGGAGGAGCGGGGGGCCGGCCGGGCCGGGCGCGGTGCGGTGCTCCGGGCGGGCGGTGCGCCCGGCGGCCGGCGAGGCCGCCAGCAGGACCCGGCCCGCGGCGGTGGCGGGCGCCGGGGCGCGGCTGCCCGGGCTGATCGTGACCCGCATGATGCGGGCCGCGAGGACCCCGATGACGTACTGCACGGCCGGCTGGGCGTCCGCACCGTCGGCGGTCAGCACCGCCAACGACGCCGACTCCCCGACGCGTTCGGCCAGCGCGGTCAGGTGGGGCCGGGCCAGGTCCGGCAGGGTGAGCCCGGAGAGCCGGGCGAAGCCGAGCTCCAGCACCCTGGGGGCGAGGCGGAACCGGCCGCCGTCGGCCGTGGTGTAGCCGAGGTGCTCCAGGGTGATCAGGGCGCGCCGGGCGGTGGCGCGGGGGAGCCCGGCCGCCTCGGCGACCGCGGAGAGCGTCAGTGCGGCCCGGCCGGTGCCGAACGCGGTGAGCACGGCCAGCCCGCGGGCGACGGACTCCACGAATCCCGGGCCCAGTTGCCGCTTCGAGGCGCGCCGCCAGGCGGCCGGGCGGCCGTCGTCCGCGACCGTGGCGGGGGCCGGCGCGGTCAACGCCCGCTCCATGGCGAGGACCGTCGCGCGAAGCCGGGGCAGGACCGCGTCCGGGAGCGCCGCGGCCGGGTGGCGACTGGTGTGGCTGACCACGCTCGCCGCGCAGACCGTGCGGCCGGCCGGGTCCCGGACCGGCATCGCCACGGCGATCAGGCCCGGTTCGATGAGCTGGTCGTCGAGCGACCAGCCGGCGATCCGGGCCGCGGCCACCCGCGCGGTGAAGTCCGCCGCGAGCCGCCGGGCGCCGGCCGGCGCGGCGTCCGCCGGCCTCCGGGGCGGCACCGCGGGGAAACCCGCGTCGGCCGGGTCGGCGGCCCGCCGCGCCCGCCAGCGCTGCCAGTCCGCCGGCGCCCAGTCCGCCGCGAACAGCGCGCCCGGCGCCCCGCGTTCGGCCGGCAGCAGGTCGCCGATGCGGAACGCCAGCGACACCGCGCGCCGACGCGTCGCCTGGTGGACGAAGCGCAGCCCGTCGCCGTCGGGGACGGCCAGCGACACCGATTCGTCGAGGGTGTCGGCGAGGCGGTCGGCCAGGGGGCCGAGCCGGTCGGGCAGGCCGGTGGCGGCGAGGTAGGCGTTGCCGAGTTCCAGCAGGGCGGGGGCGAGCACCGCGTCGCGGCCCTCGGCGCGGACGTAGTCGAGCCGGCCCAGGGTGCTCAACAGGCGGTCCACGGTGGCGCGCGGCAGACCGGTGGCCCGCACCAGATCGCTCACCGCCGCCCGGCCCCCGGCCGCCGTCAGCGCGCGCAGCACGGCCAGCGCGCGCATCAGAGGCGCCACCGCCTCCGGCGGCGGCGGGACGGGCGGAGCGGGGCGGGCGGGTGACGGCAACGGGTTCTCCATGGTGCGGCGAGGTGGTCCGGAGTAGTCCGGAACCGTACCCGGCGCACCGTTGACACGGCCCGGGGCCGGGGCCAGACTCGGGGCACCACGAGCGTGAACTTCAGTTCACTGTGCGAACACCCTTTGTGAGCAGGTGAGTTGGTCCGCCAGGAGGGCCGCGAGGGCGTCGGTGACCGGCCGGGTCCGGACGCGTCCTGACGGGCGCTCACCAGGACGCCGCGTCCGTCGGGAGTGGCGCTCCGGTACGCACCGGCGCGCCCCGGTGACCGCCGGGGCATTCGTCGGCACGCTGGACCGCGTTTCGGCGAAAGCGGTGTCCACCGCCCGGTCCGCACCCGTCCACCGCAGGGAAAGGGCACCCATGACCGCACCGGCATCCCCCGCCCCGCCGCTCCCGACCCCGGAGCCGACGCCCTACCAGGGCGCGCCGGACCGCTTCCCCCGGCGGCCGCGCCACCTCCTCGACACCGCCACCGATCCGGAGGCCGTGGAGCTGACCGGCCCGGTCTTCGGCCCCGCCGACGTGCACGACCTCGACGCGGACCTCACCCGGCAGCACGCCGGCGAACCGCAGGGCGAACGCCTCACCGTCACCGGGCGGGTCCTGGACCGCGCCGGCCGGCCGGTCCGCGGCCAACTCGTCGAGATCTGGCAGGCCAACGCCTCCGGCCGGTACGCACACCGCCAGGACCGCCACCCCGCGCCCCTGGACCCCCACTTCACCGGCGTCGGCCGCTGCCTCACCGACGCCCACGGCCGCTACGCCTTCACCACCATCAGGCCCGGCGCCTACCCCCTGCCCGACGACAGCGCCTGGCGCCCGGCCCACCTCCACTTCTCCTTCTTCGGCACCGCCTTCACCCAGCGGCTGGTCACCCAGATGTACTTCCCCGGCGACCCGCTCCTGCCCCACGACCAGATGCTGGCCGGGGTCGCCGACCCCGCCGCCCGACAGCGCCTGATCGCGGTCTACGACCACGCGCTGTCCCACCCGGGCGGCCCGCTCGCCTACCGCTGGGACGTGGTCCTGGACGGCCCGTCCGCCACCTGGACCGAGGGGACGCGCTGATGCCGGACGCCACCGACCGCGGCGGGCCGCTCGCCCCGACGCCCGCGCAGACCATCGGCCCCTTCTTCGGCCACGCCCTGCCCTTCCCCGGCGGCGGCCGGATCGCGCCCGAGGGGCACCCCGACGCCGTCACCCTGCACGGAACGGTCCGCGACGGGGCCGGCGCGCCGGTGGCGGACGCCCTGCTGGAGTTCTGGCAGGCCGGCCCGGACGGCGGCCCGGCGGCCGGCGCACCCGGCTCGCTGCGCCGGGACCCGGCCACCGGCGCGCTCCTCGGCCGGGACGGCGCGGTGTTCACCGGCTTCGGCCGGGTCCCCACCGACGCCGGCGGCCACTACGCGGTGCGCACCCTGCCGCCCGCCGCCCGCCCGGACGCCGCACCGCACCTGGCGGTCTGCGTGCACGCCCGCGGCCTGCTGGAGCACCTGTTCACCCGCGTCTACTTCGCCGAGCGCACCGCGACCCGCGCCGCCGACCCGCTGCTGGCACAGCTGCCCGCGGAGCGCGCCCGCACCCTCCTGGCCCGCCCCGACGGCCCCGGCCGCCTCCGGTTCGACATCCGGCTCCGGCAGTCGGCGGACGGCGGGGACGAGGAGACGGTGTTCCTTGCCTTCCGCTGACCGACCGACCGCGCAGCCACCACGCCCACCACCGGCCGCCCCGGCCCCGGCCCCGTCCACGCACCCACGCACCCACGCACCCACGCACCCACGCACCCACGCGCCCGTCGCACCCGCACGACCCGCAGGAGCCCGCATTGACGCCGCCCGCCGCGCCCGCACTGCACCACACCGTCAACGGCCCGCTCGGCGCCCCGCCGCTCGTCCTCGGCCCGTCCCTGGGTACCGCGCTCTCCCTCTGGGACCCCCAACTCCCCGACCTCGCCCACCGGTTCCGCGTCGTCCGCTGGGACCTCCCGGGCCACGGCGGCACCCCCCTGGACGCGCTGGCCGACCCCGGGACGACCACCGTCCCCGAACTGGCCGGCCTGGTCCTGGACCTCGCCGACGCCCTCGGCCTCGACCGGTTCGCCTACGCCGGGGCGTCGCTGGGCGGCGCGGTGGGCGCCTGGCTCGCCGCCCACCACCCGTACCGGATCGCCTCGCTCGCCCTGGTCTGCTCGTCCGCGCGGTTCGGCGAGCCGGCCGGCTGGCGCGACCGGGCCGCCCAGGTCCGTGCCGAGGGGACCGACGCCGTCGCCGACACGGCCGCCGGCCGCTGGTTCACCCCCGCCTTCGCCGCCTCACCGACCGCGACCGCCCTGGTCGAGGCGCTCCGCCGGGACGTCTCGCCCGACGGGTACGCGGCCTGCTGCGACGCCCTGGCCGCCTTCGACCTGCGCAGCGCACTGCCCCGGATCACCGCCCCCACCCTCGTCGTCGCCGGCCGCGCCGACCCGGCCACCCCACCCGCGCACGCCCGCGAACTCACCGACGGCATCCGGGACGCCAGCCTCGTCGAGCTGTCCGGCGCGGCCCACCTGGCCGGCGTCGAGCGCCCGGCCGAGGTGCTCGCCGCGCTCCTCGCCCACCTCGCCCCGCTCCACCTCGCGCCGCTCCACACCGCCCCGGGAACGGCGCTGTGACGCCCCGCGACACCACCGTCGGCATCATCGGCGCCGGCCCCGCCGGACTGCTGCTCGCCCGACTGCTGCACCGCGCCGGCATCGACTGCGTCGTCCTGGAGGGCCGCGACCGCGCCTACGTCGAACGGCGGCAGCGCGCCGGCATCCTCGAACAGGGCACCACCGACGTGCTGCGCGCCTGCGGGGCGGGGGAGCGGCTGGACCGCGAGGGACTGGTCCACGACGGCATCCAACTGCGGTACCAACGGCGCGCCCACCGCCTGGACTTCCCGGCACTGACCGACGGCCGCCGGGTGACCGTCTACGCCCAGACCGAGGTCGTCAAGGACCTGATAGCGCTGCAACGGGCCGACGGCCCGCCGCTGCTGTTCGGCGCCCGGGCGCGCGCGGTCACCGGCGCGGACACCGACCGGCCCCGCATCCACTACGCACACGGCGGCCGCGAACACACCCTCACCTGCGCCTACGTCGCCGGCTGCGACGGTTTCCACGGCGTGGCCCGGCAGGCGATCCCGGAGTCCGCGCGCCGCACCTACACCCGCGGCTACCCGTACTCCTGGCTCGGTGTCCTCGCCGACGTCCCGCCCTCCCACGACGAACTGGTCTACGCCCACTCCGACCGCGGTTTCGCCCTGCTCAGCATGCGCACACCGGCCGTCAGCCGGCTCTACCTCCAGGTCCCCAACGGCACCGACCCGGCCGCGTGGCCCGACGAGCTGATCTGGGACGAGCTGCAAGCCCGCGCCGCCGTCGACGCCGCCCCCTGGGAGCCGACCCGCGGCCCGCTCACCGCCAAGGCCGTCCTGCCGCTGCGCAGCGCGGTCACCGAGCCGATGCGCTGGGGCCGGGTCCTGCTGGCCGGCGACGCGGCGCACATCGTGCCGCCCACCGGCGCCAAGGGCCTCAACCTCGCCGTCGCCGACGTCACCGTCCTGGCCCGCGCCCTGACGCACCGGCACCGGACCGGGTCGGACGAACTGCTCGACGCCTACTCCGCCACCTGTCTGCGCCGGGTCTGGCGCGCCGAGCACTTCTCGCACCTCATGACCACGACCCTGCACACCGCCCCGGACCAGAGCCCCTTCGACACCCGGCTCCAGCTCTCCCAACTCGACCGCATCGCCGGCTCCTGGCACGCCGCCGCCGAGATCGCCGAGAACTACACCGGGCTGCCGCTGTCCTGACCGCCACCGGGGCCCGGCCGGTCCGGGTCCCGGTGCCGCGTCCGGTAGCGCACCAGCAGCATCGCCGCGTCGTCGTGCAGCGGCCCCTCGGCGTGGTCGACCACGTCCTCCCGGACGGCCTGCAGCGCCGCTTCCGGGTCGGGCTCCTTGAGCAGGTGGGCGCGCTCGTCGAGGGGGTAGAACCAACCGGCCGAGTCCCGGGCCTCGGTGACCCCGTCGGTGTAGAAGAGCAACTGGTCGCCGGGGGCGAACGGCACCTGGTGGGGGACCGGCGCCTCCGGCCCGTGCTCCACCAGGCCCAGCGGCAGCGCGCGTTCCGGCGGCGCCGCGTAGCGGACCTCGCCGGAGGCGCGGACGACCAGCGGGGCGGGGTGGCCGAAGTTCAGCAGCGTGGCGTGCGGGCCGTCGCCGATCTCGGCGAGCACCGCGGTCACGAACCGTTCACCGGACAGGTGGCGGTTCAGCGCCCGCTCGACCCGCGCGCCGACCGCCGGCAGGTCGGGCTCGTCGTGCGCCGCCTCCCGGAACGCGCCGAGCACCACCGCGGCGCTCTCCACCGCCTCCAGGCCCTTGCCCTGCACGTCCCCGACGATGATCCGCACCCCGGCGGGCGAGGTGACCACCTCGTAGAGGTCGCCGCCGATCCGGGCCTCGGCCACCGCGGAGGTGTACGAGACCGCGATCCGCAGCGGCCCGGCGCCGCGCGGCACCGGCCGCAGCAGCACCCGCTGGGCGACCTCGGCGATCGACCGGACGCTGGCCAGCTCCGCCTCCCGGCGCTGGCGCATCACCGCCGCCACCACCCCGGCCGCGGTCACGCCGGCCACCGACAGCAACGCCGTCAGCCCGCGGCGGCTCTCGAACAACCCGCTGTGGACCCCCAGCCCGACGCAGAGCACCGCCGCCATCAGCCCGACCAGCGCGGTGCGCCGCCAGCCGCCGACGAGACCGGCGAACGCCGGCCCCAGCGACACCAGCGGCAGGAAGCCGACCCCCGGGCCCGCGGTGAGGTCCACGGCGCTGACCGCGGCCATGACCAGGTACGGAAGCGCGGCCAGCGCACGGGAGCGGGTGCGCTGCTCCCCCTTCTCCACGGTCAAGGTCCACCCCGGCGTAGTGACGGCCCGGGGACCGGCCGGCCGGTCCCCGGAGAGACGATCGCTTGCGGGGGCGGGCCGAGGCCCGTCCGACTGTCCGAAACCCGCCTCCGGGCCCCCGACCTGAGCATATGCAACGTTTGCCGGGGTGCAGGACGGGGCGTCCGCGCCCGTTATCGAATCGCAGCGGGGTCCGGTGCGCCGCGGGACGCGTCAGCCGAGGAACGTCCGGGCGCTGTTCACCCGGCCGGGCCGCAGGATCCGGATCGGGCCGCGGTTGCAGTCCGGGCAGTCCGCGCGGGTCAGCGGAGAGGGCACCCGCCGGCCGTGCGTGAAGTAGTCGGCGCGCCGACGGCCCGCGAGATCGGTGGTGTGCCGGATCTCGTACTCCTCTTCCCATCCGTGTCCGCAGTGCAGGCAGACGAACGCGTACGCCTCGTGAACCGTCTCGGTGTCCCGTTCCATGGTCACCACGCCCTCTCTCCGGGGCCGTCGCACCCGCGGCGGCGCCGGACGGATCCATGCCGCACCTCCCATTATGGCGCCGCGCCCGGGCGTTCGCGGCGGCCCGCGGGCGCCCTCAGCGCCGGCCGCGGACCTCCGCCAGCGCCGCGTACACCGCCGTCACCAGCGCCCGGCTGCGCGGGTCCGAACCGCTGGTCCCGCCCCCGTAGCGGTTCATGACGTACGCGTACGCCAGCCCGTTCTCCGGGTCCGCGAAGGCGAACGAACCGCCCGCCCCGCCGTGCCCGAAGGCCCGGGGGTTGGGGCCCGCCTGGCCCCGGTCGTTGAGCATGTAGCCCAGCCCCCAGCGATGGGTCGCTGAGGGGCCCTCCGGGGTGAGCGCGCCGAGGGCCAGGTCCGGTTCGTCCGGCCGGCTCTGCGAGGTGCGCATCGCCTCCAGGGTGGCGGGCCGGACCAGCCGACCGCCGGCCAGCGCCGCGTAGACGGCGGCCAGGCCGCGCGCCGAGGCGTGCGCGTTGCCCGCCGGGATCTCGGCGGTGCGGTAGGCGGCACTGTTGACGTCGCCGGTCGGCACGTACGTCAGCGCCAGCGCGACGCCGGCCAGCGGATGGTCGGCGAGCCCGCGCACCGGCGGCGTCGGCAGGTCCGGGAAGCGCTCGCGGAGCTGGGCGGCGTTCAGCTGGCCGACCATGTCGGCGCAGCGCGGGTGCTCCTCGACCGGCGTGCCGATGAAGACCCCGGCGTCCAGCGGCCCGGTGACCTCGCTGCGCAGGAACGCCCCCAACGACTGCCCGGTGATCCGGCGGACCACCTCGCCGACCAGATAGCCGAACGTCACCGCGTGGTAGCCCTGCGCCGTTCCCGGCTCCCACCACGGCGCGGTGGCCGCCAGGGCGTCGCAGACGTAGTCCCAGTCGTAGGCCCGGCCCTCGGCCAGCGGCTCCCGGGGCGCCAGCATCCCGGCGCGGTGGCTGAGCAGCCAGCGCACCGGTATGGCCTCCTTGCCGGCCCGGGCGAATTCCGGCCAGTAACGGGCGACCGGCGCGTCCAGGTCCAACGCGCCCCGCTCCACCAGGAGATGGGCGCACAACGCGGTCATGCCCTTGGCCGACGAGTAGACGTTGACCAGGGTGTCGGGCCCCCAGGCCCGGCTCCCGGTCGCGTCCGCCCGGCCGCCCCACAGGTCGACCACCCGCTCCCCGTCCAGGGTGACCGCGACTGCCGCCCCGACCTCGCGGTGCTCGCGGAAGTTCCGCTCGAAGGCGCTGCGCACCCCCTCGAACCCCGGTGCGCAGCGGCCGTTGACGGTGACAGCCTCCACGGTGGCCCTCCTCGCGTCGTCGCGGTGCGGTCGGATGCCGCGCCCCGCCGCACGGAACGCCCACGCACGGAACCGACGCGTGCACGGCCGGAGCACCTACGGATGATCCGCCCGGATCGATGCCCGTGGCAACCATGCCCGTCCGGCCGGTACCTTTCCCGCCCGTCCGGCCGAGTGCCGCGTTCGACGATGATGGCCCCCATGACCGCCGTGACCGCCATGCCCCCCGAGACCGCCGTGCCCGCCCGGCCGCTCCGCCCCGTCCAGGCCCTCCTCGTCGTCGACGTCCAAACCGCGTTCGTCTCCGGGGCCGAGGCGGTCCCCGAGGCGGCCCGGGTCCTGGACTGCACCCGTGGCCTGCTCGCCCGCGCCCGCACCGCCGGGGCCCTCGTCGTCCACCTCCAGAACGACGGCGCGCCCGGCGCCGTCGACGCACCGCACACCCCCGGCTGGGAACTCCACCTCCCCGTCGAGCCCGGCCCCCGCGAGCACGTGGTCCGCAAGACCGAGGACGACGGCTTCGCGGACACCGGGCTCGGCGCCCTGCTCGACGCGGCGGGCGTGACCGAACTGGCGGTGTGCGGGGTGCTCTCCGAAATGTGCGTCGCCGCCACCGCGCGCACCGCCCTGGAGCTGGGCCACCGCGTCGTCCTCCCGCACGACGCGCACGCCACCTACGACATCCCCGCCGCGCCTGACATCAGCGACATCGTCCCGGCCGCGATGTCCTCCCGGGCCGCGGAGTGGGCCCTCGGCGACGAGGTCGAGATCGTCCCGCGCGCCGCCGCTGTCCCCTTCGTCGCCCCGCCGCTGGCGCCCGCCCTCGCTGCCCCCGCGGCCGGTACGGGGCTCAGTCCTGCTGCTCCGCCGCCCGCTCCAGCGCGCTGACGTACGCGGCGACGCCGTGGTCCCGGATGCCGTCGGAGGCGGGGGAGAGCAGGTCGGCGGCGAGGCCCCGGCCGCGGTCGGGCAGGCCGCCGTCCAGCGGCACGGTGTTGTGCACCGCGCCCCGGGAGTCGATGTGGCGCAGCGCGGAGACGTGCCGGAAGGCCGGCTCCGGCGGGAGCTGGGGGACGACGTCGTCGTGGTTGACGAAGCGGTACATCCGCTGCGTGAAGGCGGTGTTGAACTCCCGGGCCAGGCCCGGGTCGCAGGTGCGGGGCTGGCCGAAGGTGTAGACGCCGTCGGCGGTCAGCCGGGGGTCCTCGAAGTGGAGCCGGGCGCCGGCCAGCATCGCCAGCGCACCGCCCAGGCCGTGGCCCGTGAAGTAGACCTGCTGGTCGTCGTCGCGCAGCTCCTTCAGCGCCGTGAGGACCTGCGGCCAGACGGACTCCAACGCCTCGGCGAACCCGTGGTGGACGGCGCCCCGGCCGCCGGGGCCGGGCCACGGCGGGGTGTCGGCGTCGGACAGCCAGTCCCGCAGCTCGGCCGGCTCGGTGCCGCGGAACGCGGTGACGATCACGTGCCGCCCGCCGAGGGTGTACGCCCGGGTGTCCCGGAGCGGGAACGGCGGGCGAAACGCGGTGTGGTGGTGGCGCACCCGGTCGAACCCCCACTCCCGGGCGGTGGCCTCGATGCTCGGCTCGTCGTGGTAGGCGAGCTCGGCGGCGCGCGCCATGCACAGCGCCTGACGGAGGCTGTAGCCGGTGGCGTGCTGGTCGACGAGGGAACGGGTCAACGGTGCTCCTGGGGGTGTGCGGCCGGCAGGGACGGCGAGGCGACTACGGAGAGCGCCCTCCGGCTACACAAAGTAACGCTGCGTGGTCGCGGCGAGCAGGTGCGCCCGTTTAAACCACTCGTTCGAGCCTCGGGTAGCCGAGAGCGGGGCGCCGAGTGAGCCTGGAAGCGTCCGGCACCCACAGGAAGGCCCCCACAGTGAACAGCGACGAACAGGCGTCACCCGCGGAGCACGCATCGGCCGACGTGGTGGTGGAGGTCGAGGGTTGCAAGGCGGCGGACGCCCACGCCGTCTTCCGGGTCCTGCACACCGCCTTCCGCTCCGACCGCGCCCCGGACGACGTCCCCCAGGAGGCGCCCGGGCCGGGCACGACGGTGTGGACCTCCACCGTCGACGTCAGCGAGCGCGGCACCACCCCGGAGCCGCGCCGGCTCAGCGCCCCGGTCACCGTCAGCCTCCAGGGCGGCTACTGGGCGGTGGACCAGCTGTGCGCGGGCCTGAAGTCCGCCTTCGTCGTCCACCTCCTCGGCACGGCCGCCGGCGACCAGGAGAAGGAGGTCGAACTGCGGCTGGAGACGCTGCGGCAGCCCGTCACGAAGGGCGCCCCCTGATGCCGACCGCGGACGGCCGCCCGGACGGCGCCGACGGCCCCCGCCCGGTCAACGGCCGCCACTCCGCGCTGACCCTCACCGTCAACGGCACCCCGCACGCCCTGACCCTCGACCACCGCACCACCGTCCTGGACCTGCTCCGCGAGCACCTCGGCCTCACCGGCACCAAGAAGGGCTGCGACCACGGGCAGTGCGGCGCCTGCACCGTGCTGGTCGACGGGCGGCGCGCGAACAGCTGCCTGCTGCTGGCCGTGGCGCACGACGGGCGCCGGATCACCACCGTCGAGGGCCTCGCCGACGCCGACCGGCTGCACCCCCTGCAAGAGGCGTTCCTGGAGCGCGACGCCCTCCAGTGCGGCTACTGCACCCCCGGCCAGATCTGCTCGGCGGTCGGCGTCCTCGCCGAAGCGGCCGACGGCTTCCCCTCGCACGTCACCCCGGACACCGCGCCCTCCGGGGCGCCGGTCGCCCTCACCGCCGACGAGATCCGGGAGCGGATGAGCGGCAACCTGTGCCGGTGCGGCGCCTACCCGAGGATCGTCGAGGCGGTCGCCGACGCGGCGGCCGCCGGGGCGGGGGTGAGGGGCCGGTGAGACCCTTCGGCTACCTGCGGGTCGACAGCGTCGACGAGGCGGTGCGGGCCGCCGCCGGACAGCCCGGCGCCCAGTTCCTCGCCGGCGGCACCAACCTCGTCGACCTGATGAAGCTCGGCGTGGAGGCCCCGCGCACCCTGATCGACGTCAGCCGGCTGCCGCTGGACCGCGTCGAGGAACTGCCGGACGGCGGCCTGCGCATCGGCGCCACCGTCCGCAACGCCGACCTCGCCGCGGCCCCGGTCGTCCGCGACCGGTACCCGGTGCTGTCGCAGGCCCTGCTGGCCGGCGCCTCCGGCCAGCTCCGCAACACCGCCACCACCGGCGGCAACCTCCTCCAGCGCACCCGCTGCGGCTACTTCCAGGACACCGCCAAACCCTGCAACAAACGGGAGCCCGGAAGCGGCTGCCCGGCCGTCGACGGCGCCCACCGCGACCTCGCCGTCCTCGGGCACTCCGCGCACTGCGTCGCCACCCAGCCCTCCGACATGGCGGTCGCCCTCGCCGCCCTGGACGCCACCGTGCACCTGCACGGACCCGAGGGCGAACGCACCGTTCCCGCCACCGACTTCCACCGGCTGCCCGGCGACAGCCCCGAACGCGACACCGAGATCCGGCTCGGCGAACTGCTCACCGCCGTCGAACTGCCGCCGCCCCGCGCCGGCGCCCGTTCCCGCTACCGCAAGGTCCGCGACCGCGCCTCGTTCGCCTTCGCCCTGGTCTCGGTCGCCGCCGTCCTCGTGGTCCGCGACGGCGTCGTGGTGCACGTCGCACTCGCCTTCGGGGGCCTGGCCCACCGGCCGTGGCGGGCCCGCACCGCCGAGGCCGCGCTGCTCGGCGCGCCCGCCACCGAGGAGCACTTCGCCCGCGCCGCCGCCGCCGAACTCGCCGCCGCCGCACCGCTGCGCGACAACGGCTTCAAGGTCCCGCTGGCCCAGTCCCTCGCCGTCGGCGTGCTCACCGAGCTCGCTGACGGCGCCGACCGGGCCGACCGGGCCGGCCACTCCGACACAGGGTGACCCCGCCCCCGACCGCAAGGACCCGCGCCATGAGCCATCCGCCGGAGGAAGCACCGTTCCCGCCGGGCCCGCCGCCGCATCCGCTGGGCGACCCGCTGGTCCGCCGCGAGGGCCGGGAGAAGGTCACCGGCACCGCCCGCTACGCCGCCGAGCACACCCCGGACGGCTGCGCCTACGCCTGGCCGGTACCGGCCACCGTCGTCCGCGGCCGGATCACCGAACTGGACACCGGCGCGGCGCTGGCCCTGCCCGGCGTGATCGCGGTGCTCACCCACGAGAACGCGCCCCGCCTGGCGCCCACCGGCGACCCCACCCTCGCCCTGCTCCAGGAGGACCGGGTCCCGCACCGCGGCTGGTACGTCGCGCTGGCCGTGGCCGACACCCTGGAGGCAGCACGGGACGCCGCCGAGGCCGTCCACGTCAGCTACGCCACCGAACCCCACGACGTGACGGTCACCGCCGACCACCCCCGGCTGTACGTGCCGGCGGAGGTCTTCGGCGGCCCGGGGGCCCGCGAACGCGGCGACTTCGACGCGGCGTTCGCCGCCGCACCGGCGACCGTCGACGTCACCTACACGGTGCCGCCGCTGCACAACCACCCCATGGAACCGCACGCCGCCACCGCCCTGTGGACCCACGGCCACCTCACCGTCCACGACTCCAGCCAGGGCGCCACCAGGGTCCGCGAGGACCTGGCCGCCCTGTTCAAGCTCGGTCAGGACCAGATCACCGTCCGCTCCGAGCACGTCGGCGGCGGCTTCGGCTCCAAGGGAACGCCCCGCCCCCAGGTCGTGCTCGCCGCGATGGCCGCCCGGCACACCGGCCGCCCGGTCAAACTCGCCCTGCCGCGCCGCCACCTGCCCGCCGTCGTCGGCCACCGCGCCCCCACCCTCCACCGGGTGCGCCTCGGCGCCGGGCCCGACGGCGTGATCACCGCCCTGGCCCACGAGATCGTCACCCACACCTCCACGGTCGCCGAGTTCGTCGAACAGGCCGCGATGCCCGCACGCATCATGTACACCTCGCCGCACAGCCGTACCGTGCACCGCCTGGCCGCGCTCGACGTCCCGACGCCCTCCTGGATGCGGGCCCCCGGCGAGGCCCCCGGGATGTACGCGCTGGAGTCGGCCGTCGACGAACTCGCCGTCGTCCTCGGCCTCGACCCGATCGACCTGCGGATCCGCAACGAACCCGGGACCGAACCGGACACCGGCCGCCCCTTCAGCAGCCGCCACCTCGTCGACTGCCTGCGCGCGGGCGCCGCCCGCTTCGACTGGTCGTCCCGGGACCCGCGCCCCGCCGTGCGCCGCCAGGGCGACCTGCTGCTGGGCACCGGCGTCGCCGCCGCCACCTACCCCGTCCAGATCTCCGCCACCGACGCCGAGGCGCACGCCGCCGCGGACGGCACCTTCCGCGTCCGGGTCAACGCCACCGACATCGGCACCGGCGCCCGCACCGTGCTCGCCCAGATCGCCGCCGCCGCGCTCGGCGCCCCCGCGGACCGGGTCCGGGTCGAGATCGGCAGCAGCGACCTGCCGCCCGCCGTGCTCGCCGGCGGCTCCACCGGCACCGCCTCCTGGGGCTGGGCCGTCCACAAGGCGTGCACCGCGCTGCTGGCCCGACTGCGGGAGCACCGGGGGCCGCTGCCCGACGAGGGCGTCACCGTCGCCGAGGACACCCGCCGGGAGACCGAGCAGCCCTCCCCGTACTCCCGGCACGCCTTCGGCGCCGTCTTCGCCGAGGTGCAGGTCGACACCCGCACCGGCGAGGTCCGGGTCCGCCGCCTGCTCGGCCAGTACGCGGCCGGGCACATCCTCAACCCCCGTACCGCGCGCTCCCAGTTCGTCGGCGGCATGGTCATGGGCCTGGGCATGGCCCTCACCGAGGACAGCGCACTGGATCCCGTCTACGGCGACTTCACCGCCCGCGACCTGGCCGCGTACCACGTCCCGGCCTGCGCCGACGTCCCGGCGATCGAGGCGTACTGGCTCGACGAGGAGGACCCGCACCTCAACCCCATGGGCAGCAAGGGCATCGGCGAGATCGGCATCGTCGGCACCCCGGCGGCGATCGGCAACGCGGTGTGGCACGCCACCGGCGTCCGGCTGCGGGACCTGCCGCTGACGCCGGACCGGATCCTGACCGCCCGGGCCGTGCCGCTCACTTGAGAGGGGGTCACCTCATACGGACCACCCCTGTTGCGGGCCCCGAACCCGCGGGTCAGCATGACAGTCCACCCATACGTGACGGATGCTCACTCTTCGTGTTCGGGGTTCGTTGGTCCAACGAGGTGAAGGACGTGAGCCTCGCGGTGAGGAGCCACGACATGACACCACCCGGAGACCGGCACTACACGGTCGAACTGCACGTCTCGGCGGAGCGCGTCCCCCAGATCCGGCGCATCGTCGCCGCGCACCTGCGCCATTGGGACCTCGCGCCGCAGGTCAGGCCGGTGTGCGAGGGGGTGGCGGAACTCCTGACCAACGTCCACCGGCACATCGGCCCCGACGCTCGCTGCGTGGTCGAACTCCGCCGGGGCGAGCGCCACCTGACGGCATCGGTCGCCGACGACGGGCCCCGGCTGCCGCGGCTGGAGGGCGCGAGCGGCGGCGGGCTCGCCCGGATCGCCGCGCTGAGCGACAGCTGGGGCAGCTGCGGCACGGCCGGCGGCAAGGTCGTCTGGTTCACCCGCCGGATCGAGGCGGCCCGCACGGCGCCGGTCGGCCCGCCGGCGCCGCCGACCGGTGCGCCCGACGGGGCTCCGCCGGCCCCCGCCGCGGCGGAGCCGACCCCCGTGGCCGAGCCGTCGGCGGCCCCGGCCGTCGAGCCGTCCGCCGCCTCCGGACCGCCGCCCTCGGAGGCGACGTTGGTCTGAGTCCCAGCTCCGAGGCGTCGTCGACCCGACGCCCCCGACCGGCCCCCGAACGGCCGGCGGGACACGGCAGCACCGCCGTGTCCCGCCGGCCGTTCGTCGTGCCCGGCCCGCTCCGGCCGGTGAGTTCGCCCTCCGTACGGTGAGGTGTCATCTCCGGGACACCCCCTCTTCCCGGACCCTCGTTCCTCTTGGAACACTCTGCTGACCGCTGTATCCGCACGACCCTTGCGCACCGTGCTCCCGAACAGACCCCCCGTCATTTCCCCCCACCCACGAGGTCCCCAGACACATGGCTGACATCAACCGCCGGCGTTTCCTCCAGATAGCCGGCGCCACCGCGGGCGTCACCGCCCTCTCCGGCAGCATCGCCCGCGCCGCCGCCATCCCGGCCCGGCGCAGCACCGGCTCCATCAAGGACGTCGAGCACATCGTCGTCCTCATGCAGGAGAACCGCTCCTTCGACCACTACTTCGGTTCGCTGAAGGGCGTCCGCGGCTTCGGCGACCCGCGCCCGGTCACCCAGCCGAGCGGCAAGTCCGTCTGGTACCAGGCGAACGGCGGCAAGGACGTGCTGCCCTACCACCCCGACGCCGAGAACCTCGGCATGCAGTTCATCGAGGGCCTCAACCACGACTGGCACGGCGGCCACCAGGCGTGGAACAACGGCAAGTACGACCAGTGGATCCCCGCCAAGGGCACCGGCACCATGGCGTACCTGACCCGCAAGGACATCCCGTTCCACTACGCGCTCGCCGACGCGTTCACCGTCTGCGACGCGTACCACTGCTCGCTGATGGGCGCCACCGACCCCAACCGCTACTACATGTGGACCGGTTACGTCGGCAACGACGGCACCGGCGGCGGCCCGGTCGTCGGCAACGAGGAGGCCGGCTACGGCTGGACCACCTACCCCGAGCGCCTGGAGAAGGCCGGCGTCTCCTGGAAGATCTACCAGGACATCGGCGACGGCCTGGACGCCGCCGGCAAGTGGGGCTGGATCGACGACGCCTACCGCGGCACCTACGGCGACAACTCCCTGCTCTTCTTCAACCAGTACCGCAACGCCAAGCCCGGCGACCCGCTCTACGACAAGGCCCGCACCGGCACCAACGTCAAGCAGGGCGGCGGCTACTTCGACCAGCTCAAGGCCGACGTCAAGGCCGGCAAACTGCCGCAGGTCTCCTGGATCGCCGCCCCCGAAGCCTTCTCCGAGCACCCCAACTGGCCCGCCAACTACGGCGCCTGGTACGTCTCGCAGGTCCTGGACGCGCTCACCTCCAACCCGGACGTGTGGAGCAAGACCGCCCTGTTCATCACCTACGACGAGAACGACGGCTACTTCGACCACGTCGTCCCGCCGTTCCCGCCGGCCTCCGCCGCCCAGGGCCTGTCCACCGTGGACACCGCCCTGGACCACTACCCCGGCAGCGCCGGCTACGCCGCCGGCCCCTACGGCCTCGGCCAGCGCGTCCCGATGCTGGTGGTCTCGCCCTGGAGCACCGGCGGCTACGTCTGCTCAGAGGTCTTCGACCACACCTCCATCATCCGGTTCATGGAGAACCGCTTCGGCGTCCACGAGCCCCACATCACGCCCTGGCGCCGCGCCGTCTGCGGCGACCTCACCTCCGCCTTCGACTTCTCGCTGGAGAACACCAAGCCGGCGGCGCTCCCGGACACCAAGGGCTACCAGCCGCCGGACCACGACCGGCACGACAGCTACCACCCCACGCCGCCAGCCAACCCCGTCCTGCCCACGCAGGAGACCGGCTCCCGGCCCAGCCGCCCGCTGGCCTACGTGCCGCTGACCGACGGCGCCGCGGACGTCGCCGGCGGCCGCTTCACCCTCACCTTCAGCGGCGGCAACGCCGCCGGCGCCTGCTTCCTGGTCACCGCGCCCAACCGCACCGACGGCCCCTGGACGTACACCACCGAGGCCGGCAAGACCCTCTCCGACACCTGGAACACCACCTACTCCAAGGGTGCCTACGACCTGACGGTGCACGGACCCAACGGCTTCCTGCGCACCTTCAAGGGCCCCGGCAAGAAGCAGACCCCCGAGGTCACCGCCCGCCACGACGCGGCCTCCGGACAGGTCGCGCTGACCCTGACCAACCCGGGCACCGCGGCCTGCAACCTGACCATCGCCAACGCCTACGGCGGCGCCAAGCAGACCGTCCGGGTGGACCCGGGCGGCACCGTCACCCGGCCCGTCGACCTCACCGCGAGCAAGCGCTGGTACGACCTGACGGTCACCGCCGACACCGACGCCGGCTTCCTGCGCCGGTTCGCCGGCCACGTCGAGACCGGCAAGCCGGGCGTCAGCGACCCGGCGCTGCGCACCGGCTGACCCGGCCCGGCCGGGAGGCGCCGCACCACGGGCGCCTCCCGGCCACCCTCCGGCGGGAATGTCGCCTTGCCTTGGAGCGCGCTCCAGCTCCTAGCGTGTGACGCACCACCGATCGAAGGGGAACCGTTGCGGTACACACTGTTCGGCAAGACCGGCCTGCGGGTCAGCGAGCTGTCCCTGGGCACCATGACCTTCGGCGAGGACTGGGGCTGGGGCAGCGCCAAGGACACCAGCGCCCGCATCCTCGACGCCTACGCCGACGCCGGCGGCAACTTCCTCGACACCGCCAACAACTACACCGCCGGCACCTCCGAGACCATGCTCGGCGAACTGCTCGCCGGCCGCCGGGACCGCTTCGTGCTGGCCAGCAAGTACACCTGCGCCACCGCCGAGGGCGACGTCAACGCCGGCGGCAACCACCGCAAGAACCTCGTACAGTCCGTCGAGGCCAGCCTCCGCCGGCTGAACACCGACCGGCTCGACGTGCTGTGGGTGCACGCCCGGGACAACTTCACCCCCGTCGAGGAGGTGATGCGCGCCCTGGACGACGTGGTGCGGGCCGGCAAGGTCCTCTACCTCGGCGTGTCCGACTGGCCCGCCTGGGAGATCGCCCAGGCCAACACCCTCGCCGAGCTGCGCGGCTGGACCGCGTTCGCCGGCTCGCAGCTGCGCTACAACCTGCTGGAGCGCACCGTGGAGCGCGAACTGCTCCCGCAGGCCCGCGCCTTCGACCTCGCCGTGCTGGCCTGGGCCCCGCTCGCGGCCGGCAAACTCACCGGCAAGTACCGGCGCGGGGAGTCCGGCCGGCTGGACACCAGCGACCGGACCAGCCACTGGGACCACAACGAGGACGAGACCGTCACCGCCGTCCTGGAGGTCGCCGAGCAGGGGGGTTGGAGCCCGGCGCAGGTGGCCCTGGCCTGGCTGCGGCAGCGCCCCGGCAACGTCATCCCGATCATCGGCGCCACCAAGGAGAGCCAGCTCGCCGACAACCTCGCCAGCGTGGACGTGGTGCTGGACGCCGACGCCCTGGCGCGGCTGGACGCCGTCAGCGACGTCCCGCTCGGCTTCCCGCACGCCTTCCTGCGCGAACCGGGCATCACCGAGACCGTCTACGGCGACCGCTGGTCCGCCATCGAGGACCGGCGCTCCACCCACCGGCGCACCGCCCACGACGTCCGCTGACCGCGCGGCACGCGCCGTCCCGGTACGCCGAACGCCGCCGCCCGGATGGCCGGGCCCGGGCGGCTGCGGTCTAGTGAGGGGCGGGCGGTCCGCCGGGCCCGCTCGGGCGCCAAGGAGACGTGCGATGTGCAACACCGCCGCGACGGCCGTCACCGCGGCCACCGTCGCCCTGGTCGCCGCGGTGACCGGCGGGTGCGGGACCGGGGCCGGCGGGACCGGTCCCGCACCCGCCCGGACCCCGTCCGCCACCGGTCCGGCCACGAGCGCCCCGCCGTCGGCGATCCCGCCGGCGGGGCCGGTCGCGGTGCACGCCCGCACCGGTCCGCTCGGCCCGCTCCTGGTCGACGGCCAGGGCCGCGCGCTCTACCTCTTCACGGCGGATCGGGGGCGCGAGTCGACCTGCTACGGCGACTGCGCGGCGCTCTGGCCGCCGGTGCTGGTGCGTGGCGCGCCCACGGCCGGCAGCGGCGTGCGGGGGGAGCTGCTCGGCACCACCGCCCGCCGCGACGGCAGCCGGCAGGTCACCTACCACGAGCAGCCGCTGTACTACTTCGACCGGGACAAGCGGCCCGGTGACGTGCGGGGCCAGGGCGCGGACGACCACGGCGGGACGTGGTACGTGCTCGACCCGGCGGGCAACCGGGTCACCCGCCCGGTGCCCGGCGGCAGCGCCGGCCCCGGCGGGTCCTGACCGAGATCCGGTCGGCTACTTGAGGGCGCTGCGCTGCTGCCACTGCTGCCAGTTCTCCTGCCAGACCTCCAGGCCGTTGCCGACGCCGGTCTGCTTGGTGCTGCTGGTGCCCTTGACCTCGACGGTGGAGCCGATCGTCAGGAAGTCGTAGACCCGCTTGGCGTCCGAGGTGGTCATGCCGAAGCAGCCGTGGCTGTTGTTGACCACGCCGACGGAGTTGTTCCAGGGGGCGGAGTGCAGGAAGGTCCCGGACGCGGTGAGGTGGGTGACCCACTTGGAGTCCAGCATCCACTCGTTGCCGTGGCCGATGGTGGCGGAGTCCATGGTCTCGGCGGCGTTCTTGCTGCGGACGGTGTGCACGCCGCCGCGGGTCGGGTCCTGCGGGGAGCCCGCGGAGCCCTTGACGGTGCCCACGGCCTTGCCGCCGTCGTACATGGTCAGGGTGTGCGAGGGCACGTCGATGACGGCCTTGTGGTCGGCGCCTATCGTGAAGTCGAAGTCGTAGTCGCGGGCGAACCAGCCGCTGTCGCCGGAGTTGATGCCGCCCAGCCCGCCGCGCACGGACACCTTGGTGCCGGACGGCCAGTAGTCCTTGGGCCGCCAGTCGATCCGGTCCTTGCCGGACCAGTCCGTCACCCAGCCCCAGGCGCCTTCGACGTGCGGCTGGGTGGTGACCTTCAGCGCCTTCTCGACCTCGGCGCGGTGGCTCTTTGCTATCGGGTGGTCGAAGAGGATCGAGACCGGCATCCCGGTGCCGACGGTCTGCCCGTTGCCCGGCGTGTTGGTCAGCTTGTTGACCTTGTCGGCCTGCTCGGTGGTGAAGGTCGAGGTGGCCGAGGACTCCTTGCCGCCGGTCGACGTCGCCTTGGTGGTCACGGTGTAGGTGGTCTTCGGCCGGACCTTGCCCTCGGACGTCCATGACGCACCGTCAGCGGTCAGCTTCCCGGGCACCTTGGCGCCCTCGCCGTCCTTGACGTCGACCGCGGTCAGCTTGCCGCCGTCGGCCTTGACGGATATCGGCGAGCCGAGCTTCGCGGCGGAGCTGCCGCCGGCCGGGGTGACGGTCACCTTGGCGGCGGGCTCCGCCGCCTTGGACGAGCCGGCGCCGGTCCCGCACGCGGTCAGCAGCAGCCCCGCCGCGAGCGCGGCAGGTATCAACCGGGCGGTGTGGCGACGTGTTCCGGCGTGCACGAGGGTCCCTCCAAAGCTGAACAACGGACGGCGGCGCCGCCGAAGGCGTCCGCCGCACACAGAGACGTTTTGTCCGCTTCAGAGGTTGTGCGGTGCATCGGTTTATTAGGACACGGTTCGATATCGAAGCCGGCAGGGAGTGCCGAGTGCCCCGGCGGCGCGGTCGCCCGGCGCCGGCGGGCGCGACGTCAACCGGAGGCGCCGCCCGGCTGGCCGGGCGTCCCGGGGGTCTCGCCGGGGCCGGCGGGCGACCCGGGCTGCTCCGGCGTCGTGGTGCCGGGCGTGCCGGGCGGCGCGGGTGTGGAGGGGCCGCCCGGCGGCGTCGAGCCGGGGCCGGACGGGGACCGCGGCGGCGTGCCGCCCCCCGGCGACTGCGGTGACGCCGGGGACTGCGGGGGCGTCGACGGCGAGCCGTTCCCCGGCGAGCCGGGGGAACCCGGTGCCGACGGGGACGCCGGCGACGGGGAGAACGGCGAGGCGGACGGCGGCGCCGACGGCTGGTCCGTGCTGCCGTCGGCGCCTTCCGGGCGGGTGAAGTACTGCCCGGTGCCGGGGTCCTTGAGGACGAAGTCCCGTACCGGCTTCGCGGCCGGCCGCACCGTCACCACGTTCGCGTCCCGGAAGCCGGGCCAGGGCTTGCCCTGCGTCGTCAGCCCCTGCCCGCCGGTGGCCGTCGGCGGCGTCAACGGGTTCCCGCACGCGCAGCGCACCCGCGGCACCCCGTACGCGTCCACCAGCACCGCCGTGCCGGCCTGGAGCACCGCCTGGTAGCCGGTCGCCCTGCCGTCCTGGTAGCCGTGGTTGGTGACCCAGGTGTCGACCAGCAACTGCACCGGCGTCATGGACCGCAGGTACGCCGGCAGCTCCCCGGCGTCCTTGCCGACCACGCCGGCGAACGCCCGCGCCTTGGCCGGGTCGGCCTGGAGGTAGCGGATCTGCTTCTCGACGTCGCAGCTGGCCCGGTCGCGACTGCCGCCGTACAGGCCGGGCGCCGCCCCGGAGACGCTGGTGCGCCGGTGGTCGCCGCTCGGCGGTACGGACGGCGTGGCCTTCGGGGACGCGGTGCCGTCCCCGTTGACCGTCGAGTCGGTGAACGGGGCCGGGCCGGTCGCCGCGACCGATTCCAGGTGCAGCACGCCGGCGCTCCCGTTCCCGCCCCCGGGGCGGGTCAGCACCACGGCCACCACCACGGCCGCCACCACCGCCGCGGCGGCGAGCGCGATCCGCGGGGTCGAGCGCCACCAGGGCCGGTGCTCGCCCTCACCGTCCCCGTCGCCCCCGCCACCGCCGCCGCCCCCGGGGCCGTCCGGCGGCGGGGCGCCGGTGCCCGGTGCGGTGGGGTGTCCCGGTTGCGGCCAGGGGCGGGTCGGTTCGTGCGGGGGCACGGTGGGGGAGCCGGCGAGCGGCCCCGACGGCGGACCGGTCGGCCGGCTCCCCGGTCGGTCGTCCGGCGGCGGTGCAGATGTCACGGGTCTCTCTTCCCGGCGCTGTTGGGCCATCCGGCGATGGGTGTTACACCCGCATTTGCGGAGAATTGGCGGCTTATGGGTCATTGTGTGCCGAGGTTCGGCGTCCTCCGCAAGCGGGGTTGGCACGCCCGTGCGTACCGTGGCCCGGACGGCAGTTAGGCCCCGCGCCCGGCAGGAGGCAAGCGTGAGCCAGACGCCCGGCCCGACGACGGCCGGCCCCGCAGCACCGGCGCCCCACGGCCTTCCGCCCGCCCTCCGCGGTTGGTTGGCGGCGCTCGGCACCGCCCTGGCGGGCCTGGTCACCATGGTGGTGACGGCCGCGCTCGGCCTGTGGGCGGCGGGCGCCGCGGACCTTCCCCAGGGCGGGTACCCCGCGGTGGTCGCGGCCGCCGTCGTCGCCGCGGCCGGCGGCTCGATCAGCGCGACCGGCGACGCCGGGATCATCGCCGAGGCGCGGGCCGCCGTCGACGCCGTCCCGCTGTCCGTCACCCTCGCCGGCATGCTGGTGACCGCCGTGCTCTTCCTGCGGCCGCTGCGGCACCGCGCGGTCGCCCCGGCCGGCGAACTCCTCGGCCGGATCGCCCGGACGGCGGTGTGCTGGGTGGTCCTGCTCTGGCTGGTCGCGCTGGCCGCCCGGCACAGCTTCACCGTCACGGTCGGCAACTCGCTCGCCGACCAACTCGGCGCCCTCCTGGGCAGCACCCCCACCGTCGGCTTCCACGCCGACCTCCCGGCCACCGTCGGCTACGGACTGCTGTGGGTGCTGGCCGTGCTGGTGCTGGCCTTCCTGGTCTCCCGCAGGGCGCCGCTCGACGCCCGACTGCTCCGCTTCCAGGACGCGGTCCGCCCGCCGGCCCACGCGATGCTGCTGGTGCTGCTGGCCTACGTGGCGATCGGACTCCTCGTCGGCGTCGTCGAGTTGTTCACCCGCGGCGATCCGGCCCGCACCCTCGCGGTGCTGCTGCTCGGGCTGCCGAACCTGGCCTGGCTGGCACTGGGCCTGGGCACCGGCGGAGCCTGGAGCGGACACGTCGACAAGGTCCTCGGACTGCCGTTGCCGCACGCACTGGAACAGGTGCTGCGGCACCGCGGCACGCACACCGTCGACCTGGGCTCGCTGGGCGCCCAGGACGGGCGGGTCTGGCTGCTGGTGGCGGTGGCCGCGGTGGTGCTCCTGGGCGCCGCGTTCGGTGCGGCGGTCCGCGCCCCGGCCCGGATCCCGCTCTGGCGGCACGCCCTGGAGATGGCCGCGGCGCTGGCCCTGACCCTCCTCGTCGTCGGCCTCCTCACCAGGATCGACGCCCACTACGGGCTCTCCCTGATCGGCGTCGGCGACCTCGGCGGCGACCTGGGCGGCGCGGTCCTCCTGGAGCCGCAGCTGTGGCGGCTGGTGGGGGTGGGCGCCGCCTGGGGCCTGGTCACCGGATGCGCCGGCGGCCTCGCCGCCCGCCGGGTCCGCCACCCCGGCCAGGTCGGCGACGCGCCCCACGCGCCGCCCCACGCGCCGCCGGACCGCTGACGGGCCGATGCGGCCCTACGCCCCGGGGAACACCGGGCGCGCCCAGCGCGGGGGCGGCGGGGGAGCCGGACCGTGCGCGGTGCCGCGCTCCGCCCCGGCGGCGGGCACGTCCACCCGGGTCGGCGCGGGCGCCGCGGTCGGGCCGGCCGCCGTCGTGCTCCGCCCCGCCGCCCGCAGCGCCGCCACGAACCCCCGGCAGCTCTCGTACCGGTCCTCCGGGGCCTTGGCCAGCGCGCGGGCGAAGACCGCGTCCACCGCCGGCGCCAGCTCGGGCCGCAGCCCGCTCGGGGGCGGCGGCGGGTCGTACTGGTGGGCCCAGAGCAGCGCCATGTCGTCGTCGCGGCGGAACGGCGGCGCCCCGGTCAGCATCTCGTAGGCGACGCAGGCCAGCCCGTAGACGTCGCAGCGGCCGTCGACCGGACGCCCGGAGATCTGCTCGGGCGCCACGTAGTCCAGCGTCCCGACGAACTGGCCGACGCTGGTGAAGCCGGTCAGCGACAACGACTTCTTCGTCAGCCCGAAGTCGGTCAGGTAGACGTGTTCCGGCCGGTCGCTGTCGGTGCCCTCGGCGATCAGCACGTTGCCGGGCTTGACGTCGCGGTGGACCAGGTCGTGGGCGTGCGCGGCGTCCAGCGCGGACGCCACCTGCACCGCGATCCGGCAGGTCGTGGCGAGCGGCAGCCGGCCCTCGTGGTCGAGCAGCGCCCGCAGGTCGTGGCCCCGGACGTAGCGCATCGCGATGTAGAGGAGCCCGTCGGTCTCCCCGGCCTCGAAGACCGGCACGATGTGCGGGTGGTCGATCGCCGCGGCCACCCGCGACTCGTGGGCGAAGCGCTGCCGGAAGGTGTCGTTGCGGGCCAGCTCGGGCGCCAGCAGCTTCAGTGCCACGGTCCGGCCCAGCCGCAGGTCCTCGGCCTGGTAGACCACCGCCATGCCGCCCCGGCCGATCTCCTCCCCGAGCAGGTAGTCGGCGATCCGGCGTCCGCGCAGTCCGGCGGAGGCCGACGACCCGTTCACGGCCGGTCACCCGGCCGGTCCACCGGCGGCGGGAACCGCTCCGCGGTGGGCCGGTCCCCGTTCCCCGCGTCCTCGCGGCGCCCCGCTCCTGCCGCCCCTGCCGCCCTTTCCGCCCCTGCCGCGTCCGTCGCGTCCGTCGCGTCTGCGTCCGTCGTCGGCCCCTCGGAGACGGCGAAGGCCACCAGCGACGCGCCGTCGCAGAAGCACCACCGCTCGTGCCGGGCGTCGTACAGCCACACCGCGTCGCCGTCCACCACCGCCCCGATCCGGGTGCCCCGCGCCCGCTCGGCGAACGCCTCCCGGTCCAGCTGGCCGGCCAGCAGCTCCTCGACCCACTGCCGGTAGCGGCCCAGGGCGCCCTCGGCCGCGGCCAGCAGCGGCCGGGGGTCCGCGGTCCGGGCGGTGGGCTGCCCGGCGGCCGGCGGGCCCTGCGGCACGGACAGCAGCAGCCGCCCGTCCACCCACGCCGACCAGCCGTTGGAGCACCGCGCCAGGGCCCAGTCACCGCGCCGTTCGACCACCTCCACGGGCAGCAGCGGATCGAGCGGCACCAGCGGACGGGCGGCGTCCGGGGCCGCCCAGGTCGCCATTCCGTCCGGCGGGACGACGTGGCTGGGACGGAACTCCGGCACGGTCACGAGCGGCTCCTCGGTGCTCCTCGCGCACGGCCGCGGGCGCCGCCGCGCGCACGACGGTCCCGGCTACTGGCGCATGATCTCGGGCTCCTGCCGCCGCAGCAGTCGGTAGACGCAGAAGCCGAACACCACCGAAAGCACCACCAACATGCCCATGTCCAGCAGCCACGGCCCCACCGCGTGCCGGAACAGCGGGTCGGCGGTGAGCGGCCCCGGCTGGAGGCGGCCCAGGTCGATGGTGCCCGCCATCGCGGCCAGCGCCCACCGGGACGGCACCAGCCACGCCACCTGCTCCAACACCGCGGTGCCGCGCAGCTGGTGCAGGGCGCCGCAGAACACCACCTGGACGATGGCGAGGAGGACCAGCAGCGGCATGGTGACCTCCTCCTTGCGCACCAACGCCGACACCAGCAGTCCCAGCAGCATCGCGGTGAACGCCAACAGCGCCACCGCCAGCGTGATTTCCACCAGCGGCGGCATCAGGACCCCCGTGCCGCCCGGGGCGTTGAGCTGGACCCCGAACAGCGCCACCAACGTCAGCACCACCGCCTGGACGACCGTGACGGTCCCCAGCACCAGCACCTTCGACAGCAGGTACGCCGAGCGGGACAGGCCCACCGCCCGTTCCCGCTGGTAGATCACCCGTTCCTTGACCAGCTCGCGGACCGCGTTGGCGGCACCGGTCAGCACCGCCCCCACGCAGAGGATCAGCAGCACCGTCGCCGCCCCGTCGGTCAGCTTCCCGCCGCTGAGGGCGTGCGCCATCGCCCCCATCACGAACGGCAGCGCCACCATGATGATCAGGAACGTCCGGTCCGAGGACAGCGCCGCCGCGTACCGGCGCACCAGCGTCCACAACTGGGCGCCGCCGTGCCGGGTGCGCGGTGCGGCCACCGGCTGCCGGGGCGCCGCGGGGGCGGGCGGCTGCCGGGTGTCGCCGGTGATGTACCGGCGGTACGACGGCGAGGCCCGGAACTGCCCGGCCCAGTCCCGTCCGCGGTCGTTCTCGAACGCCTCGAACGCCTCCGGCCACTCGGCGAACCCGAAGTACGGCAGCGCCTCCGCCGGCGGCCCGTAGTACGCGAGGGTGCCGCCCGGGGCGAGCACCAGCAGCCGGTCGCAGGCGTCCAGGCTCAGCACGCTGTGGGTGACCACGATGACCGTGCGGCCGTCGTCGGCGAGGCCGCGCAGCATGTGCATCACCGAGCGGTCCATGCCCGGATCGAGACCCGAGGTCGGTTCGTCGAGGAAGAGCAGCGACGGCTTGGTCAGCAGCTCCAGCGCGACGCTGACGCGTTTGCGCTGGCCGCCGGAGAGCTTGTGGATCGGCAGTCCGGCCCGCTCGACCAGGCCCAGTTCGCGGATCACCTCCTCGACCCGGGCCGCCCGCTCGGCGGGCGCGGTGTCCCGGGGGAACCGCAGTTCCGCCGCGTAGCCCAGCGCCCGGCGGACGGTCAGCTGGGTGTGCAGGATGTCGTCCTGCGGCACCAGCCCGATGCGCTGGCGCAGCTCGGCGTAGTCCCGGTAGAGGTCCCGGCCGTCGTAGAGGACGGTGCCCCCGTCCGCGGGCCGCAGACCGGTCAGCGCGTTGAGCAGCGTCGACTTGCCGGCCCCGCTCGGGCCGATCACCGCGAGCAGCGACTTCTCACCCACCGGGAACGACACCCCGTCCAGCAGCGTCCGGCCCTCGGCGCCCTTGCCGACCCGGACCGTCAGCTCCTGCACGTCCAGCGACACCTCGCCGGTGTCGACGTACTCCTGGAGCTGGTCGCCGACGAGGACGAAGGCGGAGTGGCCGATGCCGATGATGTCGCCGGGGCGCACCGGTGCCTGCTGCACCGGACTGCCGTTCAGGTAGGTGCCGTTGTGGCTGCCCAGGTCGACTAGTTCGTGGCCGTCGGGGCCGGCGCGGAGCTCGGCGTGCCGCCGGGAGACCGCGAGGTCGTCCACGACCAGGTCGTTGTCGGCGGACCGGCCGATCCGCACGGTGCGCGCCGGGGGCAGGTGCCGCACCGTGCTGGGCCGGCGGAAGGTGCGGGTGGCCGCGGGGTGCGACACCGACGAGGGCCGGCCGACGGTCGGGCGACGGGGCACGTCGGCGAGTACCGCGCAGGGTCCGTCGGCGGGGTTGCCGAAGCGGATCACGCTGCCCGGTCCGACGTCGGACCGCGACACCCGATGCCCGTCCGCGTACGTACCGTTGGTGCTCCCCTCGTCCTCGACCAGCCAGTGGCCGCCGGCGGTCCGGAGCACCGCGTGGTGCCAGGACACCCGGTCGTCGCGGATGACGAGGTCGCACGCCGGGTCGCGCCCCACGTGGTACGCGTGGCCCGGGCTCATCACCTGCGCGACTCCGCCGGAGCGGACGAGGAGTTCGGGCGCAGCAGACGGATCAGGCCGCTCAGCCATATTTCGCATTTTACGGCGCATTCCCCGCCGGCGCTCCTGGTTACTCGCGCGGAACGGGACAGGTCAACTATGGTGAGCGCCCCGATGAGCCCGCACCTGCGCATTCCACGGAAATGCCGGACTTCGATCCGCCCATCGAAGGATCACCCGGTGAACGGGACGCACCGCACCCCGCAGGGAAATGCACCATAGGGCCCGGGTTCCCTCTTATTCACCTACCTCGTGAAGGCAAGGCAGAGATGGCACGACTCGCGCGACGATCCCCTCGGCAGTTTCCTCGGCAACGGGCCCACCCGGTCGACGAGGTACTGCCGTTCGGCAAACTCGCCCTCTACGGTTTCCAGCACGTCCTCGCCTTCTACGCGGCCGCGGTCATCGTCCCGATCATGCTCGGCAACGCGCTCGGACTGTCCCGCTCGGAACTCGTCTACCTCATCAACGCAGACCTTCTGACCTGCGGAATCGCCTCCATCATCCAGGCGTTCGGCATATGGAAGATAGGCGCCCGACTGCCCCTGGTGCAGGGCGCCACCTTCACCGCGGTCTCGCCGATGATCGCCATCGGGCTGGGGGCCGGCGGCGGCACCGCCGGACTGCTGGTGGTCTACGGTGCGGTCATCACCGCCGGCATCGCGACTTTCCTTTTCGCCCCGTTCTTCAGCAAGTTGGTGAAGTATTTCCCACCGGTCGTCATCGGCACGATTCTCACCATTATCGGCCTCACGCTCATCCCGCAGGCGCTCCAGGACGCGGCCGGCGGTGTCCAGTTGGCCGGTAGCCCGGAATTCGGCGACCTGAAGAACCTCGGATACGCGCTGGGCACCCTGCTCTTCATTCTGGTGATCGTGCGGATCGGAAAGCCGCTGCTGAGCAGTGTCGCGGTGCTTCTCGGGCTGGTCGGCGGAACGGCCGTCGCCTGGGCGCTCGGTGACGCCGACTTCAGCGGCGTGGGGCAGACCGACTGGTTCGGCGTCAGCACGCCCTTCCACTACGGCATGCCCAAGTTCGAGGCGTTCCCGATCATCGCGATGGTCGTCGTCATGCTGATCACGATGGTGGAGACCACCGGGGACGTCTACGCGATCGGCGAGATCACCGGAAAGCCGGCCAGCAACGACACGGTCGCCCGGGCGCTGCGCGCCGACGGCGTCGCCACCGTGCTCGGCGGCGTCTTCAACTCCTTCCCGTACGTGGCGTTCGCCGAGAACATCGGTCTGGTGCGGATGTCGCGGGTGATGAGCCGGTTCGTGGTGGTCGCGGCCGGTGGCTTCATGGTCGTGCTGGGGCTGGTGCCCAAGGCCGGTTCGGTGGTCGCGGCGATCCCGCACCCGGTGCTCGGCGGCGCGGCCCTGTCCATGTTCGGCATGGTCGCCGCGGTCGGCATCCAGATCCTCGGCAAGGTCGACCTGCGCGAGGAGCGCAACGCCCTGATCCTTGCGGTCAGTCTGGGCGCCGCGTTCCTGCCGACCGCGGTCGCGCCGTTCTTCGAGCGGATGCCGCAGGGCGTCCGGGCGGTGCTCGACAGCGGCATCACGCTGGGCGGCCTGACCGCCATCGTGCTCAACCTGGTCTTCAACGTCTTCACCCGGCGCAAGTCGCTGGAGATCGACTGGGACGAGTTCACCGAGGACGAGGACGAGGGACTGGACGAGGCGGCGGGGCCGGCCGGTCCGCCGCCGCACGCCCAGGGCGCGTACTGACGCCCGGCCCGCCGGGGCGGCGCGGGCGTCAGTACGCGCCCCCGCCCCGGCGCACCGGCCGTCTCAGCGCACCGAGTGGAACGGCGGCGCCTCTCCCGCCTCCCCGATCAACTCCCAGAAGCGGTCGACCAACTGCCGCAGGTACGCCGACCGTTCGGCCGCGATCTCCTTCAGCCGGGCGTCGGCGTTCCGCGCCACCACGTGCCCCATGTACCGCTCGGAGAACTCCGCGAACTCCCCGTGCATGGTGCGCAGCGCGTCCCCCACCCGCGTCCGGTTCAGCGTGGTGATCTCGGTGATCGGCCCGACGTGCGACTTCCAGCGGCCGTCGAGGGCCGCCCGCAGGTGCCCGGCCAACTCCTCGACGTGCCCCATCACTCCGATGAGTTTGCGCAGCGACAGCCCCAGCGCCTCCACCAGTGCCTTGGTCTGCCGGTAGTCGCCGTGCCACTGGTTGGCCGCCTCGGCCGTCCGGTACGCCTCCGGGGCCATCCCGACCAGCTGCGCCAGCCGTTCCGCGCTGAGCTGCCGGGCCATCCGGTGCTCGGCCAACGACCGCGGCTCCACCCCCATCAACACGGTCGGCGGGCACCACAACACGTCGGCCAGGGCGAACAACTGCGGCTCGGTGGGCACCAAGGAGCCGTACTCCCACGCCTCGATCACCTCGGGGCGCACCGGTGCGCCGCACGCCGTCATGGATTGGGCGACCTGAGTCGTGGTCAGGCCAACCCGGGCCCGCGCGGATCGGGCCTGAGCGGGAGAGAACGGAACGCTGTTCACGTACGCGACACCTCGCTGCACCCGGCCTTCAGGGGGTGCTGGGGGGAGGGGAGGGAAGGGACGGACATGGAGGAACGTCCAGGGGCGGGAAGATTAACAGATCGGCCAGAGGTACGAACCTCCAGTTCAGAACTGGCGTACCGGGTATAGCCGGTGCACCGGCATCTACCGGGCGGTAGCGGTTGTGGGGAGCGCCACGACGACCGGACGTAATGCAGGTGTTACGTGGATGAAGGTGCGGTGTCACAGTGATCGTCGAGGCTGGCGAGTGCCGATGGGCCTTGCTCGGCAGGGCCGCTCGGTGTACACCTGACATCCGGTCCTCCCCCCACGATCCGATCAGGATGGGACCCTTCCTATGCGATACACGCTCGACCGCCCCCGTGCGGTTCGGTGCATGCAGTCCGTTGTGCCGGTCGCGACCGTCGAGGTCGCGCACCACCGCGCCGCCGTCCGTTCCGTCGAGAGAAGACGCACCCCGGCGCGCCCGCCCTTCTCGCTGTCATGCCTCTGACAATCAGCGTGCGTGCGTCCGGCGCTCACCAGGTGACCGCCGCCTGACGCCCTCCTGAACGTCACCGTCCACGCATCGCGCGCACCACGGAGCCGCCGGCACCCCACGAGCCGGCGCGCCGGCATCCCCACACGCCGCCGCAGCAGGGCGGTTGCTCCGCCCTGCCCGCGCGCGGCCACCGGCCCCGAAGGACCGTCGACCACCGGTCCCCGCGGCGCCGCCGCCGGCCTCCGCGTGCCCCGTAGCCAGAAAGGACAACCGCAGGTGCTCACTTCGCACCACGCACCCTCCCAGGGCTCACCCACGGCCCTGCTCGGCGGAACGGACCAGTCCACCCCCGGCACCCACCCCGCCGGCCACGTCCTCGTCGTCGGTACCCCCGGCCCACGCCTGGAACGCCTCACCCACACCCTGCGCACCACCGGCCACGACGTCAGCCACGCCCCGCCCGGCGAGGCCGGCCCCCGCGTCCGCCAGGCGCCCCCGGACGCCGTCGTCGCCCTCGACGAACCCGGTACCCGGTACGCCGGAGCCGCCGTCATCCGCGAGGTCCGCACCGTCCCCGCCGGCCGGGCGCTGCCGCTCCTGGTCGTCACCGACACCTCCGGCCCCGCCGGCGTCGCCCAGTTGCTCCGCCAGGGCGCCGACGACTGCATACCCGAGGCCTCCGATCCGGACGAACTCTCCGCCCGCATCGAGGCCAAGCTCCGCCGCGTGCCGGTCCCCGTCGAGCAGCTGCTGCGCGACCCGCGCACCGGCCTCTACTCCCGCCCGCACTTCCTCGACGAGGCGGAACGCGAACTCAACCGCCCCGAAGCCGCCCGGCACGGCGGGGTCCTCGCCGTCATCGGCGTCGCCGAACTGGCCGCCCTGGAGGAGCGGTTGGGCCCCCGGGTCCGCCGCGAGGTCGCCGAACGGCTGGCCGGCGTCGCCGAACAGCTCGGCGGCGTCTGCGACCGGCTCGGCCGCGACGACGACGGCCACCTGCTGATGCTGCTGCCCGGCATCGACGAGGAGAGCGCGCTGCGCGGCCTGACGGACTTCGCGACCGCGGCCGCCGGCACCCGCTTCGTCGTCGCCGACGAGAACGTCCGCCTCACCCCGGCCGTCGGCTGGCTCCCGCTCACCGGGTGCACCGACGCCGCCGACGCCGTCGACCAGGCCCGCGACGCGGCCCGCGAGGCGCTGCGCCATCGCGACCTGCGCCCCGTCCGCTACGCCCCCTGGATGCGCGAGGCCCCGCACCGCCACCGGCGTCCCCCCGTGCGGGCCCTGATCCGCCCGGTGCTCTCCGCCCTCTCCCCGGTGCTCGCCCTGCTCCTGGGCATCGGCGTGCCGTTCGCCCTCTACCGGCAGGCGTACCTGGCCGGTTGGGACCTCGGCTCCGGCATGTACTGGGCGGTGGTCGCCGGACTGGTGCTCTCCGCGCTGCTGATCGTCCTGGAGTGCCTCTACGCGCTGGACGCGCCACCCCGGCCGGCCAGCCCCGGCGCCCCCTACCCGCCGGCCAGCGCCGTGATCGCCGCGTACCTCCCCAACGAGGCCGCCACCATCGTCGACACCGTCGAGTCGTTCCTGCGCCAGGACTACCCCGGCGAGCTGGAGATCGTCCTCGCCTACAACACCCCGCACCCGCTGCCCGTCGAGGACACCCTCCGCGCGATCGCCGCCCGCGACTCCCGGCTGGTCCTGCTGCCGGTCGCCGGCTCCACCTCCAAGGCGCAGAACGTCAACGCGGCCGTCACCCGGGTCCGCGGCGAGTTCGTCGGCATCTTCGACGCCGACCACCACCCCGCGCAGCACGCCTTCCGCGACGCCTGGCACTGGCTCTCCAACGGCTACGACGTCGTCCAGGGCCACTGCGTGGTCCGCAACGGCGACAGTTCCCGCGTCGCCCGGCTCGTCGCCGTCGAGTTCGAGGCGATCTACGCCGTCAGCCACCCCGGGCGCACCCGGCTGCACGGCTTCGGCGTCTTCGGCGGCTCCAACGGCTTCTGGCGCACCGACCTGCTCGCCCGCACCCGGATGCACGGCTCCATGCTCACCGAGGACATCGACTCCACCATGCGCTCCCTGACCAGGGGCGCCCGGATCGCCGTCGACCGCACCCTGATCTCCCGCGAGCTGGCCCCCACCACCCTCGCCGCGCTGTGGAACCAGCGCTCCCGCTGGGCCCAGGGCTGGCTCCAGGTCTCCCTCAAACACCTCTGGCACGGCCTGCGTTCACCCGCACTGACGGCGCGTCAGAAGTTTGGTCTGCTGGTCCTTCTGGGCTGGCGCGAGATCCAGCCGTGGCTCACCCTCCAGATCCTCCCGATCCTGCTCTACGCCATCTGGAAGACCGGCGGCCCCGCGCACCTGGACTGGGCGGTGCCGGTCTGCGTGCTCGCCCTGCTGCTCACCCTCGCCGCCGGCCCCGTGCAGGCCCTCTTCGCCTGGCGACTGGCCGTGCCCGAACTCCGCGCCCGCCGCGGCTGGTTCTGGTCCTACCTCCTGGTGTCGACCGTCTTCTACAGCCACTTCAAGAACATGGTCGCCCGCCAGGCCCACCTGAAGGAGGCGCTCGGCGACCGGCAGTGGCGGGTCACCCCGCGCGCCCAGGCGACCGCCGCGGCCCGGGCGGTGGCCCGCCGATGACCACCGCCACCGCGCCGCCCGCCCCGCCGCGCACCCCCGAGAGCGCCCCGCGCCGCCGCCCCGCCGGCGACATCGACGGCTTCCGCGGACTGGCCGCGCTCAGCACCGTGGCCTTCCACGTCTGGCAGCAGTACACCGCCTACGACGCCCGCGGCAGTCACTCCCCGCTCGCCAACCCCGCGCTCGACGCGGTGCTGTCGCTGGAGGTCATCGACCTCTTCTTCGTCCTGTCGGCGTTCCTGCTCACCCACTCCTACGCCCGCGCCGCCCTCGACGGCGGCTCCACCCGCCCCGCCCGCGCCTTCCTCTTCCGGCGCGCCATCCGCATCCTGCCGCTCTACCTCCTGGCCGTCCTGGTGGTCTGGGCCACCCGCAACCCCACCCTCCCCGGCGACTGGCGGGACCTGCTGGAGCACCTGACCTTCACGCACGTCTTCGACCAGGACCGGATCTTCTACACCCTCGGCCCCACCTGGTCGCTCTCCCTGGAGGTGCTCTTCTACTTCGTCCTGGTCGGCCTCGGCCCGCTCGCCGTCCGCGCCTGCCGCCGACTGCGCCGCCGCTCCGCCCGGATCGCGGTCTGCGCGGGCGGCTGCCTGGCCCTCTACGCGGCGCCGCTGGTCTGGATCACCGTCGCGCACTACGCCCTCGGCATCCCGCACACCGACTGGGTCGCCTACTTCGGCCCGCAGGCCCGCTTCGGCGGATTCGCGGCCGGCATGGGCCTGGCGGTGCTGCTGGCCGCGCTCGGCGACCGGGCCCGCCTCACCCCGCCCACCGCCCTGCTCCTCACCGGCCTGGCGCTGGCCGGCCTCTTCTGCCTCTCGCTCCAGTCCGACGCGGAGGGCTTCACCTTCACCTACTACCACCCGATCGCCGCCGCCCTGTGGGCGCTGCTGCTCTTCGGCACCCTCCACATCCGCCGACGCACCTTCTGGAACCGCTTCCTGACGGCCCGTTGGCTCACTCCGGTGGGGCTGATCAGCTACAGCCTGTTCATCTGGCACGAACCGGTGATGCTCCTGCTCCACAACGCCGGGCTGCTGCCCACCGGCCCGTCCGGCTTCCCCTGGGCGCTGCTGATCGTCTTCCTCGCCGCCCTGCCGGCGGCCGCCGCCAGCTACTGGCTCATCGAGTACCCGGCGAGCCTGCTCGGCCGCCTCAGGGACGGGCACGGCCGCCCCCGGGACTTCTACCCCGAACCCGCCCTCCGCTGACCGCGGAGGCAGCAGAGCCGGGCCCGTCAGGTGGGGCCGTCGCCCCGGGCGGCGGCCCCACCGCCGTCCCGGGCGCGCCCCGCCGTCTCGCGTCAGCCCGGCCCGTCGGCCCGACCGGGCCCCTCGGCGAAGAGCGTGCCCAGGCGGTACTCCAGCGCCCGCCGCGCCTGCGCCAACGTCCGCCGGCCGTGCAGCACGTCACCGCCCAGTCCCACCGCGGCCGCCACCAGCAGGTCGGCCTCCAGGCGGACGTCCAGCCCGGGCGCGGTGCGTCCGGCATCCCGGGCCGTGGCGAGGATCCCCGCGACCAGCTCCTCCAGCGGATGGTCTCCGGGCAGGAACACCCGGGCCAGCGCCGGATCGGTCAGGCTGCGCGCGTAGTACGCCGCGAACACGCGTAGGGCCGCGGTCCGTTGGGCGTCCAGCGGCAGGAACTCGTCCAGCACGGACCGCAGCAGCCCCCGTGGATCGGCCGGGTCGAACCGGATACGGGTGCGCGCGATCCGCTCGTTCTCCTCGTGCAGCAGCCGCAACGCGTCCACCAACAGCCGGTGCTTGTCCGCGAAGTGGTACTGCACGGCCCGCACCGAGACCCCGGCCCGGGCCGCGACCTCGCGCATGCTCGCCGCGTGCAGCCCGCGCTCCGCCGCGATCCACCACACCGCCTCGACGATCCGCCGCCGCTTGTCCGCCGCCGCGCCGCCGGCCCCGGACACCGTCCGCTCCGCGTCGCCGGCGGGCGTCGGCACCGGCGGGTGCCTGCGCCGCCGGTACGCCCGCGCCTGGCAGCTGCGCGAGCAGTAGAGCGCGGGCCGGCCCCGCCCGGACGGTGCCAGCGCCGCACCGCACACCCGGCACGACGGCCCCTTTTCCGCACGCTCCGACCCCATCCGGCACCTCGCAAATACTGTGACGAAAAGCGAATTCAACGGTCCTCAAGCCTCATTCGAGGTCGTGAGCGCTGATACGTTCGTACCGTAGCCGGGTGACGTTATCCGACGCATCGACCGGCGCGGCTGACGCCCCGGCAGGCGCTTTCGTCTTCCGGCTTCTGACTTCCGTCTTTCGACTTCCGACCCGTTGCGAGGTGTGCGATGAAGTACGACGTCCTCCAGATCATCGGCATGGTCCTGGTGGGGATCGCCGGCCAGGGCGCGTTCCGGCTGCTCGTCGACCACGGCGACACCGGCCTTCTGGGCGGGCTCGGCGGCTTCCCGGTCGTGCTGACCGGCTACCTCGCCGCCACCGCCGCCGGGGTGCTGCTCGCCGGCTGGTCGCACACCCGGGCCACCGCACTCGGCCGCCGGAAGTGATCCGGCGGCCGAGTGCGGGGCGGGCGGCGTCAGCCCACGTGGACCCGCGGGCGGCGCCGCAGGTCCGGCTCCGCGCGGCGCAGCACCTCGCGGGTGACCGGCGCCACCTCGCCGTCACCGAACACCAGGAACCGCAGCAGGTGGCTCAGCGGATGGCCCTCGGTCCAGTTGAAGTAGATGTGCGGCACCTGCCCGGTCCGCTCCCGCAGCTGCATCAGCACCGCCGCGATGGTGTTCGGCACGCCCGCCCCGTGCACCCGCAGGATCCGCGTGCCGTACGCCTCCACGCCGTGCACGTGCAGCTCAGCGGTGAAGTCCGACGAGTCCTCGACCAGTACCTCCAGGAACAACACCGGTCCCCGGTCGGGGATGTGGGTCTCCTCGCGCTGGCTGTACTCCTTCTCCCGGTAGTCGGCCGCGTTCCGCTCGTCGGGCTCGTTGGCGATCACCCGCAGCGGCCCGGCGGCCAGCGCCTCCTCGATCAGCCGCTCCGCGGTCTCGTCGAACACCACGTCCGCGGCGCGCAGTTCGAAGGCGCGGTGCACCCGCGAGGCGAACGACGTCAGCAGGATGCCGAGGATGAACAGCAGCGCGATCTTCAGGCCGTCCGGCCGCTCGATGACGTTGGTGACGAGCGTGTAGCCGAAGACCAGGGTGATCGCACCGAACCCGATGGCGGCGCCCCGGTGCCCGCGGTGCCGGGCGGCGACGGTCGAGGCGAACGAGGCGGAGAGCATCAGCACCAGCACGCCGGTCGCGTAGGCGCCGCTCTGCTCGTCGACGCTGGCGTCGAAGACGCACGTGATCCCGAACGCGATGGCCAGGAAGATCAGCACCAGCGGGCGCACCGCGCGGGTCCACTCCGGGGCCATGCCGTAGCGCGGCAGGTAGCGCGGCACGAGGTTGAGCAGCCCCGCCATCGCCGACGCGCCGGCGAACCACAGGATCGCGATGGTCGAGATGTCGTAGACGGTGCCGAACGCCTCACCGAGGTGCTGGTGCGCCAGGTACGCCAGCGCCCGCCCGTTGGCCGCGCCGCCGGGCGCGAACTCCTGCTGCGGGATCAGGATGGTGGTGGCCAGGCTCGACAGGAGCAGGAAGCCGCTCATGATGAGCGCCGCGGTGGTCAGCAGCCGGCGGGTGTCCCGGATCCGGCCGGCCGGCTTGGCCGGGTCGTCGGTGGCGTCGCCGCGCACCTGCGGCATCACGGCCACGCCGGTCTCGAAACCCGACATGCCCAGCGCCAGCTTCGGGAAGACCAGCAGGGCGACGCCGACGATCGCCAGCGGTGAGGAGTGCTGCGCGGTCATCGCGTCCCACCAGTTGCCGATCGCCACCGGGTGGGAGAGCACCTGCCAGGCCGACGTGGCCAGCACGACGACGTTGAGGACCAGGTAGACGCCGACCAGCGCCACGGCTATGCCGATCGCCTCCCGGAAGCCCTTGAGGAAGACCGCGCCCAGGGCGGCGAGCAGCAGCAGCGTGATCCAGAGGTTCGCGCCGTGCAGCGCGGCCGGGGCGAAGGGATTCTCCACGACGTGCGCCGAGGCGTCCGCCGCCGACAGCGTCATCGTGATGACGAAGTCCGTGGCCGCGAACCCCAACAGCACCAGCACCAGCAGCTTCCCCGCCCACCAGGGCAGCAGCCGTTCCAGCATGGCGATCGAACCCTCGCCCTGCGGGCTCTCCTTGGCCACCCGCCGGTAGACCGGCAGCGCGCCCAGCAGGGTCAGCGCGATCAGCACCAGCGTGGCGAACGGCGACAGCAGCCCGGCCGCCAGCGCGGCGATGCCCGGCTGGTAGCCCAGCGTCGAGAAGTAGTCGACACCCGTCAGGCACATCACCCGCCACCAGGAGTGCCCCTTGTGCTCGGCGGGCGGCGTGCCGTGCGGCCCGGGGTGGCGGGCGCTCTGCTCGCTGAGCCCGTCCAGCAGCCAGGACCGCCACCTGCGTGGGGTGGCGGCGGGCGGCGGAGTGGGGTCCACCTGGGTACTGGTCATGCGGCCACGTCCTGCCGATCGTCATTGGTCCGCCGGCCGCCGCAACGGGCGGTCGACGGGGTGATGGGGTGGATGGGGTTGAGGGGGGAGCGGGTGGGTCGAGGCCGAGTGCCGGGCGAGGAGTGGTGTCCCGTGGAGGGGCAGGACGGCGCACCGGACCGCCTGCCGCGTTAACGGGTGATTCCGCCCAACTCGCCGTCTTTCGCCGTTTGTCGCCTTCGCCCCATGGGGCGCTGCCCGGAACCGCCGGGCAACGAGGAGCGAGTATGCAACACGCTCCCGCGCCCGATCGCCCCAGGGGCGCGTCCGGGACCATCCGGCGTCCATCCCCCCGGCGTCAGGGACGCGTCAGAAACCGCGCACCCGCCGTACGCGCGGCGTTAAGTTCCCCGCCGATCCGTGTTCCCCCTCCCCGGTCCGCGCACCCTGGCACCAGGCCCCGGCCACGTGTCCGGCTGCCCGTCCCGCCCCCTGCCCCCTTCCCCGGGGCAGGTCCCAGGAGGTGTTCCCATGGCCGCCCTCCACCACCCGCTCCCCGCGCATCCCCCGCCCGCCCCGCGCACCCGGCGCCCGGCGGCCGACGTGCGGCCGGCACCCGTGGCGCGGGCCGTCGGCCCGGCGCCGGCGGCCGACGCGCTCGGCCGTGATCTGGCGTTGCCGGTGGGCACGGCGGTCACGGCGGTCGCGGTGACCGCCCTGTTGGTGACCGGTCAGGCCGGTCACCGCTGGCTCTCGCTCGCCGCGTTCGCGCTGCTGACCGTCGGCATCGCCGCCGCGGCCCGGCCCCGCCTGGTGCCCGCCGTCGTCCTGGTCTCCTGGATGTTCTTCGACGGGTTCGTGGTGCACCAGCACGCCGAGCTGGGCTGGCAGCAGGCCGACCGGACCAGCCTGTGGGTCCTCGCGGGGGCCGGGCTGGCCGGCGCGGTGTGCGCGGCGGCCGCACGCGGCCGCCGGGCGGCACGGGCGGCCGGCGGTGGGGGCGCCGGCACCGGGTGACGTCCCGGTGTCCTGCGGCGAACCGCAGGGCACCGCGGCAGGCGTCGCGGAACGACTTCAGTGCCCCCAGCGACAGCGGCGCCCACGGTGACAGTGGCGACAGTGCTGTTCGCGGTGGGCCCGTGAACCGCACGGGACGCACAGGAATCCGAGGCCCATGCCCAGCAGCCAGGCGTCCTTGGCCAGCGGCAGGCCGTCCTGGGTGGGGCGGAGGCTGCCCGGCCGGTGCATGCCGGGCAGCCGCAGGTACAGGCCGACCAGCCCGCCGGCGAACCCGGTCAGCGCGACGCCCGCCAGCCGGGTCGGGACGAACGGGGCGAGCAGCGCGGCGCCGACCGCGATCTCCGAGGCCGCCAGCAGCCGGGTGAACCGCTCCGGGGGCAGCTTCGCCAGGAACGGGTACGCGGCGGACGCCATGCCGTGGACCGCTTCGGCGGCCTCCCGGTCGGACTTCCACATCGTGAGCCCGGCGTTCAGGATGAAGGCGCCGCTGGCCAGACGGGGGGCGACGTCGCGGGGTTCGGGCAGCTGCATCATGGGGGCCTCCAGAGGTCAGACGCGGCCGGACCGGCAGAGCCGTTCCGCGCCGTCGGATCCGGGCCGGAGAGAGCGGGAGGGGAAGCGGGGGCCACCGGTCGGGGGCCGTCCGGTGGGGGGCCGCGGCGGGCCGCGGGCGCGTGCGCGCGTACGGGGCGGGCCCTGGGGCGGTCGTGCCGACGACCCGTTCGACGGCCCTCCGAACGAGGTTAGCGAGGGGCGGCGGGGGCTGCATCCGGTGCGCGGACGCCCCGCGGGGCACCGCGCGGCTCACAGGGCCGATTCGTCCCACTGGTCGAGGAGGGTGTCGATGCCGCCGTCCTCGGGGCCGTTCGACGGCCGCATCCCGTCGAGGGTCTGCTCGGTCCAGATGACCTTGCCGCTCGGGGTGTAGCGCGTCCCCCAGCGTTGCGCGAACTGGGCGACGAGGAACAGCCCGCGCCCGCCCTCGTCGGTGGCGGTGGCCCGCCGCAGGTGCGGGGAGGCGCTGGTGCCGTCGGAGACCTCGCAGATCAGGGCGCGGTCGTACAGCAGGCGGACCCGGATGGGCTGGGCGCCGTAGCGGATCGCGTTGGTGATCAGTTCGCTGAGGATCAGCTCGGTGGTGAAGCCGATCTCGTCCAGTCCCCAGGACTCCAGGGTGCGCATGCAGGCGGCACGGACCGGGCCGACGGCCGCCGGGTCGGAGGGGACGTCCCATTCGGCGATCCGGTCCGCGGGGAGCAGTTTGGTGCGGGCGACGAGCAGCGCGATGTCGTCGCTGGGGTGCGCGGGCAGCATGGCGTCCAGGACGGCCGTGCAGGTCTGCTCGGGGGAGGCGTCGGGGGCGCCGGCGAGGGTGGTGCGCAGCAGTTCCAGGCCGGTGTCGATGTCGCGTTCGCGGTCCTCGATGAGCCCGTCGGTGTAGAGGACGAGCCGGGACCCCTCGGGCAGGGTCAGGTCGACGGTCTCCACCGGCATCCCGCCGCCCAGGCCCAGGGGCGGTGCGACCGGGACGTCGGGGAAGGAGACCGGGCCGTCGGGCAGGACCAGGGCCGGGCCGGGATGGCCCGCGCGGGCCAGCGTGACGCGGCCGGCGACCGGGTCGTAGATGGCGTAGAGGCAGGTGGCGCCGGTGATGCCGGCGGTGCCGTCGCCGACGAGGGACTCGTCCTCCAGCGCCGGGGCGTCCGGATCCCGCGTTCCGGCGGTGCCCGTGGCGGACGTTCCGTCAGGCCCGGCGTCCGCCGCGTACGGGCGGTCCGCCGGCGGCAGTTCCCCGTCCCGCCCCGCCGCCCCGCCGCCGATGCCGTGGCTCTCCCCGTCGGGGCCCATGCCGTCGGTGCGGGCCTCGTCGGTGTCGATGTGGCTGACGAGTTCGTCCAGGTGCCCCAGGAGTTCGTCGGGCGGCAGGTCCAGGGCGGAGAAGTTGAGGACCGCGGTGCGCAGCCGGCCCATGGTGGCGGCGGCGTGCAGGCCGTGGCCGACGACGTCGCCGACGACCAGGGCGACCCGGGCGCCGGGCAGCGGGATGAGGTCGAACCAGTCGCCGCCGACCCCGGCCTGCGCCGGCAGGTAGCGGTGGGCGACCTCCAGTGCCGACTGCCGGGGCAGCGCTCGCGGCAGGAGGCTGCGCTGGAGGGTGATGGTGGTGGCGTGCTCGCGGGTGTAGCGGCGGGCGTTGTCGATGGAGATCGCGGCCCGGGCGGCCAGCTCCTCGGCGAACGACAGGTCCTCCGCGCCGAACGTCTCGGAGCTCTCGGCCCGCCAGAAGTTGGCCAGGCCCAGCACCACGCCCCGGGCCCGCAACGGCACCGCGATCAGCGAGCGGATGCCGTTGTCCAGGATCCGCCGGGTGTCGACCGGGTCCTGGTCCCGCCACGCCCGCTCGGCGCGCAGGTCGGGGACGAGGACCGGGCGGGCGTCGGCGATGCCCGCGGTGATCGGGCTGCCGGGGACGAACCGGATGCGTTCGCCGACGCGGTAGGCGGCCGAGTCCTCAGGGACGCCGCGGACCGCCAGCCGGCGCATCGGGGCGTGTTCCCCGGTCGGTTCGTCGCCGCGCAGCACCGGCTCCAGCAGTTCGACGGAGACCACGTCGGCGAACCGCGGGACGGCGACCGCGGCGAGTTCCTCCGCCGTGCGGACCACGTCCAGCGTGCTGCCGATCCGCATCCCGGCGTCGTAGAGCAGCTTCAGCCGCCGCTGGGCGACCTCGGCCTTGCCGGTCAGCGCCTGGAGTTCGGTGGTGTCCCGCAGGGTGACCGCGGTGCCCGCGGGGCCGCCGTAGGGGGCGGTGGGGCGGATGTTCACCGCGAGCAGCCGGTCGCCGGCGGGGTGCACCTCGTCGGTCGCCGCCCGGCCGGAGGCCAGCAGGTCGGCCGTGCCCGGCTCCAGGCCCAGTTCGGTGATCCGGCGGTGCTCGGCGTCGGCGGGCAGGTCGAGCAGCCGGCGGGCCTCGTCGTTGGCGAGCAGCAGCCGCCCGTCGCTGCCGATGATGAGCACCCCTTCGCGCACGGCGTGCAGCACGGCGTCGTGGTGGTCGTACATCCGGGTCATCTCGGCCGGGTCCAGGCCGTGCGTCTGCCGGCGCAGCCGGCGGCTCACCAGGGCCACCCCGGCGATCCCGAGGACCAGCGCGCCGGCCGCGCTGCCGATCAGCAGCGGGAGGCGCTGCAACGCCCACTCGTTGGTCCGCTGCACCTTGATGCCGGCCGCGACGAGCCCGACGACCCGGCCGTCGGCGGCCTTCACCGGCACCGTGGTGTCCACGGCGCGGCCGAAGGCCGAGTGGGAGGTGGAGGTGACCGTCCGTCCGGCGAGCGCGGGGCCGTAGCCGCCGGGGACCTGCTTGCCGATCAGGTGCGGGTTGGGGTGGGTCCAGCGGATCCCGGACGGGCTGAACGCGACGAGGTAGTCGAGCCCGGCCTCCTTGCGGGCGTCCTCGGCGCGGGGCTGGAGCCGGGCGGTGGGGTCGGCGGACTGCATGGCGGCGGCCGTCCCCGGAGCGTGCGCGAAGGCCGTTGCGGCGACCGAGGACCGCTGTTTGGCCTCCTCCAGGCTCGCCTGCTGGGCCTGGAGGGCGAGCGCCACCCCGGCTGCCACGACCAGCAGCACCACCAGGGCGAGCTGCAGCACGAGCACCTGGCCCGCGACGCTGTGCACGCTCAGCACCGAGCGAAGACGGCGTCCCCCCTCACGCCTGGAAGATCTCTTTCGCCCGAAATTTTCCATCACGCGCCATATTTAGCATTGTGCGCCCCCGGGTAGCGATCAGCTGCGCCGGCGTCATAAGTGTTCCTTTCGGAATAACAAAGCGGCTTTATGAGGGCAAATTTGGTCGGATGCGGAAGGCGGCAGGGTGTCGCGCCGGGCTGCAAGGGCCCCCGCCGGCGAGCCTTCGGGCACCGATTCCACGGGGCGTAGTGGCGGTGCGACACAAGGTAGTCGCACGGGTGTCCGGGAGTTGGGGGAGCGGGCATCGACCGATTCCGGCCGGCGGCCCGCCAACGGGCCGTTGCGGGGCGCCGATTCCCGGCCCGACGATCCCGGGGTCCCGCATGCCACCGGCCCCGCGCCGCTCGGCCGGCATGCCCTCGGTCCCACAAGGAGGTTCTCCGTGAACGACCGGATGACGCTCGCCCCGGACGCCGCACGCCAGCTCGCGACCACCACCAAGACCGCACCCCAGATGCGCGGCATCACCCCGCGCTACCTGCTGCGCGCGCTGCCGTGGGTGGACGTCGAGTCCGGCGTCTTCCGCGTCAACCGCCGCCGCACCTACGTCCTCGGCGACGACCGCCTCGCCACCTACCAGGACGGCGACGCCCACCGCGTCATCCCCGGCGACCTGCGCGAACTGCCGTACCTGCGGGACGCGGACGACGCGCTGCTGACCGAACTCGCCGGCGCCTTCGCGCAGGTGCCCTTCGACACCGGTCAAGTCCTCGCCGAGGGCGGCACGGTGTCGGACCGGCTGCTCGTCATCGTCCAGGGCCGAGCCGAGAAGCGGGCCCGCGGCCGCTACGGGGAGGAAGCGCTCCTCGAAGTCGTCGGCGACGGCCAGTTCTTCGACCTCGACGCCTGGACCCGCGCCGCACCGATGCCCTACCAGGTCACCGCCGTCACGCCCGGCACCGCGCTCTGTCTCGACCGCGCCGCCCTGGCCCGGGTGGTCGACCGCGACCCGTCGCTGCGCGCCGGCCTCGACGCCTACCTGGCGGCCGACGGCGTGCTGCCGGGCAGCGAGGTGCCGGTCGACCTCAGCTCCGGACACGTCGGCGAACCCGACCTGCCGGCGACCTTCGTCGACTACGAGGACGCGCCCCGCGAGTACCACATGAACCTCGCCCAGACCGTGCTGCGCGTCCACACCCGGGTCTCCGACCTCTACAACGGCCCCATCGACCAGACCCGCGCCCAGGCCAACCTCACCGCGCACGCGCTCCGCGAACGCCAGGAGGACGCGCTCCTCAACCACCCCGAGCACGGCCTCTTCCGCAACGTCGCCCCCGGTCAGCGCGTGCAGGCCCGGACCGGCGCCCCCACCCCCGACGACCTCGACGAACTGCTCACCCGGGTCTGGAAGCAGCCCGCGTACTTCCTCGCGCACCCCCGCGCCATCGCCGCGTTCGGCCGGGAGTGCACCCGGCGGGGCGTGCCCCCGGTCATCGACACCGGCTTCGGCAGTCCGCTGCTGACCTGGCGCGGCGTGCCGCTGCTCCCCTCCGACAAGGTGCGGTTCACCGGCGGGGCCGACACCGGCACCACCGAGATCCTCTTGATGCGGGTGGGCGAGGCCGAGCAGGGCGTGGTCGGACTGCGCCCGGCGAGCGTCGCCGACGAGATCGAACCGGGCCTGGCCATGCGGAACATGGGCGTCGACACGAAGGGCATCACCTCGTACCTGATGACCGCGTACTTCAACGCCGCGGTCCTCGTCGAGGACGCCCTCGCCGTCCTCCAGAACGTCGAGGTGTCCCGTTACCATGACTACTCCTGACGCCCCGGGATCCCCGCTGGCCGCGCCGGCCGTTCCGGGAATCCCCGGTGCCGCGGCCCCGCCGCCGCCGGGCGTCGCCACCACCGCGCCCGGCACGGACCCGGGCTCCCACGCGCCGACGGCCGCACCCACCGCCACGGCCCCGTCCACGCCCGCCCCGACGGGCCGCCGGCTCACCCGACCGGCCGCCTTCACACCGGAGTTGGCGCGCCGCGACGTCCCGATCCTGCACCGGACCGTCAACGGCAAACCGCTGGTCTGGCTCGACAACGGGGCCACCACCCAGAAACCCCGCCAGGTCATCGAGGCGGTGTCCGGCTTCTACGGCGCCGGCAACTCCAACATCCACCGCGGGGCGCACACCATGGCCCGCGAGGCCACCGAGGCGTACGAGGGGGGTCGGGCCGCGGTCGCCCGCTTCCTGGGCGCGGCGTCCCCGGACGAGATCGTCTTCACCCGCGGCACCACCGAGGCGATCAACCTCGTGGCCCAGAGCTGGGGTCGGGCCCACCTCGGCCCCGGCGACGACATCCTCGTACCGGAACTGGAGCACCACTCCAACATCGTCCCCTGGCAGATGGTCGCCAAGGAGACCCGGGCCCGGGTGGTGCCCGTCCCGCTCCGGCCCGACGGGCAGATCGACCTCGACGCCTACGCCGACCGGCTCTCCCTGCGGACCCGGCTGGTCGCGCTCAGCCAGGCGTCGAACGTCCTCGGCACCGTCCCGCCGGTCAAGGAGATGACCGCGCTGGCCCACCGCTACCGGGCCAAGGTGCTGGTCGACGGCGCCCAGGCGGTGGCCCACTTCCCGGTCGACGTGGTGGACCTCGACGCCGACTTCTACGTCTTCTCCGGCCACAAGCTGTTCGCCCCCACCGGCATCGGCGCCCTGTACGCCAAGCCGGAGGTGCTGGAAGCGATGGCGCCGTGGCAGGGCGGCGGCAACATGATCGAGTCCGTCTCCTTCGACCGCACCGTCTACGCCCCCGTCCCGCACCGCCTGGAGGCCGGCACCGGACACATCGCCGGCGTGGTCGGCCTGCTCGCCGCGATCAACTGGCTGACCGGCTTCGACCGGCACGCCGTCGCCGCCTACGAGACCGACCTGCTCGCCTACGCCCAGCAGGCGCTGGCCGCGGTCCCCGGACTGGACCTGATCGGCTCCGCCGCGGACCGGATCGCGGTGCTGACCTTCACCCTGGCCGGCCACGACCCGGCCCGGATCGCCGACTGGCTCGACCGGGACGGCATCGCCGTTCGCGCCGGCCACCACTGCGCCCAGCCGGCCCTCGCCCACTACGGACTGCGGAGCGCGGCCCGCGCCTCGCTCGCCCTCTACAACACCCCCGAGGAGGTGGATCAGCTGGTCGCCTCGCTGCAACGGCTCCAACGGCATCAACGGCCCGCCTGACGCCGCCGGCACGTCCGCTTCCGCCGACGTGCCGCCGCGCCCGCGGTGTGTAGGGTGAGTGACTGCGAAGGGGAGTAGCCCCGCGAACCGGTCGTCGACACACTGGAGCCGCAACAGGCTCCCGGTGGCCGGGCCCACGCAGTGACTGTGCGGGCGGGCGAGACCTTCGGCCCTTTGTCGACGACTGAGAACGCGTCGGCGGGGTCGAAGTCGTGCCGCCGCTCCCACGCCGGTCGTCGTCGAGGCCCGCCGGAGCGGAAAGGCTGACGATCAGCGTGTTGCACTTCGTTCTGCTCATCGCGTGCGCGGTGGCGATCTACCTCTCCTGCGAGTGGTTCGTCAACGCCGTGGAATGGCTGGGGGAGCGGCTCAACGTGGGCCGGATGGCGGTGGGCACCATCCTCGCCGCCTTCGGCACCGCACTGCCCGAGTCCGTGGTGACCCTGGTCGCGGTGACCACCGGCGCCACCCCCGAGGCCAAGGACATCGGTGTGGGCGCCGCGATGGGCGGCCCGCTGGCGCTGGCCACCGTCGCCTACGGCGTGACCGGCACCATGCTGCTGCTCCAGCGGCGCAAGCGGCGCGCCGCCGCCGCGACGGGTGCGCCCGCCGCGGAGCCGGACGGGACGGCCGCCGAGCCACGGCCGGAACAGGCGCTGGGCTCGGAGCGGGAGTTGCGGCGGCTGGCCAAGGACCAGAGCTGGTTCCTGCCGGTGTTCGTCGTCAAGGTCGCGCTCGGCCTGGTCGCCTTCGCCTTCAAGCCGGTGCTCGGCCTCGCGTTCTTCGCCGTGTACGCGGTCTACTTCTGGCGCGAGATCCGCGGCGACCACGAGGAGGACGCGGAGGGCGTCGAACTGGAGCCGCTGAAGTTCCAGCCCAAGGCGGCGTCCCCGGCGACCTGGGCGGTGGTCGCCCAGACCCTGGCGACCCTCGTGGTGATCTTCTTCGCCTCGCAGCTCTTCGTCCATCAACTGGACGCCATCGGCCCGATGCTCGGACTCTCCGCCTCGGTCACCGCGCTGCTGCTCTCGCCGGTCGCCACCGAACTGCCGGAGATCATGAATGCCGTGATCTGGGTGCGCCAGGGCAAGACCAAGCTGGCGCTGGCCAACATCTCCGGCGCCATGATGATCCAGGCCACCGTCCCCAGCGGCCTCGGCCTGCTCTTCACCCGCTGGCAGTTCGATGCCGCCCTGCTGTGGTCCGGCCTGATCACCATGGCGGCGATCGGCTATCTCCTGCTGACCATGCGCGCGCACCGGCTCACCCCCGGCCGGCTGGCCGCGGCGGCCGGGTTCTACGTGGTGTTCGGACTGGGACTGCTCGCGATCCTGCGGTGAGCGGTCGGCGGTCAGCGGGCCGGGGCGTGGTGGGCCAGCGCCGCGTGCGGGTCCGCCCCGCCGTCCTCCGGGGTGTGGTCGAGGTGGACGGTGGCCGCGGTCAGCCGCGGTACGCCGTGGATCAGCGCGTGCTCGGCCGCCACCGCGATCCGGTGCCCCCGGGCCAGGGTGAGCTGCGGGTCGAGGACGATGTCCGCCTCGGCCCGCAGCGCGTGGCCGATCCAGCGCATCCGCACCTGTCCCACGCCGCGGACGCCGGGCACGCCCCGCAGCGCCGCCTCGCCCGCCGCCACGAGCGCTGGGTCCACCGAGTCCATCAGCCGCCGGAACACCTCCCGTGCCGCGTCCTTGAGCACCAGCAGGATCGCGACGGTGATCAGCAGACCGACGACCGGGTCCGCGGCCCGCCAGCCCACCGCCGAACCGCCCGCGCCCAGCAGCACCGCCAGCGACGTGAAACCGTCGGTGCGCGCGTGCAGCCCGTCCGCGACCAGCGCGGCCGAGCCGATCCGGCGGCCGGTGCGGATGCGGTAGCGGGCCACCCACTCGTTGCCGAGGAAGCCGACCAGGGCGGCGGCCGCGACCGCCCACAGGTGCGATACGTCCCGCGGGTGCAGCAGCCGGTCGACGGCCGCGTAGAGCGCGGGCACCGCGGACGCCGCGATGGTGAGCACAATGACCACCCCGGCCAGGTCCTCGGCCCGGCCGTACCCGTAGGTGTAGCGGCGGGTGGCGGCCCGCCGGCCGAGGAGGAAGGCGACGCCGAGGGGGACCGCGGTGAGCGCGTCGGCGGCGTTGTGCAGCGCGTCGCCGAGCAGCGCCACCGAACCGGACAGGGCGAAGACGGCGGCCTGGACCACGGTGGTCAGCCCGAGGACCGCGAGCGAGAGCCACAGCGTGCGCAGGCCCTCCCGGGAGCTCTCCAGCGCCGGATCGACCTTGTCCCGGGCCTCGTGGCTGTGGGGGGTGAGGGTGTGCGCCAGCCGGTGCCGCAGCCGGGCGGTGCGGGAGGCGTGCGAGCGGCCGGCGGGCCCGGTGTGCCGGTGCGGCTCGTGGTCGTGGTGATGGTGAGGTTGACCGTCGCCGTGGGAGTGGGGCTCGGAAACCGGCATCTGCGCGTTCACGGGCATCGCACCTTCCCGACGTCCGGGGCGCGGCTTGTGCCGGGCGCCCTCGTCCCCCCATTATGTGCGTATGAGCGCACGCATGCACCTATCAGATGCGCACGGTGTGCAGGAGCCCGGCGACGGCACGCGGCTGGCCGTCGCCGTGGAGATCCTCGGACTCCTCGCCGACCGCACCCGACTGACCCTGCTGCGGCGCCTCGGCGCCGGCGAGGCCGACGTCACCACCCTCACCGAGGCGTGCGGCGCCTCCCGCACCTCCGTCAGCCAGCACCTCGCCCGCCTCCGGCTGGCCGGACTGGTCACCACCCGCAAGGACGGCCGCCGGGCCGTCTACGCGCTGCGCCACGGCCACCTGCGCCGCCTGGTCGACGAGGCCCTCGGCGCCGCCGACCACCAGATCCGGCACCTGCCGCCGCACGACTGAGCCCGCGCCCCGGCCGGCGGGCCGGTGCACCGGGGGAGAGCCCCGCTCCACCGACCGTTCAACCCGACCCCCGTGAACCGCAGTTGAGGGCGCGAACCCGCGCCGGCCCGCCCGTATCCTGACCGCGGCGGGAGCACGCACCACGGGAGGAGCCGTCATGCGGATCGGGGAACTGTCGGAACGCACCGCAACGCCGCGCCGGCTGCTGCGCTACTACGAGGAGCAGGGCCTGATCGTCGCCGCCCGCACCCCGAACGGCTACCGCGACTACGACGACCGCTTCGTGGACCGGGTGCTCCAGATCAGGGGCCTGCTCGACGCCGGCCTGCCGACCCGCATCATCAAGCAGATCCTGCCCTGCCTGGACAAGCCCCGGACCATCTACTTCCCCGACGCCACCCCGGAGATGATCTCCACCCTGGAGCACGAACGCGACCGGATGACCGACCGCATCGCCTGCCTGATCCGCAACCGCGACGCCATCGGCGCGTACCTCGACGCGGTCCTCTCCTACGACGGCGGCCCCGGGGCCGGTTCGGGGGCGCCGGGCACCGACCGGGAGCGCGCCGGCCACGAGGAGCCCGCCGGGCGCTGAGGCCCGTGCCGGGTCGGGTGCGGCACCGCGCCCGGCGCCGTCACCCCCAGGCCGCGGAGTCCGGATCGACGCCGTGCGCCCGGGCGTTGGCGAAGATCACGTCGCGCAGCCACCGGGTGAGGTCCGGCGCCAGGGCGTCGAAGTACTCCGCGTAGCCGGGGTCGTCGACGAACATCCGCCCGATGCAGGCGTGCATCGCGTGGGTGGTGTCGAAGTACCGCGAGAGCAGGGCGCGGTGCCGCTCGGCGAGGGCGTTCGCCGCGTCGGAGCCCGGGGTCACGCCGGCGCGCAGCGCAGCCGCGAGGTCGGCGTTGAGCGCCTCGGTCGAGGCCGCGACCTCCTGCCAGTCCTCCGGCGTCATCCGCGCGGCCCGTTCCGCGTACTGGCCCCACTGCGCGGTGTCGCCCCAGCGCTGCTCGGCCTCGTCCACCCAGGCCGGCTGCCAGTCGGCACCGAAGATCTCGACCTGCTCCTCCGGGGTCAGCCGCATGCCGGTCCTCGACGCCTCCAGCATCTTCTCGACCGCGCCGACCATCTTCTCCAGGCGGGCGATGCGCGCCACGAGCTGGGACCGCTGCCGGCGCAGGTGCGCGCGGGCATCGGCGTCCGGGTCGTCGAGGAGGCGGCCGATCTGGGCCAGCGGGAACCCGAGCTCCTTGTAGACCAGGATCCGGTGGATCCGGGCGACGTCGTCACCGGAGTACACCCGGTACCCGGCCCAGGTGCGGCCGCTCGGGCGGGCCAGGCCGATCGCGTCCCAGTGGTGCAGCGTCTTCACGCTGACCCCGACGAGCGCGGCCGTGCGACCGACGGTGAGCCCGTCGGGACCGGTCCGGTCGGCGCCCTCCCAGATGATGGTCGGTTCCTCCTCGGGGGAATCAGGGGAACCACCGGGGGATTCACTCGTCATCGCTCCAGTGTTGCGCACCGGGCGCCACGGCGCGCAGCACCCGCCGCGTCGGCGTCGCGGCCACCGGGGAGGCACCTCCCGGTGGGAAAAACCCTTGGCGTCCTCGTGCGGGCCCGTTCTAGGGTGGGCGCGTTCGGACGCCGGCCCAGGGCCGCCGTCGCTCAGCCGTCGAGGTTTCGGGAGGTGGGTACTGATGACTGTCGCCACGAAGGGCGTTGCCCGCATGCAGAAGATCGTCATTCCCCTTTCCGTGGTCTCCGGCTGACTCGACCTTCCGTTTCCCGCGCGTTGCGCGCACGGCCGGGACCGCTCCTTCTCGAAGGGCCTTCCCGTTGTTCGACCTCGACTTCCCCGCTGCCCGTCCGCTGACCGCCTATGGCTGGGACGAAGGCTTCGCGGAGAGTTTCCTCCCCCATGCCGGGCAGGGTTTCGTGCCCGGCCGCGTGGTCCGCGTCGACCGCGGCCGCGTGGACGCCGTCGTGCCGGACGGCACCGGCGTCCGCACCGTCCTCTTGGACACCGCCCTGGTGGCGACCGGCGATCCGACGCGGGTGCCGTGCACCGGCGACTGGGCCGTCGTCGACCTCCACAACGGTCGCGTCGGCGACCATCTCGACGGCGTGCTGCGGGCGTTGCTGCCCCGCCGCACGGCGATCCTGCGTTCGGCCTCGACCAAGCGTTCCGAGGGGCAGGTCCTCGCCGCGAACGTCGAGCACGCCGTCGTCGCGGTCTCCCTGGCCGAGGCGCTGGACCTCGACCGCGTCGAGCGGTTCGTCTCCCTGGTGTGGGAGAGCGGGGCGCAGCCCCTGGTGGCGCTCACCAAGGCGGACCTGGTGGCGGACCCGGCCGCGCTGGGCCACCTCGTCGCGGACGCCTCGGCCGCCGCCCCCGGTGTGCGGGTGCTGGCGGTCAGCGCGGCGACCGGCGCCGGCGTCGAGGAACTGACCGCCGCGCTCGCCGGGGCCACCGCCGTCCTCCTGGGCCGGTCCGGCGCCGGCAAGTCCACCCTGGCCAACGCGCTCCACGGAGCGGAGGTGCAGGACGTGCGGGCGGTCCGCGACCAGGACGGCAAGGGGCGGCACACCACCACGACCCGTGACCTGCTGGTGCTGCCCGGCGGTGGCGTCCTCATCGACACGCCGGGGCTGCGCGGCGTCGGCATGTGGGACGCGGCGGACGGGCTGGCCCGGACGTTCTCCGACGTGGAGGAACTGGCCCGGCAGTGCCGGTTCCACGACTGCGCCCACGAGGCGGAGCCGGACTGCGCGGTCCAAGACGCCGTGGAAAACGGCGAGTTGGCGACCCGTCGGCTGGAGAGCTACCGCAAGCTCCAGCGGGAGAACCAGCGGATCGTGGCCAAGACCGACGTCCGCCTGCGTGCCGAGATCCGACGCGACTGGAAGCGCAAGCAGGCACTGGGCCGCCACATGATGGAACGGAAGCGGGGATCGGGCCTGGGCTAGGGGCGTGGCGGGACGGGGCGGGCGCGCCGGGGCGCGGTAGGGCCGTCCGCGTCGCCCGGCCCGTGTCGCGGCCCCGCTCCCGGTACGCCATGGCGTCCTGTAACGCCGTTACGGGGCGCCGCCGCGTGCCCCGGACGAGCGCGCGCCACGCGCCGACGTCCCGCGCGGCGACGTGGTGCCCCGCCGTTGCGGCCGCGCTCCCGGGGGCGGGGGCCGCGGGGGTTCCGGCCCTCAGCGCGCGAAGACCGCTCCCATCCAGGCGCCCATCACCAGGAGGCAGGCGAACAGTTCCACCAGCACGCTCAGGCCGATGGCGCGCAGGACCGTGCGCGTCGAGGCCCAGGCATCGCCGTGGCCGCCGAGGCGGACGCGTTCGAGGACGTAGAGGCCGCCGAGCGCGCCCAGCGGGCACCCGATGACGGGCACCAGGAAGAACCCCGCGACGCCGGTCACGCCGGCGAGGAGCAGTGTGCGGTAGGGCGCGCCCGCCGCGCGCAGGTCGCGCGCCGGCAGCAGCCACTTGAGCACCTGGTTGAGGAGGAGGACGGCGGTGCCGGACGTCAACACCGCCCAGGCGAGGGAGGACCGTTCCGCCGTCGCCCACCACAGCAGCCCGGCCCAGACCACCAGCGGACCCGGGAGACCGGGGACCAGCACCCCGAGCACCCCGAGCAGCAGGACGAGGCCGACGCCGATCAGCTGCCAGGCGTTCATGCGCCCGCCCCGGCGGCGCCGGCGCGCGGTCGTGCCCCGAACGGCGCATGCACGGCGCCGGTTCGCGCGCTGGGCTCTTTCCCGGCCGGCATGGCCCAAGCCTGCCGGAACCGGCCGGCCCGCGCTTCCTGGAATGCCCTTTTCGCGCCCTGTTTCGGCGGCCCGCACCACGGCACAATGCGGCCCATGAGGCAGCAGGGGCCGGGCCGTGGCAGGGAGGACGACTGGTGGTGGCGGGAGCTGTACGGCGACGCCCCCGAGGCGGGCGGCGAGCGCGCCGCGGGCCCGCCGGCCGCCGCCTCCGACACCCTCGACGAGCGGATCGAGTCGGCGTTGCGGACGGTGGGCCGGCGCCGGTCCGCCGGCCCGTCCGCCGACGCCGGCCCACCGCAGACCGGCCCGGACCGCCGGCGCTCGCCCGACGCACCGCGGGTCCCGGACCCGCGCGTCGGGTGGGAGGCACCGGAGCCACCCGCCGGGCCGGGACGGCCGGACCCGCCTGGCGCGCCCGCGGCCGGGGAGCCGCGCACCGGGGAAGGCGCCGCACCCGGGGCGTCGCCGTCCGGGGGCTTCGTCCCCAGCGGATTCGAGCCCCGGCCGTGGGAGCCGAGTGGGTGGGAGCCGCGGCCCTGGGAGCTCCCGGGCAGCGCGGCGCCCTACCCGGCCGGCCCGGCACAGCCACCTCCGCCCCCGCTCGCGTGGCGCGCCACGTGGCCGGCCGCACCGCCCGTCGAGGTGCCGGACGTCGAGGCGCCGGACGTCGAGGTGGGCGAGGGCGCGGGGGCGGCCACCGAGGAGACGGCCACCGAGCCGAGAGCCGCGGCGGACAGGGGCACGCAGGACAGCGACGCGCAGGACAGGGCGGCGGAGGGCGGGGGCGCGCAGGGCGACGACGTGGAGCCCGCCGCCCCGCCGCCCGTCGCCCCCTCCTCACCGCCGCCCGGCGCGCCCGCGTTCCCGACCGACTCGTCCTCGCCCTCGCCCGCGGCCGACTCGGGGGCGGCCCCCGGCACCTGCCCGCAGACCGCCCCGGAAGCCCTCGACGACTGGGTGCCCGACACCGTTCTGGACGGCGTCCGGTGCGGCGCCGTCGCGGTCCGTGCCGTGTCGCAGCGCGGCGCGGCCGCCCGCGGGCGGGGTGACGTGCGCGGCGAGGCGTTCCTCACCGCCCGGTTCGGGACGGGCCGGGACGCGCTGCTCCTGCTGGCCGTCGCCGCCGGCCCGAGCACGACGGGGGCGGTCGCGCACCGGGCCGCCCGCGACGTCCGGGCCTGGGCGTCCGGCGCCGTCGGCGGCTGCTCCACCCAACTGGCGCAGGACCTGCGTGCGGGTCGGCGCGACGCGCTCAAGGCGGGGCTCCAGCGCCTCACGGACCGCGGCTGCGGCAGACTGCGCGCCCGTGCCGCGGACCCGGCGGCGTCCGACGGCCAGGCGGCCGCGCTGCGCTGCCTGTTGGTGCCCGCCGACCCGGACTGTCGGACCCGGGTGTTCTTCGGCGTCGGCGCCGGCGGCCTCTTCCGGCTGCGCGACGGCGGCTGGGAGGACCTGGAACCCACCGTCACCGCACCGGCGGACGCACCACCCACCCCGCCCGCGCCGCAGGCACCCGGTGGTGCGGCGCCCCGCCCCGCGCCGTTCCGGTTCCGCGTCGTGACGGGCTGCCCGGGAGACGTGTTGCTGCTGTGCGGCGCGGGGCTGGCGGGACCGCTGAGCGGTGACCCGGACTTCGCCGCCCGACTCGCCGCCGCCTGGTCGGTCCCCGGACCGCCGGACCTGGCCGACTTCCTCACCGCCGTCCAACCCCGCGGCGCGGGCGACGCCGAGGACCGCACGGCCGTCGCGGTGTGGGAGCCGTAGCGGCCGGCGACCTCCCCCCCGCACCCACCCGACCCGCCACGGTCCGCACCCCAAGGGCACCGACGGGCCCCGATCCCCCGGAGGCGCCCCGCGTCCCCCCATGGGTTCATGGGAAGGAGCAACCAGGCGGACCGGGTCCCGGGCGGCCGCTCGCCTGCGCGCCCCGCCGTCCCGCACGCGCCCGCCCGCGGTCCGCTCCGCACGACCGTTCGTCCCGCCGATCGAGGAGGCTTTTTCCCGTGGCCAAGCAGACCGTAGCCGAGCAGTTCATCGACATCCTGGTGCGGGCAGGGGTCCGGCGGCTCTACGGGGTCGTCGGGGACAGCCTGAACCCGGTGGTGGACGCCATCCGCCGCAACTCCGCCATCGACTGGATCCAGGTCCGGCACGAGGAGGCCGCCGCCTTCGCCGCGGGCGCGGAGGCGCAGCTCACCGGGAAGCTCGCGGCCTGCGCCGGATCCTGCGGGCCCGGGAACCTCCACCTGATCAACGGGCTCTACGACGCGCACCGCTCCATGGCCCCGGTGCTCGCGCTGGCCTCGCACATCCCGTCCAGCGAGATCGGCACCAGCTACTTCCAGGAGACCCACCCGGACCGGCTGTTCGCCGAGTGCAGCCACTACAGCGAACTGATCTCCAACCCCCGGCAGATGCCGCGGGTGGTGCAGACCGCGATCCAGCACGCCGTGGGCCAGGGCGGTGTCGCGGTCGTCTCGCTGCCCGGGGACGTCGCCGCCGAAGCCGCGCCCGAACGCGCCGTCGAGCACGCCTTGGTCACTTCCCGGCCGTCGGTGCGGCCCGGGGACGACGAGATCGACGCCCTGGCCCGGATGGTCGACGAGGCCGCGAAGGTCACGCTGTTCTGCGGCAGCGGGACGGCGGGCGCGCACGCCGAGGTGATGGAGTTCGCCGAGCGGGTGAAGGCGCCCGTGGGCCACGCGCTGCGCGGCAAGGAGTGGATCCAGTACGACAACCCGTACGACGTCGGGATGAGCGGGCTGCTGGGATACGGCGCGGCCTACGAGGCGACCCACGAGTGCGACCTGCTGATCCTGCTCGGCACGGACTTCCCGTACAGCGCCTTCCTCCCCGACGACGTGCGGATCGTCCAGGTGGACGTGCGGCCCGAGCACCTGGGCCGCCGCACCGCACTGGACCTCGCCGTGTGGGGCGACGTCCGGGAGACGCTGCGGTGCCTGATCCCCAAGGTGCGGGAGAAGGGCAACCGCACGTTCCTGGACCGGATGTTGAAGAAGCATGCGGACGCGCTGGAGGGGGTGGTCAAGGCGTACACCCGCAAGGTGGAGAAGCACGTGCCGATCCACCCGGAGTACGTGGCCTCGGTGCTCGACGAGGAGGCCGCCGCCGATGCGGTCTTCACCGTGGACACCGGGATGTGCAACGTCTGGGCGGCCCGGTACCTCACGCCGAACGGCAGCCGGCGGGTGATCGGATCGTTCAGCCACGGCTCGATGGCCAACGCGCTGCCGCAGGCGATCGGCGCGCAGTTCATGGACCGCGGCCGGCAGGTCGTCTCCATGTCGGGGGACGGCGGCTTCTCGATGCTGATGGGCGACTTCCTGACGCTGGTCCAGTACGACCTGCCGGTGAAGGTGGTGCTCTTCAACAACTCCTCTTTGGGAATGGTGGAGTTGGAGATGATGGTGTCGGGACTGCCGGCGTACGGCACCACCAACCGCAACCCCGACTTCGCGGCGATCGCGCGGGCCGCCGGGGCGTACGGCGTGCGGGTGGAGAAGCCCAAGCAGGTGCGCGGGGCGCTGCGCGACGCGTTCCGGCACGAGGGGCCGGCGCTGGTCGACGTCGTCACCGATCCCAACGCGCTGTCCATCCCGCCGAAGATCAGCGCCGAGATGGTGTCGGGCTTCGCGCTCTCCGCCGGGAAGATCGTGCTGGCGGGCGGGGTGGGCCGGATGGTGCAGTTGGCGCGGTCCAACCTCCGGAACGTCCCGCGGGTGTGAGCGCCCGCGGGACGCAGTGCCGTGGCGCAGGGGGAGTTCGGCCCGTCGGTGCCGGCGCGGCTCCGGACTCCCGTACGGCGCGCGGCACTTCGGTGCGGCGCAGCGCCCCGGCGGCCGGCCGGCCGACCGGTCCGCGGACCGGCGCGCTCCGGCCGGTCGCGGAACGCCTTCCCGCCACGCGTGGTGAGGGCGTGTTCCGCGCGGGCGCCGCAGACCGCCCCGCCGGGGTCCGTGCGCCGGGCGTGCGCCGGCGGGGGCCAAGCGGAAGCATGGCGGCGGGCCCGATGGGAATGCTGACCGTGAGGCTGTTCGAGGCAGAGCGCTGGTGGTTCGTTGGGGGCGGGGGAGAGCATGCGTCAGCCTGTGCGACGCGAGGGTCGGAACAGACGGCGGCGAGCGGACGGGGGGAGCGGGGGCGCGGCGGTCGCGGAGCGGCCGACCCGCGCGCTGGAACGGAAGGTGCGACAGGCCGATCTCCAGGCCGTCGGCGAAGTCCGCAGGGAGCTGCGGGAGTTACTGTGCCGCTGGGTGCCGCCGGACGGCGAGGCCCCGGCGGACCCCGAGGTGGCGGCGCTGCTGACCAGCGAATTGATCACCAACGCCCTGCTGCACACCGAGGGCGGGGCGGTGGTCACGGCGTGGGTCACCGACCGGCTGCGGGTGGAGGTGCGGGACTGTGCCGAGCGTCGCCCCGAGCCGCGGGAGCCGTCGGCTGACGGGACGTCCGGGCGGGGGCTGATGCTGGTGCGGGCCCTGTCGGACGCGTGGGGCATCCGGTCCGAGGGGGGCGGCAAGTGCGTGTGGTTCGAGTTGGGCGGCGGACCGGCCTGACGCGGAGCCGGGGGTGGGGTCGGCGCGGTCCGCCGGCGTTCAGCCGAACTGCCTCTCGATCTCGGCGAGTTTCTCCTCCAGGGAGTCCAGTCGCGGGATCGTCTGGGTCTCGTCCTCGGTGGTGAGGTCCACGGCGCCGCGTCGACCGGGCGCGGATCCGTCCGCGTCGGCGCCGGACACGGCCTTGAGGGCCGGGCGCGGCCGCTTGACCGGTTCGCCGGGGTTTCGGGGGGCCGGGTCGGCGGGCCCGGCGGGGTCCGGGCCGGCCGACGGGGCCTTCTCCGTGGCGGGCGCCGCGGGCACCGCCGGTGCGCCCACGGTGACGGCGACCTGATGTGCCTTGCCCCTGCCCCACGACCGGTGCTGCCGGTTGAGGGCCTTGATGCGGGCCCGTTCGAGCCTGTCCTGCTCCCGCCTGCGCAGCCGGCCCTGTACCTTCTCCCGCTTGTCCTCGCGGACCTCCTCGACCGCCTCGTCCAGGGTGCGGACGCCCTCCAGCAGCATCAGCGACCAGGCCGCGAAGGTCTCGCGGGGCGCCCGCAGCCAGCGCACGATGCGGATCTGCGGCAGCGGCCGGGGCACCAGGCCCTGCTCGCGCAGCGCCGCCCGTCGGGTCTGCTTCAGCGCCCGGTCGAAGAGGACCGCCGCGGACAGGGACATGCCGGCGAAGAACTGCGGTGCGCCGGCGTGGTCCAGGCCGCGCGGGGCGTGCACCCAGTTGAACCACGCGGCGGCGCCGGCGAACGTCCACACCAGCAACCGCGAGCCGAGCGCCGCATCGCCGTGGCTGGCCTCGCGCACCGCCAGGACGGAGCAGAACATCGCCGCACCGTCGAGCCCGAACGGGACCAGGTACTCCCAGCCGCCGGTCAGCCCGAGGTTCTGCACGCCGAAGCCGACCAGGCCGTGGAAGGACAGTGCCGCAGCCACCGCGGCACAGCAGAACAGCAGCACGTAGGAGGCGGAGGCGAAGACGGTCTCCTTGCGGCGGCGGCGCTCCTCGCTGCGTTCCCAGGAGTCGTCGGTGCCGGCCCGCCGGTCCGCGCGGCGCCCGCGCAGCAGGAGGACGGCGGCGGTCATGACCCCGGCGAGCAGCAGAAGAGCCGGAATCAGCCAATTCAGCGATATGTCGGTCATTCTCATTCCGGGACCCCTTGCTCAGGTTGCGGCGCTTACGCGGATTCGCGAGGCGCGCGCCATCCTGGCGGAACCGGACCCGGCCGCACGGGATTTCGGAGCAAGAGAACGCCAAGGGGTGCCGGAGTGGTCAGTTGAGCGACCAGGGGTTCGAACTTCCGTGCTCCGCAGGGGAGTTCCGTGCGAAGCGCGGTCACTCCTGCGGGTGGTGGGTGGGTCAGGAGGTTGCGGTGAGGCGGCTGATGCGCTCCGCATCGCAGGTGCGCGGGCAGGTGACGCAAGTGTCCTCGGGGCGCAGCGTGTAGTACATGCAGCAGCTGGCCCGGTCGCGGGTGGACAGCGCCGCGCCGTCCGGCCCGGTCAGCTCGCGGAAGCCGGCGCCGGCCGCGTACGGGGCGGTGGCCCCCGGCAGCAGCCGCGCCAGCTCGCTGACGGCCCGCCGCTCCTCGCCCAGCAGGTGCCCGACGTACCAGAGCCCCTCGACGATCTCGTCGGAGGCCATGCCCCACAGGGCCCGCGGGCCGCGCCGCATCCGGGTGCGGAAACCGTCCAGCACGGGCCCCAGGTGGGCGGCGACCGCGGCGCGGAGCTCGGCGCGCAGGGCCTCCTCGTCCGGCACCACCCGGGCGCCGGGCAGGGTCGCCGCGGGGTCGTCCGGGAGGCATCCGAAAGAGCCCGCGCGTACGGCCATCCGGCCCAGCTCGCGGTGGAAGCGGACATCGCCCGCGGACAGGTGCGGCACCCGGCGGTGCAGGAACCACGGGACGGTGATCAGCAGGCAGGCCGGCCAGGCGTAGCGGTGCAGCGCGAAGCTCGCGACCACGTCGGGGCGGGCGGACCGGCCGTGGTCCCGGGTGATCCGGGCCGCCTCGTCGGCGAGGAAGACGTCCAGCGCGGGCCCGGCCGAGGCCAGCGCGGCCGCGTCCAGCCATCCGTCACCCTCGGGCGACGGATGGCTGGACGCGGCCGCGAGCGTCACCCGCAGGTCCGGGAACACCTCGGCGAGCCGGGCGTAGGCGTCCGCCACGGGGTGGGCGGCGGGCGGGGCGGCGGGCGCGGCAGCAACGGCAGGGGACATGCGGGGGACCACCGAATCGCGATCGTTGGCAGGTAAGGCTTACCTTATCCGACATCTCTACCCGTGCCCGCTGAGGTGTGAACCCGAGCGACGGACGCTTATGGTGCTGGCAGCCGTCAGCAGGAGGAACCGTCATGGAGCAGGGCACAGCGGAGCCGCATCCGGAGACCCGGGTGTGGTTGCCCGCGCAGGCCGTCTCCGGCGGGCCGACCGGCGGGCCGACCGGTGTGCGGGGCCGGGCCGCCGGCCCGGGGACCGGCGGGTCCGGCGCGGCGCCGCCCGGCCCGCGGCCGCGCCGGCACTCGGTGCGCGGCCAGGTCCTGGCGGCGCTGCGCCGGGCGCTGACCGCCGGGGAACTGCTGCCCGGCGAGGTCTACTCCGCCCCGGTCCTCGCCGAACGCTACGGCGTCTCCGCGACCCCGGTCCGGGAGGCCATGCAGCAGCTCGCGGGGGAGGGCGCCGTCGAGGTCGTGCCCAACCGCGGCTTCCGGGTCTGCGAGCGCAGCTCCCGCGACCTCGCCGAGCTCTCCGAGGTCCGCACCATGCTGGAGCTGCCGGCCATCGTCCGACTGGCCCGGGCGGTGCCCCCGGAGCGCTGGGAGGAGCTGCGTCCGCTGGCCGAGGACGGGGTGGCGGCGGCCGCCCGCGGCGACCGGGCCGGGTACGCCGAGGCCGACCACGCCTTCCACCAGGCGTTGATCGCGCTCACCGGGAACCGCCGGCTCACCCAGGTCACCGGTGACCTGCTGCGCCGCGCGCAGTGGGCGGCGGGCGGCGGGGGGCGGCCCGGTACGGCCGCCCTGCTGGCCGACGCCTCCGAGCACACCGCCCTGCTCGACGCGCTGCTCGCCCAGGAGCACGGGGTCGTCGAGCGGATCGCCCGCGCGCACCTGTCGGCGGCCCGGCACCGACACTGACGCGGGCGCGGCCCGGGGACTCGCCGGGGGCGGGCGGCCTCAGAAGGCGGGCAGCAACTCCGCCAGGGGCAGCGCCGCGACGTCGGCGGCGGGCCGGGAGACGTACAGCTCGGCGTGGTAGAAGCCGTCGGCCTCCTTGCCGCCGACGGTCAGTCCGCGGCGCGCCAGTGCCTCGACGGCCGCCCGCCGCTCGGCCTCGTCGGCGAACCGCCGCTGCCGGAACGTCCGGGTGGTGAGCCGCTCGGTGACCAGCCCGGCCCGCGCCAGCAGCGTCGAGACCGGCCGGTAGGACACCGTGCGCAGGACGAACGCGGCGACCCAGGGCGGCGCGGAGAAGCAGTCGAAGAGCCGGGCGAAGGTGCGTGCGGTGATGTAGCCGACGCCGCCGGTGACGGTGATCAGCTCGGTGCCGTCCAGCGCCCGGCACAGCTCCGGGGCCGCGGCCTCGTCCTCCAGGTTCGCCGCGAAGCCGCGGTCGAGCAGCCCGGCCGCCACCGCGTAGCCGACCGCGTGCTCCGCCGCGTCGATGCCGGTGATCCGGGCCGCTCCGGGCCGGCGCCGGGCCGCGTAGAAGGCCCGGTCCGCCTCGGCCAGCCGGTCGCCGCCGGGGGTGTCCGGGCCGGTGCCGGCGTAGCGCCGGTAGAGGTCGTCGAGGGTCACCTCGTGGTTGAACAGCGCCGCGTTGACCCCGTACGAGCAGCACAGGTCGACGACGCGCAGCGGCGGACGCCCGGCAGTGCCGCCGCTGCGGCGCTGGAGGGCGTCGGCCAGGGCGCGGAACACCGCCTGGCCGTGCTGCGGGATCTGGTACTCCAAGGGTTGCAGCGTGCTGTAGTACCGGCGTGGATCGGGGCAGTTGTAGATCGCCTCGAAATGCGCCTTGCCCCAGTCGGTTCCGGTGCCGGTGTGGGCCACTCCTGCCACGGTGGGCCTCCTGAAGGCTCTGCCAGAGGGAAGCTGGACGCGGACCAGCATCCAGGCCGCGCCGCCGCGCCGCAGTGCGACTTGTGGCCATTCTCGGGGCAGGTGGGACGCGGCGCTACCGACCGCTCGGTGCCCGGCCGCCGACCGGCAGCCACCGGGGCCCGGCCGATCCGCCGCCTGCAGGGCCCGGTTCCGGCCATTCGATCCGGGGCGCGGCATGGCCGAGGTCGGGTGGTTGACGGCCCTCCGACGGACGGAGCCGGGCCGGCCTTGGGAGCCCGGGCCGCTCTGCCGCCCGTGGCCGTGGTCGCGGGCTCGGCGCCGATCCGCCGGACGGGGGGCTAGCTCCCCGCGGTCCCCACCGGGGGCTCCGCCTCCTCCGGCGGGGGCGGCGGGAGCTGGCCGGCGAGCCAGGTGGGGACGCCGCCCATGAGCCGGAACAGCCGGGCGGCCTCGGTGCGCAGGCGGAGCGCCTCGTCCTCCGGGGCGGCGTCGGCCAGCGCCGCCAGCGCCGGTGCGGTGCCGACCAGGAAGCCCAGCTCCTCGCGGATCCGCAGGGACTCCGCGAAGCCGTGCCGGGCCTCCGCCAACTCCCCGTCGCGCAGGGCCAGTCCGGCCAGGTGCCGCCAGGTGAAGGAGAGCAGCAGGGCGTCGCCGTGGGCGGTGGCGCCGGCGTGCGCGCGGCGGTAGGCGGCGCGGGCGGAGTCGGGGCTGTCGGCGACGTGCTCGGCCATCAGGCCGCGGCGGAAGTCCAGCAGCGGGCGGCCGGCGGTGCCGGGGGCGAGCAGCGCGGCGGCCCGACCCAGCGCCGAGCGGGCCTCGTCGGCGCGGTCGCGGACCCCCAACACCGTGGAGGTGTAGGCGAGTTGGCCGCGTTCGCAGGCGGCGCCGCCGCGTTCGTCGTCGCCGCCGGCCAGGGCCTCCGCGGTGCGCAGGGCGTCCTCCGCCTCGGCCCAGCCGGTGGCGGTGAACATGCAGCGCTCGACCAGCAGCGCGGCGCGGCGCAGGGCGGCGGGCGCCTGCCGGGCCGCGAGCGGCTCCAGGAGGGCGGCGGCGTCGAGCCAGCAGCCGCGGGAGCGCAGCCGCCACACGGCGCGGTCGAGGGGGTCGTCGCCGGCGGGGGTGGCCGCCGACGGTGCGGACGCCGGCCGTGGTGCCGGGACCGGTACCTGATCCACGGACCTCATGGAATCCGCGGGATCCGCGGATCCGGACATGGCGGTATCCGCCACAGTGCCCTCCCCGAGCGCGCCATTGAGACGGGAATGCAGGATGCTGTGGGCGCATCTCAGCATGAATTCCGTCGCCGGGCCAAGGGGGCGGGTGAAAGATTTCACAATCGCGCGGGGTGGCATCGGTGGCCGGTGTGCGGTGGTTCGGCCGTGGTGCGGGCCGGGGCGACGGCCCGGTGCGGCAACGCCGTTGACGCGACGCCGCCCGATCGGGGGACCCCGGACGGCGTACCGCCGGCGGCGGTCGCGCGGCGTGCGGCGGGCCCGGTGCGTGCGTCGCACCGGGCCCGACGAGGCGCCGTCTTGAGAGGGCGTCAGCTCATCCGCAGCGCCAGGAAGAAGTCCAACTTGTCCTCCAGGCGCGAGAGGTCGCGGCCGGTCAGCTGCTCGATCCGGCCCACGCGGTAGCGCAGGGTGTTGACGTGCAGGTGCAGGCGGGTCGCGCAGCGCGTCCAGGAGCCGTCGCAGTCGAGGAACGCCTCCAGCGTGGGGATCAGCTCGGCGCGGTGGCGGCGGTCGTAGTCCCGCAGCGGGTCCAGGAGCCGGGCGGTGAAGGCCCGGCGGACGTCGTCGGGGACGAACGGCAGCAGCAGGACGTGCGAGGCCAGCTCCTCGTGGCCGGCGGCGCAAACCCGGCCGGGGCGGGCGGCGGCGACCCGCCGGGCGTGCCGGGCCTCCTCCAGGGCGCCGCGCAGCCCCTCGGCGGAGTGCACGGAGGCGCTGACGCCGATGGTGAGCCGGCCGTCGCCGTCCAGGCCGCGGCCCAGCGGGTCCTGGATGACGCGCAGCAGGTGGTCGGCGTGCAGGCCGTCCGTCATGGCGGCCTCGGTGGAGTCCTCCGCGACGGCGGGCAGCGGCACCAGCGCGACCGCCTCGTCGCCGGTGTGCGCCACCGCGATCCGGTCCGACGGCTCGGGCCCGAAGGTGCCGGGGTCGACCAGCACCTCCTCCAGCAGGCTCTGAGCCACCGGGCCACCGGGCACGTCGCCGCCCTCCCACTCGACCCGGGCCACCACGATCTGCCAGTGCGGGGCGGCACCCAGGCCGGGCAGCAGCACCGGCGCGGCCACCCGCAGCCGGGCGGCGATCTCGGCCGGCGGCGCGCCCGTCTGGACCAGCTCCAGGACCTCCTGGGCGAGCCGGCGGCGGACCGTGCGGGCGGCGTCCCGGCGGTCCCGTTCGACGGCGATCAGCTGGGTGACGCCGTGCAGCAGGTCCAGCCGCTCCTCGGACCAGTCGCCGGCGTCCGCCTCGACGGCCAGCAGCCAGTCGCTGAGCAGGGTCTGCCGCAGGTCACGGCTCTCGTAGCGGATCGGGAAGAGTGAGTAGGTGGCGCCGGCCAGGCCGATCCGGTGCGGGCCGCGGCGGCCGCTGCGGGCGGCCGCCAGGTGCTCGCCGGCCAGTCGGGCGGCGAGCTCCGCCGGCAGCTCCGGCCCGGCGCCGGCCAGGCTGGAGCCGGCGATCTGCCGGCCGATGGGGGAGAGCACCCAGGCGCGCAGGTCCAGGTCGGAGCCGAGCAGGTCCAGGACCACCTCGGGGCCGCCGCCGGCCGGGCCGGAGGTCATCATCCGCCGGTGGCGGTCCACCACGGCGGCCAGGTCGCCGGCCCGCTCGCTGGAGACCTGGCGGACCACGTGCTCGGTGATCGAGGCGAACGAGACCGTCTCGTTCACCGAGAAGAGCGGCAGCCGGTGCCGGGTGCAGGCCATCACCAGGTCGTCGGGGATGGCGCCCAGCTCGGCCTCGCCGGCCGCGAGGCCGGCGACGCCGGCGGAGGCCAGGATGCGGACGAACCGCTCGGAGTCCTCGGCTTCCCGGCGCCAGGCCAGGCCGGTGAGCACCAGCTCGCCGCCGGAGAGGTACCGGCTGGGGTCCCGCAGGTCGGTGGTCATCACGCCACGGACGGTGCGGTCCAGCTCTTCCTCGCCCCCCAGGAGTTGGAGGCCCAGGGAATGTGTGTCCAGGAGTGCGCGGAGCCGCATGACCTCGCCCGCCGTTCTGTGCTGTCTCGTGTTGCCGGTGGAATGCCGCGAGGTTTTGATCCCTCGTCTTTCGTTCGAATCTACAAGACGGGCAGCGTGGCCAGCCAACCGCTTCATGGTTTCGGTGACTGCACCGGGTGGGGCCGCAGCGCGTTCACTAAGCCCAACCGCGTTAACAAGACATGAACGACGCCATGGCGCCGAGGGCCGAAGGTCCCGACCATGAGCAGCGAACGACCCCATTTCGTAGAAGAGGCCAACCATGGACTTCCTTCGCCCCGCCAGCTGGGAGGAGGCGCTCGCCGCCAAGGCAGAGCACCCTACCGCTGTGCCCATCGCGGGCGGTACGGACGTGATGGTCGAGATCAATTTCGACCACCGCCGCCCGGAGTACCTGCTCGACCTGAACCGGATCGCCGATCTGGGTGAGTGGGAGGTCGGGGAGAAGACCGTACGCCTGGGCGCGTCCGTCCCGTACACCAAGATCATGGAGAACCTGCGGGCCGAGCTGCCGGGCCTGGCCCTGGCGTCGCACACCGTCGCCTCCCCGCAGATCCGCAACCGAGGCGGCGTCGGCGGCAACCTCGGTTGCGCCTCGCCGGCCGGTGACGCCCACCCCGCACTGCTCTCCGCCGGCTGCGAGGTCGAGGTCGAGTCCGCCGCGCGCGGGGTCCGCATGATCCCGATCGACGAGTTCTACCTCGGCGTCAAGCGGAACGCCCTCCAGCAGGACGAGCTGATCCGCGCCGTGCACCTGCCCAAGGCCGACGGCCCGCAGCAGTTCTCCAAGGTCGGCACCCGCAACGCGATGGTCATCGCGGTGTGCGCCTTCGGCATCGCGCTGCACCCCGAGACCCGCACGGTCCGCACCGGCATCGGTTCGGCCGCACCCACCCCCATTCGGGCCAAGGAGGCCGAGCAGTTCCTCGCCGCGGCGCTGGACGAGGGTGGCTTCTGGGAGTCGGGCGCCCCGATCCCGCCGTCCGTCGCCAAGCAGTTCGCGCAGCTCGCCTCGGGGGCCTGCAACCCGATCGACGACGTGCGCGGCAGCGCCAAGTACCGCCGGCACGCGGTGGGCATCATGGCGCGCCGCACCCTCGGCTGGACCTGGGAGTCCTACCGGGGCAACGCCCATGGCACCAAGGGAGGCGCACAGTGCGCGTGAACTTCACCGTCAACGGCCGCAAGCAAGAGGCCGACGACGTCTGGGAAGGCGAGAGCCTGCTGTACGTCCTCCGCGAGCGGATGGGCCTGCCGGGCTCGAAGAACGCCTGCGAGCAGGGCGAGTGCGGCTCCTGCACGGTCCGCCTGGACGGGGTGCCGGTGTGCTCCTGCCTGGTCGCGGCCGGGCAGGTCGAGGGCCGTGAGGTGGTGACCGTCGAGGGCCTGGCCGACTTCGCCAAGCAGCGCGCCGAGCACGGCGGCTGCGCCTCCGGGGCCTGCGGGACGAGCTTGCAGGACGCCCAGCAGTGGCAGTCCAAGCCGGCCGCCTCGCGGACCGGCGAGAACGGCGAACTGGCTCCGATCCAGCAGGCGTTCATCGACGCCGGCGCGGTCCAGTGCGGATTCTGCACCCCGGGCCTGCTGGTCGCCGCCGACGAGTTGTTGGAGCGCAACGCCTCGCCGTCGGACTCCGACATCCGCGAGGCGCTGTCGGGCAACCTGTGCCGCTGCACGGGTTACGAGAAGATCCTCGACGCGGTCCGGCTGGCGGCCGCCCGCGGCGAGAACCAGACCGCGGGACAGGGGGCCTGATCATGGCTGGTGCCACCCGTACACCCACCAACCTCACCCAGGGCGGCAAGACCGACGCCGGTATCGGCGCGTCCACGCTCCGCCCGGACGGCACCTTGAAGGTGACCGGCGAGTTCGCCTACTCCTCGGACATGTGGCACGAGGACATGCTGTGGGGCTTCACGCTCCGCTCCACCGAGGCGCACGCCGAGATCGTCTCCATCGACACCGCCGAGGCGCTCGCGACCTCCGGTGTCTACGCCGTCCTCACCTACGACGACCTGCCCACCGAGGTGAAGAACTACGGCCTGGAGATCCAGGACACGCCGGTTCTCGCGCACGGCAAGGTGCGGCACCACGGCGAGCCGGTGGCGCTGGTCGCCGCCGACCACCCGGAGACCGCGCGCCGCGCGGCCGCCAAGATCAAGATCGAGTACAAGCAGCTGCCGCTGGTCACCGACGAGGCCAGTGCGCTGGCCGCGGACGCGCCGCTGATCCACGAGGGGCGCGACGACCACCACATCGGGCACGTCCCGCACCCCAACATCGTCCACCGCCAGCCGATCGTCCGCGGCGACGCCACCGAGGCCGCAAAGAAGGCCGACGTCATCGTCTCCGGCGAGTACGTCTTCGGCATGCAGGACCAGGCGTTCCTCGGCCCGGAGTCCGGCCTCGCGGTGCCCGGTGAGGACGGCGGCGTCGACCTCTACGTCGCCACCCAGTGGCTGCACTCCGACCTCCGCCAGATCGCCCCGGTCCTCGGCCTGCCCGAGGAGAAGGTGCGGATGACGCTGTCCGGCGTCGGCGGCGCCTTCGGCGGCCGCGAGGACCTGTCGATGCAGGTCCACGCCTGCCTGCTGGCGCTGCGCACCGACAAGCCGGTCAAGATCGTCTACAACCGGTTCGAGTCGTTCTTCGGGCACGTCCACCGGCACCCGGCCAAGCTCTGGTACGAGCACGGCGCCACCAAGGACGGCAAGCTCACCCACATGAAGTGCCGGATCGTGCTGGACGGCGGCGCCTACGCGTCGGCCTCCCCGGCCGTCGTCGGCAACGCCTCCTCGCTCGCGGCCGGCCCGTACATCATCGACGACGTGGAGATCGAGGCGATCGCCCTCTACTCCAACAACCCGCCGTGCGGCGCGATGCGCGGCTTCGGCGCGGTCCAGGCGTGCTTCGCCTACGAGGCGCAGATGGACAAGCTCGCCGCCAAGCTCGGCATGGACCCGGTCGAGTTCCGGCAGCTCAACGCCATGGAGCAGGGCACGCTCATGCCCACCGGGCAGGAGGTCGACTCGCCCGCTCCGGTCGCCGAACTCCTGCGCCGGATCAAGGCGATGCCGCTGCCGCCCGAGCAGCAGTGGCTGGCGGCCGGCGAGGGTGCCGACGTCCGGGCGCTGCCCGGCGGCCTGTCCAACACCACCCACGGCGAGGGCGTCGTCCGCGGCGTCGGCTACGCCGTCGGCATCAAGAACGTCGGCTTCTCCGAGGGCTTCGACGACTACTCCACCGCCCGGGTGCGCCTGGAGGTCATCGCCGGCGAGGCGGTGGCCACCGTGCACACCGCGATGGCGGAGGTCGGTCAGGGCGGCGTCACCGTGCACGCCCAGATCGCCCGCACCGAGCTCGGCGTCCAGCAGGTCACCATCCACCCGGCCGACACCCAGGTCGGCTCCGCCGGTTCCACCTCCGCCTCCCGGCAGACGTACATGACCGGCGGCGCGGTGAAGAACACCTGCGAGGCCGTCCGCGAGAAGGCCCTGGAGCTCGGCCGCCGCAAGTTCGGCACGTACCACCCCGCGTGGGCCACCGCCGAACTGCTCCTGGAGAGCGGCAAGGTCGTCACCGACGGCGGCGAGGTCCTGGCCGACCTCGTCGACGTCCTGGAGACCGAGGCGATCGACCTGGAGCTGGAGTTCCGGCACCGGCCCACCGAGGCGTTCGACCTCACCACCGGCCAGGGCTTCGGCCACGTCCAGTACTCCTTCGCCGCGCACCGCGCGGTGGTCGAGGTGGACACCGAACTGGGCCTGGTCAAGGTCATCGAACTGGCCTGCGCCCAGGACGTCGGCAAGGCGCTCAACCCGCTCTCCGTCGTCGGCCAGATCCAGGGTGGCACCACCCAGGGCCTGGGCGTGGCGGTGATGGAGGAGATCATCGTCGACCCCAAGACGGCGAAGGTGCGCAACCCCTCCTTCACGGACTACCTGATCCCCACCATCCTCGACACCCCGACCATCCCGGTCGACGTGCTCGAACTCGCCGACGAGCACGCCCCGTACGGGCTGCGCGGCATCGGCGAGGCCCCCACCCTGTCGTCCACTCCGGCCGTCCTCGCGGCGATCCGGAACGCGACCGGGTTGGAGCTCAACAAGACCCCGGTACGTCCCGAGCACCTGACGGGCACGTAACGGAGCACCGCCTGGGGGCCGCCTCCCCAGGCCCCCAAACCCTCCGGGCGGTGCGCGAACAAGGGGTGTCCTGTCCGTCCTCCTCAGCGCACCGCCCGGAGTCTTTCCCGCACCACACAGCACCACCGCACCATTCAGCACCACGGCACCACACAGCACCACCGCATCACCCAGCACCACGTCGCACCACACCCCGACTGACCTGCGGCAGCTCGATGCAGTCAGTACCCGTTCGTCTCGGGCCGTCCCCCGGGTCGTGCAGCCGAATATCCATCCCAAATCTCGCCGCCTCGGCGGGGGCCCCTATGAACCTTGGGAGTAAGGCACCATGACCCAGCAGTCCACGGAGCCGAGGACCACGGCGGAAGACGCGGGTGACGGCTCACGCCAGCCCGCCGGCCGTTCCTGGCTCGACCGGTACTTCCACATCACCGAAAGAGGGTCATCCCTCGCGCGGGAGACGCGCGGCGGCATCACCACCTTCATGGCGATGTGTTACATCCTCCTGCTGAACCCCGTGATCCTGGGCTCGGTTCAGGACGTCAAGAACAACACCCTGGCCCACGGCGCGCTGGTCACCGCCACCGCGTTTGGCGCCGCGGTCTGCACCCTGCTGATGGGCTTCGTCGGCAAGGTCCCGCTGGCCCTCGCCGCCGGCCTCAACGTCTCGGCGGCACTCACCACGCAGGTGGTCCCGCACATGACCTGGCCGCAGGCCATGGGCATGTGCGTGATGTACGGCGTCGTCATCTGCCTCCTGGTCGTCACCGGGCTCCGCGAGATGGTCATGAACGCCATCCCGCTCGCCCTGAAGCACGCGATCACCATGGGCATCGGCATGTTCGTCGCGCTCCTGGGCCTGGTGAAGGCCGGGTTCGTGGGGATCGGACACCCGGGCAGCCCGGTCACCCTGGGCATCGACGGCAAGCTGGCCGGCTGGCCGGTCCTGTTCTTCTGCGTCACCCTGCTGCTGATCTTCATGCTGCAGGCCCGCAAGATCCCCGGCGCCATCCTCATCGGCATCGTCGTCGGCTCCGCGCTCTCCATCGGCGCCACCAAGTTCGGCGGGCTGACCGCCAAGGACTGGGGCGGCACGTCCCCCACGATGGACGGCAGTGCCGTCTCCATGCCGGACTTCGGACTCTTCGGGCACGTGGAGTTCGGCGGCTGGGGATCGATCGGGGCGCTCAGCGTCACCATGATCGTCTTCACCCTGGTGCTGGCCGGCTTCTTCGACGCCATGGCCACGATCATCGGTGTCGGCACCGAGGCGAAGCTCGCCGACGACAAGGGCCGGATGCCGGGCCTGTCCAAGGCGCTGTTCGTCGACGGTGCGGGCGGTGCGATCGGCGGTCTGACCGGTGGTTCCGGCCAGACGGTCTTCATCGAGTCGGCCAGTGGCGTCGGCGAGGGCGCCCGGACCGGCCTGTCCTCCGTGGTCACCGGCCTGCTCTTCGCGGCCTGCCTCTTCTTCACGCCGGTGACCCAGCTCGTGCCGGCCCAGGTCGCCGCCGCGGCACTGGTCGTCATCGGGTCGATGATGATGAGTGTGGCCGGCCACGTGGACTGGAGCGACCGGGCGACCTCGATCCCGGTGTTCCTTACCGTTGCCCTGATGCCGTTCACTTACCAGATCACCACCGGCGTCGGTGCCGGCGTCATCGCCTACACCGCCATCAAGGCGGCCCAGGGCAAGTGGCGCGAGGTCGGTGCCTTCATGTGGGTGCTGACCGGCATCTTCCTCGTCTACTTCTCGCTCCATCCGATCGAGCAGTGGCTGGGCGTCAAATAACGCCCGCCGGCTCCCTCCCGTAAGGAGACCGACATGCTGGACATCGCCGACGAGCTGAACCGGTGGGTCGAGCAGGGACGCACGTTCGCGGTGGCCACCGTGGTGGCCACCAACGGCAGCGCCCCTCGCCAGCCCGGCGCCGCGCTCGCCGTCGACAGTGACGGCACGGCGATCGGGTCGGTCTCCGGTGGATGCGTGGAGGGAGCCGTTTACGAGTTGTGCCAGGAGGCGTTGCAGACCGGCCAGTCGGTCCTGGAGCGCTTCGGCTACAGCGATGAGGATGCCTTCGCCGTGGGTCTGACCTGCGGCGGGATCATCGACATCTTCATCACACCGGTACGGGCGAGCGCCCCCGGCGCCGCCGCCGACAGCGGCCCCGCGGGGGACGTGGTGGACAGCAACGCCGCACCGCTCGCCGCCGCGCTGGCCGCCGCCTCCTCGGGTGAGGCGGCGGCGGTCGCGCGGATCATCGAGGGGCCGGCCGACCTGCTGGGCCGCGCCCTGCTGGTGCGCCCCGACGGCAGCCACACCGGCAGCCTCGGCGGCCACCCCGCCCTGGACCGCACCGCGGTCGAGGAGACCCGGGCCCTGCTGGACGCCGGCCGGACCACGACGCTGGAGATCGGCGCGGACGGCTCCCAGTGCGGTCAGCCGGTGGTCCTCCTCGTCGAGTCCTCCGTGCCCGCCCCGCGCATGATCGTCTTCGGGGCGATCGACTTCGCGTCCGCGCTGGTGCGGGTCGGCAAGTTCCTCAACTACCACGTCACCGTCTGCGACGCCCGCCCCGTCTTCGCCACCCGGACCCGCTTCCCGGACGCGGACGAGATCGTCGTCGACTGGCCGCACCGCTACCTCGACTCCCAGGACCTCGACTCCCGCGCGGTGCTCTGCGTCCTCACCCACGACGCCAAGTTCGACGTCCCCCTGCTGGAACGGGCGCTCAAGCTCCCGGTCGCCTACGTCGGGGCGATGGGCTCCCGCCGCACCCACCTCGACCGCCAGCAGCGGCTGCGGGACGTCGGACTCACCGAACTCGAACTGAACCGCCTGCGCTCGCCGATAGGGCTGGACCTGGGCGCCCGGACGCCCGAGGAGACCGCGCTCTCCATCGCCGCCGAGATCGTCGCCAACCGGCGCGGCGGCACCGGCTCCCCGCTGACCGGCGCGCACACCCCGATCCACCACGAGGCCCCCCGTACCGTGGGCCGGATCGGAGAAGTTGCCTGACGTAACGTCAGAAATGCTGTGTACCAAGCCCGTTGGTGCACGGCACCCCGTCCCGCACGGACGGCGCCGACCGGACACGCGGCGCCCGCGGGACGCACGAGACCTACGGGACCGGCGTACCTGACGGCGCCGGACTCGGGGGAGGGCGAACCTGTGGTTCGCAACGGCACGGGCGCGGCGCTGTGTGGGGGCCGCGCCCGTGCCGGTTCGTTTTCCGCCCGGGCGCCCGCCCATCGGAACCGCCCGGGGCCGCGCCGCCCGGCCCCGTTCCGGGGAACGCCGCCGGGTGCGCCCGTCCGCCCCGTCGCGCAATTCCTCTCCCGGCCACTCGGCCGCCCGGACCGCGGCACGCGAAAAGGGAATTTCCGCGGCCCGCGCCGCTTATCGAGAACGGCCCGGACGCGAGTCACGCGACGCACCTCACACCGCGCATTGACGGCCTCGGCCGAAAGGATGACGGGAAATCCGGGAACGTATGGCAGGATGGGCCACCGAGGCCGCCTTCGTCGAGGGCGTCCGGCGATGTCCGCGCGAGCAAGGAGGTGATCGGGATGAGTCCCGAAGGAAGTCCTTGCCGCAGCGCTGCTCTCTGCTGATCGCGCCGTTCGCCGCGTGATCGCGGCTGTTCCCCGCACTGCTGTGTGCACTCACCGGTGATTCCCGGGCGCTTCGTGCTGCCCGTCGGACCGGGCTGAACCGTATTTCCACCACGGCCCTTCCGTGCTGCCTTTTTGCCGGTGCACGCTTTTTCCCCGGTATTTTTCCGTAATTCTCAGCGCCCGCGCGCACCGGCCATTTCGGCCTGCCCGGAAACAATTCCGCCGGAACTCCGAGTTCTTCGAATCCCGTGGTTCGACGGCGGTCGGTCCGGCCTGCCCGCATGCGCGTCAGGAGGTTTCGCCATGACCACGAAGACCACGCCGCCCATCCGAGGGACGCTCGCTCCGCCGGGCCGGAGCTCCCGCCGCGAGCGCCGGGCCGCCGAGCTGCAGACGCGCACCCGGCGCGTCGCCGCCCGGCTCGCGGAGTTCAGCGCCCGCCCCGCCGAGCAGGTCCTGCACGACCTCGGCAGCACCCCCAGCGGCCTCACCCACCGCGAGGCCGCGCTGCGGCGGGAGCGCGACGGCGCCAACGCCATCGCGCAGGAGCGCCCGCCGCGCTGGTACGCACAGCTCGCCAGGGCGTTCTGGAACCCGTTCATCCTGGTGCTCGCCGTCCTGGTCGCCGTGATGTACGGCCAGTGGCTCCAGGTCGCCGACACCGAGCCGTTCGACCCGAAGATCGCCATCCTCGGCGCGATGGTGCTGATCAGCGCCGGTCTGCGGTTCTGGCAGGAGTACCGGTCCGGCAGCGCGGCCGCCGCGCTGCGGGCCCTGGTCACCACGACCACCGCGGTGCAGCGCCGGGCCGGCCGCGGCCGGCTGCCGGCCACCCTTGAGATCCCCATGGCCGACGTGGCCACCGGCGACGTCGTCAAGCTGGCCGCCGGCGACCTCGTCCCGGCCGACCTGCGCCTGCTCACCGCCAAGGACCTGATGGTCAGTCAGGCCGCGCTGTCCGGCGAGTCGCTGCCGGTCGCCAAGGCCGACACCCGACCGGCCACCGACCGCGGCCAGGACGCCACCCACGACCCGGTCGAGGCCGACAACCTCGTCCTGACCGGCACCTCCGTCACCTCCGGCAGCGCCACCGGCGTCGTCATCGCCGTCGGCGCCGACACCTACCTCGGCTCCATGGCCGGTGCGCTGGCCGGCGAGCGCCCGGAGACCAGCTTCGACACCGGCGTGAAGAAGGTCAGCTTCCTGCTGATCCGCTTCATGATGGTGATGGTCCCGGTGGTGTTCCTCATCAACGGGCTCACCAAGGGCGACTGGGCGGAGGCGTTCACCTTCGCGGTGGCGGTCGCGGTCGGCCTCACCCCCGAGATGCTGCCGATGGTCGTCACCACCAACCTGGCGCGCGGCGCCGTCGCGCTCTCCCGCCGCAAGGTCGTCGTCAAGCACCTCAACGCCATCCAGAACCTCGGCGCCATGGACGTGCTGTGCACCGACAAGACCGGCACCCTCACCGAGGACCGGATCGTGCTGGACCGCTACCTCGACGTGCACGGCCGGTCGGACGGCGAGGTCCTCGAACTCGCCTACCTCAACAGCCACTTCCAGACCGGGCTGCGCAACCTGATGGACCAGGCCGTCATCGACCGGATGCACGAGGCCGAGGAGGTTGTCGTCGACGCCCGCTTCACGCTGGTCGACGAGATCCCCTTCGACTTCGCGCGCCGCCGGATGTCGGTCGTGCTGCGCCGCAACGACCTCGACGGCCCCGCCGCCGAGCACCTGCTGATCACCAAGGGGGCGGTGGAGGAGGTCCTCGACCGCTGCGAGGGCGTGGCGTACGCCGGCGACGTCGTCGCACTCACCGACGCCCTGCGGGACACCGTGCTGCGCACCGCCGAGGACCACGGCCGGCAGGGCCTGCGGGTGCTGGCGGTGGCGACCCGCACCCTGCCGGTCGACCCCGACGCCGCGGCGGACGACGCCGCCGCCTACACCGTCGCGGACGAGGCCGGGCTCACCCTGATCGGCTTCCTCGCCTTCCTCGACCCGCCGAAGCAGGACGCCGCCGAGGCGCTGCGGGCGCTCGCCGACAACGGCGTCGCGGTCAAGGTCGTCACCGGCGACGGGGAACTGGTCGCCGCCCGGGTCTGCGAGCAGGTCGGCATCGACCCCGGCACCCCGGTCACCGGCGCCGAGATCGACGCCCTCGACGACCTCGAACTCCTCGACCGGGCCCGCACGGCGACCCTGTTCGCCAAGGTCAACCCGGTGCAGAAGGCCCGGATCGTGCGCGCGCTGCAGGCGGACGGGCACACCGTCGGGTTCCTCGGCGACGGCATCAACGACGCCGCCGCACTGCGCGACGCCGACGTCGGCATCTCCGTCGACACCGCCGTCGACATCGCCAAGGAGTCCGCCGACATCATCCTGCTGGAGAAGGACCTCACCGTCCTCGGCCAGGGCGTGCTGCGCGGCCGGCTGACCTTCGGCAACACCATCAAGTACCTGAAGCTGACCGCCTCGTCGAACTTCGGCAACGTCTTCTCGGTGCTCGTCGCCTCGGCGTTCATCCCGTTCCAGCCGATGCTCGCACTCCAGCTGCTCGTGCAGAACCTCTGCTACGACGTCTCCCAACTTGCCACGCCCTGGGACCGGATGGACGCCGACTACCTGCGCACCCCGCGCAAGTGGGACGCCCGGGGCATCCGCCGCTTCATGCTCGTCCTCGGCCCGACCAGCTCCATCTTCGACGTCACCACCTTCGCCCTGATGTGGTACGTCTTCGGCGCCAACAGCGAGGTCCACCAGGCGCTGTTCCAGTCCGGCTGGTTCGTCGAGGGCCTGCTGACCCAGACCCTGGTCGTGCACATGCTGCGGACCCGCCGGATCCCGTTCGTGCAGTCCCGCGCCACCTGGCCGGTGCTGCTGATGACCGCACTGGTGATGGGCGTCGGCCTGTGGCTGCCGTTCTCGCCGCTGGCCGGGGCGCTGGGCATGCAGGCGCTGCCGCTGGCCTACTTCCCGTGGCTGGCCGCGACGTTGGCGGCGTACTGCCTGCTCACGCAGGGGGTCAAGGGGTGGTACATCCGCCGGTTCGGTGAGTGGCTCTGAGCCCTCGCGGAGCCCCGTGCCCGCGGCGTCCGGCCCTACCGGCCGGGCGTCACGGGCACGGGGCCTCCCCGTCCCCCGGCGGCCGGGCGTGCCGCAGCCCCCGCACCGCCCGCGACGCCAGCGGCAGCACCGCGGCGACCGCGGACACCACCCCGGCGGCCGCCACCACCCGGAACCCGCCGTACGCCCGGGCCAACGGCCCCACCCACAACTGCCCCACCGGGATCGCCGCGTACGCCAGCAGATCGCCGGTGGCCGCGACCCGGGACAGCGCGTGCGCCGGGACGTGCTCCTGGAGCGAGGTGTCCCAGGCGATGCCCGTCACGCAGACCCCGAGCCCGGCGGCGAAGCCACCCGCGATGAGCCAGGGCGCGTCCCACCGCGCGCCGAGCACCAGCAGCGGCACCGCCCCCAGCGCACCCGCCGCCAGCCCCCACGCCAGCAGCCGGCCGACCGCCATCCGGTACAGCACCGCCCCGCTCACCAGCAGCCCGACGCCCCGGGCGCTGAGCACCAGCCCCCAGACGGCCCGGCCGGCGGTCCGCTCGGTCAGTGCCGGGCCCAGGATCTGCCAGGTCCCGGTCTGCACCAGATTGATCACGAAGAACGAGAGGGTCGCCGGCCCCGCCCACCGGACCCGCCCGAACTCCCGCCAGCCGCCGCGCACCGCCGCCCACACCGGCCCCGCCGCCCGCGCGGGCCGCGCCCCGTCACCCGGCAGCCGGGCCAGACACCCGGCGGCGACCGCGAAGCTCACCGCGTCGCAGACGATCGCCGGCCCGCTGCCGACGGCCACCACCAGCCCGCCCGACAGGCTCGGACCCAGCACCTTGGCGGCGTTGCGCACCGTGCTCAACAGCGCGTTCGCCGGCCGCAGCGCCGCGGCGCCGACCACCTCCGGAACCAGGCCGCGCAGCGCCGGCGTGGTGAACGCCGCGCACACCCCGCCCAGCACCTCCAGCCCGGCGACCGACGGCAGCGCGTAGCGCCCGGTCAACAGCAGCCCGGCGACCGCGCCTTGGGCGGCCGCCGACCCCAGGTTCGCCGCCACCAGCACGGTCCGGCGCCGGAACCGGTCCGCGGTCACCCCGCCCACCACCAACAACGCCAGCATCGGCAGCATCCGGGCGGCCAGCACCACCCCGAGGTCGCCGGGGCGACCGCCCGAGCCGTCCAGCACCGCGAAGGCCAGGGCCACCGGCGCCATCGCACTGCCCAGCAGCGACACCGCCTGCCCGGTCAGGAACCAGCGGAAGCCCGGGTACGAGAGCGGGGGCGACAGCGGGTACGCCAGCGGGGACACAGCGCTCCGGGCGGGCGGCCCCGGCCGGGCGGCGGGAGCGGGCACGCGGGCGGGGCCGGAGGCGGCGCGGGGGTCGGGGTCCATGGGCCGGAGTCTGCGGGGCCCGGCGCGCAGACCTATGCTTTCGGCCTCGGGCGAAAGGTCCGGGCCCGGCGAACCGGCACACGCCGCGTCCGCACCCATCGCGTCCGCACCCACCGAACCCGCACCCACTGCGTCCGCCCGCACCGCGACCCCGAGTACCGCGACCCCGAGCACCGCGGATGGCGGGCCGGCGGACCCACGCCCCGGAGGGAGGCCGCACCCGATGGCCGTGCTGCACCTGAGCCCGCTCGCCCTCGCCCACTCCCGCTTCGCGCTCTCACCGCTCGCCGAAACCCTCGGCACGGTGATCGCGCTCGCCCGGCCGGGCCCCGCCCCCTGGTTCGCGGCCTGGCACGCCCGCCACCTGCCGGCCCTGGCCGCCGTCGGGGCCGCCGACCCGTTCGCCCGCGGCCTGATCGGACTGGTCAGCTCGACGACCTGGCTGCCCCGCTGCCTGGCGATCCCCCCGCCGAACGGCCTGCGCACCTCCCTCGCCGACGAGTTGGCCGCGGTACGCACCCTCCCCGACGCCGCCTTCCGCGCCGCGCTGGAGACCTCCGCGGCCCACCCGCACCCCCGCCACGCGGCCCGCCACCACCGCCACCGCGACCTGTCCTGGCTCACCGGGCACGCCTGGGCCGACCGCACCGCCGACCTGCTCCAGTGCCTGTGGCGCACGCACGTCGCCCCGGACTGGACCCGCCGCCGCACCCTCCTGGAACGCGACGTCGCCCACCGGGCCGGACTGCTCGCCACCCGCGGCTGGCCCGGCGCCCTCGACCAGATGAGCCGCCACAGCACCTGGGAGGGCCCGGACGCCATCCGCTTCGGGCGACGCCCCGGCCCGGACCGCGTCATCGGCGACGCCGGCATGCTCTTCGTCCCGGTGAGCCTGGCCACCGGCACCTGGCTCTGCGAGGGCCCGCCCGGCCACTACGCCCAGGTCTACCCGGCCCGCGGCGGCGCCACCGTGCACGCGCTCCCGCAGCACACCACCACCCCCGGACGGGCCCTCGCCCGCCTGGTGGGCACCGGTCGCGCCGGCCTCCTGCACGCCCTCCGGCAGCCCGCCACCAGCACCGAACTCGCCGCCCGGCTCCAGCAGTCCCTGGGCACCGTCGGCGGCCACCTGGCGGTCCTGCGGGACGCCGGCCTCGTCGTCGGCACCCGGGTCGGCCGGCGGGTGGTGTACCGGCGCACCGAACGCGGCGACCTCCTGGTGGACGACGCCGAGCCGGACCCGGGCCATGCGGCCGACGGGCTGAATCCCGCCCCCGGCGGAGAAAACGGGATGAGCGCGACGCATCCGCCCGGTTAGCGTCGCCCGTGTGACCACGAGCCACCGTACCGACCTGACCCTCCGCACCATCCCGGACGCCGACCTCGACCAGGCCGTCGACCTCACCGCCCTCGCCTTCCACCTGAAGCTCGACGGCAAGGGCCGCGCCCACCAGAGCGAGGTGCTGCGCAACGCCCTCCGGATCGGTGCCTACGACGACGGCACACTGGCCGGCATGGCCGCCGCCCACCGCCTGAGGATCGCCGTGCCGGGCGGTCAACTCCCGGTCGCCGCACTGGACTTCGTCTCCGTCGCGGCCACCCACCGGCGTCGCGGCGCCCTGACCGGACTGCTCGCCGAACTGTGGCGGCACTGCGCGGCCGAACGGCTCCCGCTGGCCTGTCTCTGGGCCTCCGAGAGCGCGATCTACGGCCGGTTCGGCTTCGGCGCCGCCACCGAGGCGTACCGCCTGGAAATCGACTCCGGCCGCCCCCTGGCGCTCCGCATCGCCCCCGACGACCGTCCGCTGCGTCTGCTCGACCCGGCCGACGCCCCGGCCGTGCTCGGCGCGTTCCACGAGGAGCAACTGACCGCGGGCGCCGGCCGGTTCAGCCGCGACGCCGCATGGTGGCGCCGGCACGTCCTGGACCTGGAGGACACCGACGACGACGAGGACGACTACGGCCCCCTGCGGGTGGTGGTGCTGGGCGCCGCCGGCGAGCACCCCGGCGGCTACGCCCTCTACCGCACCCGCGGCGCCGACGGCCACGCCCCCGGCGCGGTCGACGTCCAGGAACTGGCCGCCGCCTCCGCCCCGGCCGCCGCCGCACTGTGGACGTACCTCGCCGGCATCGACCTGACCAGCACCGTCCACGCCTCGGCCCGGCCCGTCGACGACCCCCTGTTGCAGTTCGCCGCCGACCGCGACCAGGTGCGGGTCACCCGGCAGGAACCCTGCCTGTGGCTGCGGCTGGTGGACGTGGGCGCCGCCCTGACCGCCCGCTCCTGGGCCGCCCCGGTGGACGTCGTCCTCGACGTCCGCGACGCCGCCCTGCCCGCCAACGACGGACGCTTCCGCCTGACCGCCGGCCTACCCGGCACCGCTGCCTCCTGGACGCCGACCACCGATGCCGTCGATGTCGCCCTGGACGTCCGGGAGTTGGGGGCCTGCTACCTGGGCGGGGTGCCGTTGCGCCGACTCGTCCAGGCCGGGCTGGCCCGCGAACGCACCCCGGGCGCGGTCCGCCGCCTGGACGCCGCGTTGGAGACCGAACGGCTGCCGTTCACCGGAGAGGACTACTGAGCCGCCCGCCGTACTACCGCGCCGGCCGGAGCGCCGCCATCAGCAGCACGTCGTGCCGGGCCCCGTCCCAGTACAGGGCCTCGCGCAGCCGGCCCTCCACCACGAAACCGCACGCCTCGTAGGCGCGCCGGGCCCGCTCGTTGTAGGTGAAGACCTCCAACTGGACGCGGTGCAGGCCCACATGGTCGAAGGCGTGGTCGAGCAGCAGCCGGATCGCCTCCGGGCCCAGGCCGCGGCCGGTGGCGCCGGGGACCAGGGCGATCCGGAAGGAGCCGTGGGCGTTGTCCCGATCGATCCGGCTCAGCGCCAGGTCGCCCAGGTAGGCGCCGGTCTCCCGGTCCTCGATGGCCAGATCCAGCCGGTCGGTGCGCTCCGCGCAGGTGGCGATCCACGCCCCGAGCTCCGCCCGGCTCCAGTCGCGGTGGGTGCCGGTCAGGCGCCTGGTCTCCGGATCCTGGAAGGCGGCGTGGAAGGCGTCCGCGTGCCGCTCGGCGAGCGGCAGCAGCCGGATCCGGCCGCCTTCGAGGACGGGCTTCGCGGCGAGTGCGCTGGCGTCGATCATGGGTGGATGATGGCCGGGTCGCGGCAGGCGCGGCAAGGGAATTGACTCGCGGGCGACGCCGTTGACGCCGGTGGCCTACGGGGGCCGTGGCCCGAGGGGCCGGGGAGGGGCGCGCGTGGAACTCCAACAGGTGCACTGTTTCGTCGTGGTCGCGGAGGAAGGGCACCTCAGACGGGCCGCCGAGCGCCTGGGCCTGCCGCGGTCGGCCGTGGCGCACCGCATCCGCGAACTGGAACGCGAGCTGCGGACCGCGCTGTTCGACCCCGCACTGCCGGAGCCGCGGCTGACCGCCGCCGGAGACCGCTTCCTCCCGGAGGCCCGGACGCTGCTCGCCGCCGAGGAACGCGCCCGCGCCGTACTCGCGCACCGCACCGTCGCCGCGCCCCCGGGCGCCCCGCCGCGGACCTTGCGCCTCGGCACCAGCCCGGGGCTGGCCGGGCACCTGGACCGGGTGCTGGACGCACTCGCCCGGATCGCCCCGCAGCTCGCCGTCGAGCCGGTCACCGCGCCGGCCCCGGAGCGGCCGGCGCTGGTCGCGTCCGGAGCGCTGGACGCCGCCTTCGTCCGCGGCCCGGCCCCCGGACCCGCCCGGGACGGGCTCCGCCACGTCCCCCTCTGGCAGGACCCCCTGGTCGCCGCCGTCCCCGCCCGCCACCCGCTGGCCGCCTCGCCGGGCACCATCAGCCTGGCCGAACTCGCCGGCGTGCCCCTGGTCCTCACCGACCGCGACGCCAACCCGCCGCTGGTCGACCTGGTCACCGCCGCCTTCCACGACGTCGGATTCACGCCCCTGCCGGGCCCCCGGCACGGCTCGCTGGAGGCCACCTTGGCCGCGATCGGCGCCGGTGCCACGGCCGCGGGGCTGTGGACCGTCGTCTACGACACCTACGCCCGCCGGCTGTCCGCGCCCGGCGTGCGCTACCTGCCGTTCCGCAACCCGGGCATGGAGTTGACCACCTCCCTGGCGGTCCGTCGCGCCAACCCGCCCGACGGCGTCGACGCGTTGCTGAGGGCCTGCGCGGCAGCGGGGGAGAGCGGCGGACCGGCGGCCCGTCGCTGACCGCCCGGCCCGTCGGTCCGGCGCCGTCCGCCGCCGTCCCGGCCGTCCGCCAGGATGACCGTTGCTGACGCAAAACCGCTGCTTGAACCCCTGATGGGGGTCTCGACTGCCAGACTCCATGCCACCGTGCGGACGTCCTCGGGGGCGTCCCCCGCACCGGGCACACCGAGCACAGGAGAGAGCATGCGGACACCGATGACGATCGCGGACTTCCTCGACCGGGCCGAGTTGGGGTTCCGTACCGGCCCGGGCGTGATCGACGAGCCGCAGCAGCCCGCTTTGCCGGTGCCCACCTCCACCTACGGGCGGTTCGCCGAACGCGTCCGCGCCTGGCAGGCGGGCCTGGACGCCCTCGGCGTCGGCGAGGGCGAACGCGTCGCGGTGGCCAGCCACAACTCCGCCCGGCTGCTGGAACTGCTGTTCGCGATCCCGATGAGCGGCCGGATCTGCGTTCCGGTGAACTTCCGCCTCAAGCCCGAGGAAGTCGCCTACGTGGTCGAGCAGAGCGGCTCAACGGTCCTCCTCGTCGACCCGGAACTGGACGCGGCCCTCGCCCACGTCACGGCGCGCCACCGCTTCGTCCTCGGCGAGCAGACCGAGACCGAGCTGATGCGGTTCGGCGTGGCACCGCGCCCCTGGTCGCGCCCCGACGAGGACGCCACCGCGACGATCAACTACACCTCGGGCACCACCGCCCGCCCCAAGGGCGTGGAGCTGACCCACCGCAACATCTGGGTGAACGGCATGACCTTCGGCCTGCACACCCGCGCCTGGGAGCGCGACGTCTACCTGCACACGCTGCCGATGTTCCACTGCAACGGCTGGGGCATGCCCTACGTGATGGCCGGCCTGGGCGCCAAGCAGGTGGTGCTGCGCAAGGTCGACGGCACCGAGATCCTCCGCCGCGTCGAGGAACACGGCGTCACCCTCATGTGCGGCGCCCCGACGGTCTGGAACATGGTGCTGGACGCGGCGGCCACCTGGGAGGGCGCCGTACCCGGCCGGGACCGGGTCCGCATCGTGTGTGCCGGCGCCCCGCCGCCCAGCCGGACCATCCAGCGTGTGGAGGAGGAACTGGGCTGGGAGTTCACCCAGCTCTACGGCCTCACCGAGACCTCGCCGTTCCTCACCTTCAACCGCACCCGGCCCGCCGACCTCGGCCTCCCCGCCGAGGAGCGGGCCCGCAAGCTCTCCCGGGCGGGCCTGCCCGCCCTGGGCGTCAAGCTCGCACTCTCGGACGCCGGCGAGGTCCTGGCCCGCTCGAACACGGTGCTCAAGGGGTACTGGGAGAAGCCGGAGGAGACCGCGGACGCGCTGGTGGACGGCTGGTTCCACACCGGCGACGGCGGCACCTTCGACGAGGCCGACAGCCATCTGACGATCTCCGACCGGAAGAAGGACGTCATCATCACCGGCGGCGAGAACGTGTCGTCCATCGAGGTGGAGGACACCATCTTCAGCCACCCGGCCGTCGCCGAGGTCGCGGTCATCGGCGTACCGCACGAGAAGTGGGGCGAGACGATCAAGGCCCTGGTCGTCCTCGCCGAAGGGGCGACGGCGGCGGAGGCCGACATCATCGCCCACTGCAAGCAGCACCTGGCCGGCTACAAGGCCCCGACCTCGGTGGAGTTCCGGGACGCCATCCCGCGCACCGCCACCGGCAAGATCCAGAAGTTCAAGCTGCGCCAGCCCTACTGGGCCGGGTTCGACCGGGGCGTCAACTGACGAGACGTCAGTGAGCCACTCGGGAGGGGCGGGTCCGCGTTCCCCCGCCCGCCCGCCGACCGGCAGTTCACCACCGTCGGCGGTGAACTGCCGAGGAGCACCAGCCGTAGCCCGGGCCGCGAAGACCCGGGCTGCGGTGCGAACTTCGAAACGTTCGGGCGCGAAGCGCGCATCCCGGTTCCCGGACGCGCGCCGCCCCGCCGTTTCCCGCTCAGTTGTGAGCGGTGCGACGACCCCGGCGGTACAGCAGGACGCCACCCATCAGCAGCCCGGCGCTGGTCGCGATGGCCAGCCCGGTCTCCGCCCCACCGGTCTTCGCCAGCTGCGGGCGAACCGGGACGTTGCGGTGCTGCCGGTGCTCAGGCGCGGCGATCGGAGCGGCCGGCAGGTGGTGCCGGGCCACGGGGGCCTCGTGGTGCACCTGCGGCTTGCTCTCCTGCATCCTGTGCTGGTGGTGGTGCCGCACGTGGACTTTCGACACGTTGGCGCAGCGGTTGCCGAAGGCCGGGTTGAGCGCTCCGACCACGTCCACCGTGTTGCCGCACACATTCACCGGGACGTGCACCGGCACCTGGATCTGGTTGCCGGAAAGGACACCCGGAGAGCCGGCAGCGGTGCCCTCCGATCCGGCGTCGGCCGCGGACGCTCCCGCTCCTGCGAGCAGCAGGCCGCCCGTGGCAACCGAAGCGGCGATGACCTTTTTGATCACGAGACTCCTCCTTGACAGTGCGGTCACATCCGCGGACCGCACACCACACAACGACGCTGAACGCAGAAAGATCCGAATGCACCATTTCGATCACTCTTTCAGCTTGATGTGTATGCCTACTCGGTGGAATGCGCAGGTAGATATTTTTGTATGCCAATGCATTTCTCATGATGAGTGGGTCACCGAAAGATAATCGCGAAAAAAGCCCGCCGTAATAGCGGCGAGCTTTCGGGAAACCGCGTAAATCAAAAAGCCGCACGGGACGAGCCGCCGGTGACCCGGCGCCCGCGGGCCGAGGAGCGCAGCTCGACGCGGCCGTCGCGGCGGGGTCGGAGGGCGATGGTGCGGGGCCGGCCGGAACGGACCGGCCGCCCGGCCCGGGGCGGGCTTCGACGTCCCGCCCCGGCCGGTTCGGGGCGTCAGTTCCGGGTGAGCAGCGGCAGTCGACCCACGTGCAGCGGGCCGAGGTCGCTGGCGACCTTCAGCGGGTCGCCGAGCACTCCGGTGACGCCCGGGCCGGTCCCGTCGGCGTAAGCGGGTGCGGAAAGGACCCCGGTGAGGGCGAGGGCCCCCAACAGGGCGGCAAGGGCACGGCGCATATCGGCTCCTGCTCCATTCGTCGTGGTGGCGTGCAACTGGCACCGGCCACCCTGTCAGCAGCGCGGCGCGGAAAACCGGAAGACGCCGCGGCGCGGAGGACTCGGCCGAGGTAATTCGGCTGAACAGGGGAATTTTCGGCGGGCGGCCACTTCGCCCACGAACCCTCGGTGCCGCAAATTCGGCGCATGCCAAGGAAATCAAGAAATCTCGATCATACAATCCGGCGCGTCGTTCAACGACTTCACGCACATTTCGTATTAGCCTCCCCAACTGTACGAAGTCGTTACATAACGACCTCAACCCCGCAATTCACCGGAGAAGAAATGCGCAAGCTTCACAAGGCTGTTGTCGTGGCTGCCCTCCTCGGTAGCGTCAGCTTCCTCGGCGCCAGCACCGCCAACGCCGATGGCGAGGAGGGTGGCGGCAAGGCCCGCTTCGACATCAAGCAGAGCGCCTCGTGTCGGTCGCACGACACCAACGTCGACATCCTCGGCGAGGTCGGCATCGCCAACGGCCTGGGCGGCAACCTCCTCGGTGGCGAGGGCTCGCCGGGCGCGCAGAGCACCCACATGGGTTCGTCGATGGGCTGCAGCAACGGCGCATTCAGCAAGTAACCGGAACGAAGAGGGGTCCCGGCGTCCACACGGACGCCGGGACCCCTTTCTTTTCGCCTCCGTCCGGGCGCCGTTCGGCCGGCGGCTCCGGGCGACGCCGGGCGCCGGCCGCCCAACGGGCCAGGAGCAAAGGGCAGTTACGTGTCCGTCGCCCCGGCGTTCGCCGCCTCCCGCACCAGAGGCGGCGAGCCGGCGGGCGACGGATGACGGACGGCACCGACACGCAGAAGCGGGGCCGGTCGCCGAACGGCGTGCCGACCCCGCCGAGTCGTCATCGGGCGCGGGCTCGCCGCCACCCGGTCGACGACCGCGTGTGCCTCAGAAGTCGACGCGCGGCCGCTTGAAGCCCTTGGGCAGCAGGAAGTGGTTGGAGCAGTTCATGCGTGGACCGATGTCCGTGTGCTCCCGGTCCGACAGGCCGGACTCGGGCCACACCACGCGCTGCCGGGCGGCCGTCGAACAACGCTGCATCTGCCGGATGACGACGCGGTCGCCGTCCTTGGTGCGGTAGGTCCCCTCGGTCTTGTGGACGCAGGTTCTGTCGCTGGCGACGCCACCGTCGCAGTTGGCGCCGTCCGCGGCGTGTGCCTGGGGGGCGATGACGCTGGCCGCGGTGAGGCCGCCCATCAGTGCCACGATGGTGGCGATCTTCTTCCGACTGAACATGTACTGCGTTCCTTTGTGATCGAGGCTGGGCGCGGGGCACCGCGAACGGGCCCGCGCCCTGGCCCTGGACATGCCGAAAGGGGTTCCGGTGCCCGACCCGTAGGCCGGACACCGGAACCCCGAGGTGTTACTTGTTGAGGGCGGAGTTGTTGCAGCCCATCCGCGAGCCCTGGTGGGTGCCCTGCTTGCCGGGGGAACCCTCACCGTTGAGGGCGTTGCCCAACACGCCGTTCAGCAGCCCGACCTGGCCGAGGACGTTGAGGTTCATGTCGTGCGACCGGCACATGGTGTGCTGCGCGATCTTCACGTCCTCGTGACGCTTCTCGGCGGACTGCTGGGCAGGCGCCTGCTGGACGGTCGCCTGGGGGGCGACCTGCGGCGCGGGCGCCTGCTGGACCGGGATCTGCTGCATCGGGGCCTGCGGGGCGGCCTGCGGGGCGGGCGCCTGCTGGACCGGCTGCGGGGCGGCCTGCGGAGCCGGGGCCTGCGGGGCGGCCTGCGGGGCAGGGGCCTGCTGGACCGGCTGCGGGGCGGCCTGCGGAGCCGGGGCCTGCGGAGCGGCCTGCGGGGCGGTCGCCTGGGGGGCGGCCTGCGGAGCGGCCTCCTGGTCACCGCGCTCGCCGCCGGACGAAGATGCCCCGGCGGCCGAGACGGCCCAGGCGTTGGCCTGCGGGCCGTACCCGTCAGCGAAGCTGACTCCGGCACCGGCGGTGGCGAGGCAGCCGATGGCTGCGACGACGATGGCGACTCTCTCAAGTTTGCGCATGGAACCCTTGATCCTTGGTTGCGTGGACGGGGATGATGCCGCGACTGCTAAGTGTGAGGATATGCACACTCAACGTAATCAATCGTGGATTTCGCCCCCTACACTTTCCGTGTCGTTCCCGCAACAGGAGGAACTCTCCCTTCGCGTCCGTGACGCGTCGAACCCGGCGTGCTCCACCGTCCCGGATGACGAGCGGCGAACTCCCGTGCGGCATTCCCGACGACTGCCCGGAGGCGCTCAACGAGCTTGTTGGCCAAGCGAATTGAGGTCGCAGCGGGGCAACGGTGATCCGGCTGTCGATTCGCGTGACGGCCCGCTCGGCATTGCCGCCGGACCCCTCTTCTGCACTCTGCGGAAGGTGAACGACGTGGGCCCCCAATAGGGGCACGGGAGTGGATTGATACTCACCCGTTTGCCGTGAGTGTCACCATCACCGGCGCCTGCGGAAAAGTCGCGCCGGCGGGATTGCCGGGTATTGCGAAGTAGGGCGCGGCCAAGGCGCTCGATTCCCCTCTCCGGTGTGACTATCGGGGTTCCATAAAGACGGCGCGGGGTGCGGAAAAGTCGCAGGTCCAGGCGCCTTCTGTCGCCTTTCTTCGTCTTTCGACACAGGGCGCGCAACGGAGTGGAACCCCCAGATTGGCGACTGCTAGTGTGCGCGCAGTCACAGCCAGCAATTAGGGCTTAAGTAAAGGTACGAAGGGTCGAGGGTTCCATGCGCAAGCTTCACCAGGTCATGATCGTCGCGGCTGCGGCCGGCGGTCTGTCGGCCGCCGGTGCCGGAATTGGCACCGCCTACGCCCACGATGGCGGCAGGATGCACAAGAACGATCTCTTCCGCCCGTACCAGGAGTGCAGCCCGCAGACCTTCGCCGAGGCCAACCTCCCGATCGGCGTGCTCGCCGTTCCCGAGACCTTGGGCACCACCTGCGGTCAGTTCAACCACGCTTTCACCAAGTAAGGCGCGTCGGGCGATCGCGCCCGGCACCGCTCGCGGGCCCTTCGGGAAATCCTCCCCGAAGGGCCCGCTCGCTTGCGGCGGAACAATTGCTTCGGGCCGGTGCGGCCGAATGGGTGATTCGCTGCGAAGAGCTCGCGTGCGGCCCGGCCCGTTGAATGCCCAAGTGGTCCGGAACTTGCCATGGTTGCAAGGGGCAAGTCCGCTTCGTCGGGTCGTATCATCCGGCGCGTCGCCCAGCAACCGTGAGTCTTTCGTATTAACTATCAGCAACTGCACGAAGTCGATCGGTAACCGATCGTTTCCGCTCACATGGAGAAGAAATGCGCAAGCTTCACAAGGTTGCTGTCGTGGCCGTCGCGCTGGGCAGCGTTGGCTTCTTCGGTGCCGGCACCTCGTACGCCATGGGTGGTTCGGGCATGGGTGTCGGCCAGGGCTCCCAGTGCCGGACCCACGACCTGAACGTCGACGTCCTCGGCGAGGTCGGCATCCTCAACGGGGTGTTGGCCAACGCGCTCAACGGAGAGGGCTCGCCCGGCGCGCAGGCCACCCCGATCGGCTCGGGGATCGGCTGCAACAACAGCGTCGGCAAGTAACCGAGAGGGGGTCTGGCGGCCGGCCCACGGGCTCGGGCGCCAGACCCCTTCCGGCATCCCAGGGCCCGGGCGCGGGCCCGTTCGCGGTGCATCGCGCCCTGGCCTCGATTACAAAGGAACGCAGTTCATGTTCAGTCGGAAGAAGACCGCAGTCGTCGTGGCACTGATGGGCGGCCTCACCGCGGCCGGCCTCGTGGTTCCCCAGGCGCACGCCGATGCCACCGGGCTCTGCACCCGTGACATCCAAGGCAACGTCACCTGCCTCCAGCGGACCACCGGTACCAACGAGGAGGGCAATTACACCCTCAACCAGCAGCAGAGCTGTGTGCCGACGTCACCGGTGAAGCTTCCGGGACACGGACTGCTCAACCCTGGGACCACACAGGTCGGCCCGGCCATCACGTGCAACAACTCGGCACCGGTGCCCGCCGGCGACCAGATGGCTCCGATGGACTGAGCTGCTGCGGAGAGCCGGGGTGCGGCGTCCGGCGCGCGAGCGCCGGCGTCGAGCCGGTTGGAGGGCGGTCTGCTTCCCGCTCCGTCGGAACGAGGGGTGACGGCGCGGCGCACCCCGTCAAAAGGCGCATGGCCGGACCGAGTTGCCCGAGGTCCCGCCATGCGCCGCGTGCGGGATGCGGACCCGCCGTCGCAAGCCAAAGGCCCCGGAACCGAGTTGGTGGCTCGGTGCCGGGACCGGATCAGTGCCAGCGCGGGGGAGCGGGCGTCAGAAGGCGTTGTTGTCGCACCGCAGGTTCGCGCCCATGTGGGTCGGCTGCGCACCGGGGGAGCCCTCGCCGTTGAGGGCGTTGCCCAGGGTGCCGTTGAGGAGGCCGACGGCACCCAGGACGTCGACGTTCATGTCGTGCGACCGGCACTCGGTGCCCTGCCCGAGGCCGATGTCGTGCCCCGGCTCGCCGTGGGCTTGGGCGGTGCCTGCGCTGAAGGCGCCGACGCTGCCGAGGGCGGCGGCAGCCACGATGGCGGCCTTGTGGAACTTGCGCATTTCTTCTCCGGTGATCGAGCGGTTGTGAGGTGTTGGGCGGGCGGCTTCGGCCGGTGCCGGGGCCGCACATGGAGTGCCGCGCCCCGACGCCGGTGGCCCGGAAGGGGAAGCGCCCTGGAGTGGTCCTGGCGGGTCAGGCCATGCGGGGCAGGTCGAGCGCACCCAGCGGAGGAGCTGCCAGCCGCCCGAGCCCGACCGGGTTCACCTGCGGGACGTCCGGCGAAACCAGCGGGTTGACCAGCGGATTGACCTGGGGGTTGATCTGCGGGTTGACCTGCGGAGCGGGTTGCGGCGAGAAGACCTGCGGAACGGCGACCTGCGGCGCGACCTGCGGCGTCACCTGGGGGGCTGCCTGGGGCGCGACCTGCGGGGCGGCCTGGGGAGCCGCCTGCGGGGCGGACTGCGGGCCGCCCGGGGAGGTCGATGCCTCCGCGGCGCCGCGCGACGTGGCCCAGGCGCTGGCGTGCGGGCCGCCGAACTGCGGTCCGTACTGCTGCTGCGGGGCGGGTGCCTGGGGGGCGGGCTGCTGGGCGTATTGCGGCGCGGGCTGGGGAGCCGCCGGCTGTGGTGCGGGGGCGTACTGCTGCGGGGCGGGTGCCTGGGGGGCGGGCTGCTGGGCGTATTGCGGCGCGGGCTGGGGGGCCGCCGGCTGTGGTGCGGGGGCGTACTGCTGCGGAGCCGGGGCCTGCGGAACGGTGGGCGTGGTGGCGCCGTTGTACCCGGCCGGAGCATCGGCATAACTCACGCCGGCGCCGATGGTGGACAGACCGCCAGCCGCTGCGACGACGAGCGCGATCTGATGAAGCTTGCGCATGGAACCCTCGGCCCTTCATTACCTGTATGGAAAACTGATTACTTATCGCTGACGTGAGTGTGCGAACAGAGGTAATCCCGGACTTCACGCCTTGCGCACCACGTGCAAATCCAGGACGGAAGCCTTCCGTCGGACCGCGACAACGCCAATCGTGAGGCCCTCCAACGGCCTTCGGCAGCGACGGCGCAGCCCGTCACCTCTCCTCCGCATCGCATCGGACGACCTCGTCGACATGGTTGCCGCAGGCCGCTCCGGAACCCGGACGAAGAGGTACCGGTCGGTGGCCCATGGGTCCATTCGCTGTTCTCTCCCAGCGAGGAACGGTGAATTGTCGTCGCCAGTAACGGGAATCAAGGGATGGTCACCCATTTGCCCGCCGGCATGCATCAGTTGGAGTGTCGGCGTCGCGGCCGGCGCAGCGAACCGCCTCGGCGCCGGGGTGCGTGCTCGTCAACATCGGTATGTTTATCGGTAATTACTCGACGGTGGTGCGGCGCCACCCTCCGAAAAAGAACGCAAAAAAAGGTTCTCGACGCCGGCCTTGCGGCTCGGCGTCGAGAACCCTATGGGTGACCTGTGCGGTACCTAGCGGCTCAGAATGCGCTGTTGTTGCAGCCCATGGTCGAGCCCAGGTGAGTCGACTGCGCGCCCGGCGAGCCCTCGCCGTTGAGCGCGTTGCCCAGCAGGCCGTTGAGGACGCCGACCTCACCGAGGACGTCCAGGTTCAGGTCGTGCGACCGGCACTGGGAACCCTGCTTGATGTCGAACTGCCCGCCGCCCTGGCCGCCGAGGGCAAACGCGTTGCCGGCGCCGAGGAAGCTGATGCTACCGAGAGCGGCAGCCACGACGGCGGCCTTGTGAAGCTTGCGCATTTCTTCTCCGGAAGTTTGAGCCGATGTGGACTGCGATCCGCAGATGCGATCTGCGATGTACCGACTTCGTACAGTTGGGAAGGCTAATACGAAATACCAATCGACCTTGAGCGACGCGCCGGAATATGCGACGGAAAAAAACGGAAGTTGCCCCGGAACCTGAGCAGTTAAGGACCGGGGTTGAGCGGGAACGGGCCGAGATGCGGGCGGTTTCGCCTCTTTGTTGGTGAGGAGCGGGGGCGGATGGCCGGTCGTTCATGAAGGCCCTTCGAGGAAATTCCCCCGAAGGGCCCACGGTGGCAGGGCCGCTGCCGCCGCCTTACCTGGCAGTCGCGAAGGCGTTGGCCTGGGTGTTGTTCTGGGTGCAGGAGAAGCCGTGGGTCTCAGGCGTGGCCAGCAGACCGATCGGCACGTTGGCGTCGAGCAACGACTGCGGGCTGCACTCCTGGTACGGGCGGAAGAGGTTGTTCTGGTCCTGCGGACCGGACTGCGGCAGCAGCCGCGCCACCTGCGGCGAAAGCTGCGGGTTGAGCTGCGGGTTGAGCTGCGGCGACACCTGCGGGCCGGCCTGCGGACCGGCGGGCTGCTGCGGGGCCGCCTGCTGCGGGCCGCCGTGCGTCCCGTAGGTGTGGGCGGTGGCGCCCGAGGCGGTCCAGGCGGCGGCCTGGGGGCTGTCCGGTTGGGGAGCGGTGGGCGTCGCGGCGCCGTTGTACCCGGCCGGGGCGTCGGCCTGGCTGGCGCCGGCGCCGATGGTGGACAGACCGCCAGCCGCTGCGACGACCAGCGCGATCTGCTGAAGCTTGCGCATGGAACCCTCGGCCCTTCATTGCCTGTATGGAAATCTGATTATTTATCGCTGTGTTGAGTGCGCGAACGGGAATTCCCCAGGATTCGACGTGTGCGTGCCCTGCGTGAACCACGGGGGAAGTCTCCCGAGGGGCCGCGGCCACGCCGATCGTGAAGTCGCCCGCGCGGTCCAGGAATCGATGGACCGGACCACCGCCACTCCTTCGATTCGCGCCGGACGCCTGTCGACATCGATCCCGCGGGACGCCCGCCACCGGGGAGGAAAAGACCGTCCCGGCCGGCGGACCCACGAGGTCCATTCGCTGTTCTCTCCCAGCGAGGAACGGTGAATCTCCGCCCCCGGTAACGGGAATCACGGCACGGTCACCCATTTGCCCACCGGTGTACGACCTTTGAGGCGGTGGCGCCCTTGCCTTCGGGCGTTGAGGTGTTCTCGACCCGCAGGGGTGGGCTGAATGGTTTATATGACGTTCCGAAGTCGTCGTATTCGACGCGGGGAGGGGAGTGGAGAGGGCCGGCCCGACAATGCGGTGGTCGGGGAGTGCGGCCAGGGGAGGTGACGGTCAGCGTGGAAGGGCTGACAACACGCTGACCGTCACTGTTCTCCCACCTGAAAGAACGCCGTCATCCTAAGCCACGGATGTGCTCGCGGAGCTGGCTGCGGGCGGATGCGTGCGGCGGGGGAGCGGAGGGTGATCAGCCGGACTCGTGCAGGTTTCCGTGCAGTGCTACTGGGCAACTCGCCGAGGAATTCGGTCCGTTGTTGTGCGGGTGGTGCGCTGTCGGGGAGGAATTTCCGGGAGTTCCGTGCCGTGACCGGTGGGGGCCGTCCTTGTGGTGTCGCGGATATCGTCCGGGCGAATGGGAGCATGGTGCATGCCCATTCGACGGCTGACGCGCTTGCACCGACGACCTGAGGCGGGGCGCGCGCTGATGCTGGTTCCGCTCGGACTGATCGCCGCGGTCCTGGTGGCGGATGCCCTTTCGCCGGCGGAAGTCCATCTCAGACCCTTGCTGGTCGCCGCTCCCGCCCTCACCGCCGCCTTCGCCGGTCCCGGTCCGACCGCACTCATGGGCGGTCTGGCGGTGGCGGCCGAGCTCGGCGTCGCCGCGGGCCAGGGAGCCCTGGGCACCGGGAACTTCGCCGCGCAGATCAGTGCCCTGATCGTGGTGTCGGGGTTGGTGTTCCTGTTCACGGTGGTGCGGGAGCGCAGCGAGCGGCGGCTGTCGCGGAGTCGTTCGGTGGCGGCGGTGGCGCAGCAGGTGCTGCTGCGGCCGTTGCCGGTGCGCAGCGGGGACTTGGAGTTCGCTTCGCTGTACGTGGCGGCGGAGGAGGAGGCGGAGATGGGGGGCGACCTCTTCGCCGCGGTGCGGACGGCCGTCAGTACCCGCTTGATCGTCGGGGACGTCCGCGGCAAGGGGCTCCCGGCGTACAGTCACGCGGCGCTGATCCTCGGCGCGTTCCGGGCGGCGGCGCACCGTCAGGCCACGTTGCCCCGGCTCGCCCGCCATCTCGACGGCGCGGTCCGCTGGGACAGCAGTCAGTGGGACACGGCTCCCGCGCGGCCGGCCGCCGGCTGCACGTCGGATGCCGCCCCGGCCGATGCCGATGTCGGGGAGCTGTTCGCCACGGTCGCGCTCTTCGACATTCCCGACGGGCGTTGTGAGCTGAGTGCGATCAGCTGTGGGCATCCGCCCGCGCTGCTGCTGCGGGACGGCCGGGCCCACAGCCTCGCCCCCGGGCGCTGCGCCCTGCCCCTCGGGCTGGGGACCTTCGACGGCCCGCAGGACTACGACGTCGACACCTTCCCGTTCCTCCCCGGTGACCTGCTGCTCCTCTACACCGACGGGGTGATCGAGGCGCGCAACGCGAACGGTGACTTCTATCCGTTGAGCGAACGGGCCGGCGCCTGGAGCGGCAGCAGCCCCCGGTACGTGCTCCGCCGACTGCGCGAGGACCTCCTCGCCCACGCCGGTGGCCGCCTCACCGACGACGCCGCGGTGGTCGCGGTCCGCCGGCTGCCGCCGCCCGGGACGTCGGGCCGGTGACGTCGGGCCGGTGACGCCGGCCGGTCGGCAGCGCGGCATACGGGTGAGGCGGTGGAAGGCCCGGTCCGCTCGGTGTCGCTGACGGTGCGGCAGCGGGGGCGCGCGGCGGACCGGGGGGCGGCCCGGCGGAGCCGACGGGGCGTCACCTCGGGCTACTGCAAACGTGAAGCGGGCGCCCCGCCGTCGTCCGGAACCGCTGTGGGCTGCGCTCTTTGCCCTGCGGGGCACCGGGCGGCGCGCGGTTGCGGGCCCCGGATGCCAGCGCCGATGAGCGGCATAGGGCATATCGGATTAGCCTCCGATATCAGCGCGATGTGGATCTTTTGCTGCTCGCTGCACTCGACCCAAGGAGGAGAAATGCGCAAGCTTCACAAGGCTGCTGTGGTGGCCGCGGCCCTCGGTAGCATCAGCATTCTCGGTGCCGGCACCGCCAACGCCCAGGCGGCCGAGGCCATGCACGGCGGCTGGTGCCACACCCACGACCTGAACCTCGACATCCTCGGCCAGGTCGGCATCCTCAACGGCCTCCTGGGCAACGCCATCAACGGCGAGGGCGCCCCGGGCGCGCAGATCAGCCCGATCGGCTCCGGCATCGGCTGCGGCCACGGCGGTGGCGGCATCTGAGCGCGTCGGTAGCCGCGTAGGCACCGCACTGGGTCTCGGCGCCCGGACCACACAGGTCCGGGCGCCGAGACCCTTTTCCGTCTCCCCACCCCGTGCTTCGTCTTCTTCTTCGTGCGGCGAACGGGTGGGCGGGCCGGGGGTCACGCGGGGCCGTTCGACGCCATGCTGTACCTGGCGCGCACCGGTGGTTCGCGGGGTGGTGCTTCCGTGCCGCGGGCAATCGTGCGGGTGGACGGCAGTGATGGCAGAAGACGGGCTCGTTGGGAGCGGCTGATGAAGGTGTTGGTGGATCTGTCGGGGCAGGCGCCGCCGGAGGGCGGCGGGGCGGCGGCTCCCTCGGTGACGAGGGGGCGCGGCGAGGCCCGGCTGACGTTCCGTGGGGGCGGTGGGGGCGTCGCGTCGCCCGCGCCGCAGACCCGTGCCGTTCTGGAGGGGGAGCACCGGTGACCGAGCACCCGCACGGTGAGCTGTCGTACGCGAGCGGGGCGGCGGACCGGCCGCTGCTCGGCCGGACCATCGGCGCCGACCTGGCCCGCACCATCGCCCGCTTCGGCGATCGCGAGGCGCTGGTCGAGGTGGCCGGCGGCCGCCGCTGGACCTACGCCGAACTGGGCCGCGCGATCGACGAGGTGGCGCTCGGGCTGCTCGCCAAGGGCGTCGGCAAGGGCGACCGGGTCGGCATCTGGGCACCGAACTGCGCCGAGTGGGTCCTCGTCCAGTACGCCACCGCCCGGATCGGCGCGATCCTGGTCAACGTCAACCCCGCCTACCGGGTCCACGAGCTGGCGTACGTCCTGCGGCAGGCCGGGGTGACCGTGCTGGTCTCCGCCGTCACGCACAAGACCAGCGACTACCGGCGGATGATCGAGCAGGTGCGCGCCGACTGCCCGGCGCTGCGCGACGTGGTCTACCTCGGCGATGCGACCTGGGGCGGGCTGCTGGCCGCCGGTGCGGCGGTCCCGCACACCCGGCTCGCCGCCTGCGAGAAGACGCTGACCGCCGACGACCCGGTCAACATCCAGTACACCTCGGGCACCACCGGCTTCCCCAAGGGCGCGACCCTCTCGCACCACAACATCCTCAACAACGGCTACTGGGTCGGCGAGACGCTCGGCTACACCGAGGACGACCGGGTCTGCCTGCCGGTGCCCTTCTACCACTGCTTCGGCATGGTGATGGGCAACCTCGGCATCACCACCCACGGGGCCTGCATCGTCATCCCGGCGCCCTCCTTCGAGCCGGCCGCCACCCTGCGCGCCGTCCAGGACGAGCGCTGCACCTCGCTCTACGGCGTGCCCACCATGTTCATCGCCGAGTTGAACCTGCCGGACTTCGCCGACTACGACCTCTCCTCGCTGCGCACCGGCATCATGGCCGGCTCGCCCTGCCCGGAGGAGGTGATGAAGCGGGTCGTCTCCGAGATGCACATGGCCGAGGTGTCGATCTGTTACGGCATGACCGAGACCTCCCCGGTCTCCACCCAGACCCGGCGGGACGACGACCTCGTCCACCGCACCGCGACCGTCGGCCGGGTGCTGCCGCACATCGAGGTCAAGGTCGTCGACCCGACGAGCGGGGCGACGGTGCCCCGCGGCACCCCGGGCGAGCTGTGCACCCGCGGCTACGGCGTGATGCTCGGCTACTGGGAGGACCCCGAGCGCACCGCCGAGGTCATCGACCGGGCGCGATGGATGCACACCGGGGACCTGGCGGTGATGAACGACGACGGCTACGTCCGGATCGTCGGCCGGAGCAAGGACATGATCATCAGGGGTGGGGAGAACGTCTACCCGCGGGAGATCGAGGAGTTCCTCTACTCCCACCCCAAGATCGCCGACGTCCAGGTCGTCGGTGTCCCGGACGAGAAGTACGGGGAGGAGATCGCGGCCTGCGTCATCCTCCGCGACCCCGCCGACCCGCTCACCCGCGACGAACTGGCCCGCTACTGCCGTTCCCGGTTGGCGCACTACAAGGTGCCGCGCTACCTGGAGATCACCGACGCCTTCCCGATGACCGTCAGCGGCAAGGTCCGCAAGGTCGAACTCCGGGAGCGGCTCGCGGCGAAGTGGGGGACGGCGCCCCCGCCGGCGGTGCCGGGCGCCGCCGCCGCGTCGGCCCGGGAGGACACCCTGGACACGGTCTGACGCGTTGAGCGGTGCGGGGCCCAACGCGCCCTGCCCCACGGGTAGTTCGACCGGACCCGGCCGCCGGCCCGCGGCGGCCGGGCCGCCGTCGGCCCGCACCGGACCGGCCGATAGGGTCCTGACCTGGCCCGTTCCCGGTTCCGGGGAGGGGCGAAAGGCCGTCAACCAGGCCAAAATTCAAGGCCGTTCACCAGGACGGATATCCCGCGGGATTCCCGTCAAGAGGGGACATTCATGACCCGTATCGCACGTTGGGCGACCACTGCCGCCGCCGTGGCCGCCGCCCTGGGGAGCTTCGCCGCCCCCGCCTACGCCGACGTCGTCCAGCCCGGCACTCCGGACGGTCCCACCCGCGAGGTGCTCACCGCCGGCTGCGCGAGCGGCGAGGACGCGGCGACCGTGGCGCCGACCGTGGTCGACGCCGACAGTGCCGCCAGCTTCTACCGCTGCGACCCGGTCACGCACCGGGTGGCGGCCCAGGGCGGGCACGCGACCTGCGCGCCCGGCGGTCTCTTCGACTGGAACCGCGGGCTGTGCGAACCGGCCGCCACGGTGCCGGAGATGGCGACCCGGCTGACCGCCGGCAAGGCCACCCTGTCCACCAAGCCGCTGAAGGTCATCGGACTGCACGCCACCCTGGTGCGGGCCCGTGCCGCCGGCCCGCAGGACGCGATCTGGAACGCCACCATCACCTTCAAGGACACCACCGGCAAGGTGCTGTGCGTGGCGAAGACGGACGTCGCCGGTCGGGCGTCCTGTGACGCCGACCGGCCGCGCTCGGGTGCCGAGGTGCTCAGCGGCGGCTACACCGCCGAGTACGCCGGCAACGGTGCGGTGAACGGCGGCTACGACACCGTCGCCCGGGCCACCGCGCAGGGCGGCATCCGCGCCGTCCTGCCGCCCCAGGTCTGACGGACCGTCCGCAGTGGTGCCCCGCGGTCGCCTCTGACCGGTCCGGCCCTGCCGCCCGCTCGCGCGGGTGGGCGGGTCGGACCGGTCCCGGTGGGAGGAGTGACCGCGGGGCACCGTGCCGCCTGGTGGGCCGCGGCCCGGTCAGCGGCGCTCGCCCGGCCAGTCCAGCAGGAGCCGTTGGGCGCGCGGGAGCGAGGCGACGACCAGGTCGTAGGAGTCCTCGATCAGCTCCCGCACCATCCGGTCCGGGAGCGTTCCGGTCAGCGAAACGGTGTTCCAGTGCCGCTTGTTGAGGTGGTAGCCGGGGATCACCTCGGGGTGCGCCGCCCGCAGTCGCTGGGCCAGCTCCGGGTCGCACTTGAGGCTGACGGTCAGCGGCGCCGCGTCCAGTGACGTCAGAGCGAAGACCTTGCCCCCGACCTTGAACGTGGAGACCTCGGGGTGCCGGGGGAAGGGGTTCTCCTCGGTCGCGCCGTTGAACTCCAGGCAGGCGGCGCGGAGGGCTTTCGCATCGATCACCGGCACATTATGGCCCGGGCCACCGACATCACTGACGGGGCGTCACATCAGGCCGGTGCGACCGCTTCCCGGCGCATGCAGACCCGCGGCCAGCGGTCCAGCCCCAGCTCCGCCTCGTGGGCGCGGATCGCCCGCAGGCCCGGCGTCAGCGCGGCGTCGGCGAGCCGGCGGAACCCGAGCCGGGCGTAGTACGGGGCGTTCCACGGCACGTCGGCGAAGGTGGTCAGCGTCAGCGCGGGCAGGGCGCTGTCCCGCTCGGCCCGGTCGATGAGCGCCCGGCCGATGCCGCGCCGGGCCCGCTCCGGGTGGACGGAGACCTGCTCGACGTGGCAGCAGCCGTCGACCGGGTCCCAGAGGAGGTAGCCGCGCGGCACCTCGCCCGCCCCGGCGCCGTCGTACGCGGCGAGGGCCCGACCGGCGCGCCGGTACTGCGCCAGCACGTCCAGCGGCGGCGGTTCGTCGTCCGCGATCCGCGCCATGCCGAGCGCGCGGAACGGCTCCCCGGCGGCGCGTTCGAGGGCGCGCAGGGCGGGCAGGTCGGCGGGGTCCGGAACACGGATGATCATCAGGCCAGTGTCGCGGGTCGTGGCGCGCGGGGCGAACGGGTTTCCGCCGCGGGGGCGCCGCGGCGGAACGCCGGGCTCAGCCCGGCGGCCGGGCGCCCTGGGTGATCAGTTCGTCGGCCGCGTCGTTGACCGGCTGCGGGGTGCCGGTGAGGTCCATGACGAACAGCGGGACGTGCAGCTCGTCGGCGCGGGAGCGGGCGTCTCGGGCGTAGCCGGCCAGGGAGAAGAAGACCGCGACCGCGGAGTCCGCCAGGCCGTTGAGCCAGACGCACTCGATCTCGCGCAGGGCGGTGGCCCGCGTCGTCGGATCGACCTGGGCGACCACGCCGCTGCCCCGCAGGTCGACGCCGGCGGCGGTCCGCTCCTGGGCGCGGGCGACGTCGGTGAAGCCCAGCCACTTCAGGTACTGCGCGGCCGCGGTGATGCAGTCCCGCGCGGTCCGGATGGTCACCGGGCGGAACGCCGGGCGCTGCGGCGGCGGGCCGGTGGCCGGTCGGGGGCGTGCCGGCGGTGCGGGCGGGGGCGCGGCGGCGGGGGCCGCCTCGGGCAGCTCGGGCGGAAGCGGTGCGACGGGCGTCGGGGTGACCGGTACCCGCACGACCGTGCCGCAGGCGCACCCGCTCTCCGGCGCCGGCCAGGCGTCCTGGCGCCCGCAGACCTCGCACCGCACGTCCACCCAGGACGCTTCCCAGGTGCGGTGCAGTATCTCGACCGGTACGCCACCGCGCAGCACCGGCAGTGTCAGTGGGGCGCCGCAGGCGCAGGGGAAGGTCGGCGGGGTGAAGGCGTTCTCGCGGCGGCACGTAGGGCACCGCACCGGCACGCTGTCGGCCATGGTCGGCTCCAGGCAGGTCGGGCAGGCTGTCGGTCGGCTCTGCTTGCCGTCCATGGTCTCGCCCCGGGCGCCTGCCGGGGGCGGGAATGCGCCGAGAAGGTCACGGTGGGCCGCGGGGGAGGGGGCGCGCGGGGGGCGCGGACACGCCACAGGGCCCGGAATCCGTGACCGTACGGAATTCCGGGCCCTGTGAGTGGTTCCCGTCCGACAGTACGGGAGCTGGGCGCGACGGGACATTCCCCCAGCTACTGCTGGGAGACACCCCCGCACCGTCGGACGGAGTCTGTGGGAGGGGTGGGTGGTGCGAGGTGGGCAGCAGGCGGGCTCCGCGGCGGGGAGGCGGCTCGCCCTCCTTGACGGGCGAGCCTGCCACCGCACTGGAATCTCCCCGGGATCCCGCGGAGCTCCGCGCTACTTCCCCGTACCGGCCGACCACCCCTCAACGGGCCGACCGGTACGGGTGCGCAAGGTGACTGACCTCCCGTCAGTCCTCGCGCAGCTCGCGGACGCGCGCCTCGACGCGCTTGCCGTAGTCCTGGTCGGCGGCGTGGAAGTGCGCGAGGTTCTTCTCGATCACGTCGTCGCGGCTGACCTGCGAGAGGCCGCCGGCGATGTTCTCCACCAGGCGCTTCTTCTCGTCCTCGGACATCAGGCGGTAGAGCTCACCGGCCTGGAAGAAGTCGTCGTCCTTGGTGTGCGCCGGGGCCTCGTGGGTGCCGACGTAGCCGGAGACGGCCAGCGGGGCCGACAGCGGCTGGTCGGTCTGGGTCGGACCGTCGTACGAGTTGGGCTCGTAGTTCTTGGCGTGGCGGTCGTAGGCGTTCGACGCCATGAGGCCGTCCCGGCCGTAGTTGTTGGCGGTGGTCGCCTTGGGGGCGTTGACCGCGAGCAGGGTGTGGTTGACGCCCAGGCGGTAGCGGTGCGCGTCCGCGTAGGCGAACAGCCGGCCCTGGAGCATCTTGTCCGGGGAGGGACCGATGCCGGGGACGAAGTTGTTCGGCGAGAACGCGGACTGCTCGACCTCGGCGAAGACGTTGTCGGGGTTGCGGTCCAGGACCATCCGGCCGACCCGCTGCAGCGGGTAGTCCGAGTGCGGCCACACCTTCGTCAGGTCGAACGGGTTGAAGCGGTAGTTGGCCGCCTCGGCCGCCGGCATGACCTGCACGTACAGGGTCCAGGAGGGGTACACGCCCCGCTCGATGGACTGCAGCAGGTCGGTCTGGTGGCTGTTGGCGTCCTTGCCGACGAGCTCGGCGCCCTGGTCGGCGGAGAGGCTGCGGACGCCCTGGTTCGTCTTGAAGTGGTACTTGACGAAGAACGCCTCGCCCTCGGCGTTGGTCCACTGGTAGGTGTGGGAGCCGTAGCCGTTCATGTGGCGGTAGGAGGCCGGGATGCCGCGGTCGCCCATCAGCCAGGTGACCTGGTGGGTGGCCTCGGGGGCGTGCGCCCAGAAGTCCCAGACGTTGTCCGCCTCCTGCTTGCCCGTGAAGGGGTCGCGCTTCTGCGAGTGGATGAAGTCGGGGAACTTGATCGGGTCCTTGATGAAGAACACCGGGGTGTTGTTGCCGACGAGGTCGTAGTTGCCCTCTTCGGTGTAGAACTTCACCGCGAAGCCACGGGGGTCCCGCACGGCATCCGCGCCACCGAGGCTGTCGGCCACGGTCGAGAAGCGGATGAAGAGCTCGGTCCGCTTGCCGACGGTGTTGAGGAAGTCGGCCCGGGTGAAGCCGGTGACGTCGTCGGTCACCTCGAAGTAGCCGTACGCGCCGGAGCCACGGGCGTGGACGACGCGCTCCGGGATGCGCTCGCGGTTGAAGCGCGCGAGCTTCTCCAGCAGGTGCTGGTCCTGGAGGATGATCGGGCCGCCGACGCCGGCGGTGGCGGAGTTCTGGTTGTCGGCGACCGGGGCGCCGGACTCGGTCGTCAGCGTGGGCTTCGACATGGTGACCTTCCGTACGAGAGCGCGGAAGTTGGCTTCCGCATGTCGGAGCGTAGAAAGCGCTCCGACCAAACGTCAACAGTTTGTTGAAACAATCTGTGGTGCTGAGGTGCGGGTATTCCGGACGGCGGTCGCGCCTGGGCGCGACAGGACAGGTGTCAGCGCGACCACCGCCCGGAAGCTTGTTCTCGCGGGCCCGGGAGAACCCTGCGGTGACGGGCTCAGGTCCCGTACGCGCGAGTCGGCACCGGGTCCACCGGCACGGGGTCGTACGCGTCCGCCGCGCGTGCGGTGCGGACCTCCACCAGCACCGGGCGGCGGGTGGAGACGGCCTCCTTGCGGGCCCACTCGACCGCCGAGCGGAACTCCGCCGGGTCCAGCACGTCCCGGCCCGCGCAGCCGTACGCCTCGGCCAGCTTCACCGGGTCGGTGAACGGATCGGCCTCCGCGGGGTCCCCGAGCAGCACCACCACGAACGGCACTTCGTACTGTGCCGCCGCGGCCAGCTCGCCGGCCGTCAGCGGGAAACCGCTGCCGTCCACGACCACCACGACCTCCGCCGACCGCTCGCCCCGGGAGTCCAGGGCCGTGCGGACCCCGATCGCGGTCGGCACCTCCCAGCCCGGCGGGCCGCTGCGACGGGGCACACGGTGCCGCTGCGCGGCGTCGACGCCGGCCGCACCGACCTCCGGCAGACCGCTCACGACGTAGGTGTCCGCCGCCGGCCGGGCGGCGAAGACCTCGGCGAGCTCCGCCAGGGCCCAGCGGGTCCCGGCGTCCGCCGGGTCGGGCGGGACGACCAGGGGAACCACCGCTCCCGGTGCCGGAGACCCGACGCCGTCCACCAGGGCCGGGCCGGCACCGGGAGCGGAGGGGGGGACCGGCACGGGGCCGCACACGATCTCCGCCGCGGCCAGATCGGCCGGGACGTCGATCAGTACGGGCCCGGGCCGGCCCTCCCGCGCGATGCGGAACGCCTCACGGAAAGCGCCCGGGATCCGCGCGGGGTCCTCGATCCGCTCGGCACGCTTGGTGACGGCACCGGCCAGCCGGACCAGGTCCGGCGGTCGGTACCCCGCGTGCCGCAGCGGTACGGCGGGGGCCTGCGGTGCGGACGCCTCCCGACCGGTGACGCACACCAGCGGGACGGCGTCCTGCTGTGCCGCGTACAGGCCGCTGAGCAACCGGACCGCCCCGGGGCCGGCCGCCACCGCGGCGACGCCGACCTTCCCGGTCGTCCGGGCCCAGCCGTCGGCCATGTGCGTGGCGCCCTCGGCGTGGCCCGCCGACAGGTGGGCGATGCCACCAGTCCGCTCCATCGCCGCGTACAGCGGCAGCAGCGCGGAGCCGGGGCAACCGAAGACGGTGTCGACGCCCTCGTCCTTCATGATCTCAACGGCCGCCCGTACGGCGGGAAGGCGACGTGCCCCCATGATCGGGTCTCAGCCCTTGAGGTCGTAACCGGAGAGGCGTTCCACGCCGCGCAGGAGGGCGGAGTGGTCCAGGCCGCCGT
>NZ_JBJMAB010000013.1:0-167906 GCF_045799175.1 Streptomyces sp. VTCC 41912
CCAGCCCCTACCAGGCACGCGTCCAGATCGGCACCGGCTGGAACATCTACACCAAGCTGTTCTCCTGACCGACCGGCAGCGTCGGCGCAGGGCGAAGCGGGGCCGCACCTCTCGGCGAGGTGCGGCCCCGTCCGCTGCCGGGTCGCCGACGGCTCAGAACGTCTTGAGGTCCGCGAGGCCGCGCACCGGAGTCCCGATCGCCCGGGCCCGGGCCCGCTCGCACACCGCGACGGCGGCGGCGAGGTCCTGGGTGGCGGCGCCGATCGACTTGAACACGGTGACGTCGTCGGCCCGCCGACGGCCCGGAACCTCCCCGGCCAGCAGTTGGGTCAGGGTGGGCACGGCCGTGGCGGCGGCGTCGTCGCGCTCGCGCCAGGCGAGGACGTCGCCCGATTCCGCGGCGACCGTGCCCGCGGGGGCGTCGAAGACGACGGCGTCGGCCCGGGCGAAGGTGGCGACGTCGCTCTCCCGGCGGGAGGGCATGGTCGAGCCGATCGACACGACGTGCTGCCCGGGCTCGATCCACTCGCCGTGCAGGGCGACCGGGCCGCCGGCACCGGTGTTGGTCGCCGCGACCACCACGTCCGCGCCGGTGACCGCGGCCCGTGCGGTGTCGACCGGCACCACGTCGAGGCCGAGGGCGGCGCCCATCCGCGCGGCGAAGTCCGCGCGCCGGGCCGGCCGCGGGCTGAACACCTTGACCCGGGCGACCGGGCGCACGGCGGCCACCGCCGCCAGATTGGTCTCCGCTTCGAGACCGGCCCCCAGGACGCCGACGGTCTCGGCGTCCTCGCGGGCCAGGTGCCTGGTCGCCACGCCCGAGGTGGCCCCGGTGCGGGCGGCCGTCAGGTAGGCGGCGTCGAGCACGCCGGTGACCGCGCCGGTCTTCAGGTCGCAGAGGACCACGAGGTAGCGGACGCCCCGCTCGAACGAGCCGTGGAGCATCTTGAGCCCGAGCACCCCGGCGCGGCCCATGATGGCCGGCATCACCCGGAGGAAGGTGCCCTCGACCGCCGCGTAGGACCGCGGCGGCAACGCCAACTGCGGCCCGGGGGCGTCGCGGAGCGCGGCCTCGACGGCGTCGACGACCGCTGCCATGTCGCAGGACCGCCGCACGTCGTCATCGCTCAGCAACAGGGTCGGACCGTCCGGATGCGCGTCGCCGTCCACGGACGGGACCTGGTGCAGTTCCATGCTTCTCCTCACGGGACGAAGGGGACCGTGCGGCGTCGTCAGCGGCGCTGCGGTCGGGCTCGGCCCGGCCGGGAGCGTCCGCGACGGCGCCGGGTCCGCGGGATTCCTCACCGCCTCGCTTCCAACAGCCCTGGAAGGGCGGTGACTTGAGTGTCTGTCGTCGATCCGTGCTCGGGCGGCGCCGGTGGCGGGGCGGGTTGGTGCCTTGGACCCGTCGCGAGCGTAACACGGGTTTGTGACCACTGGTCACTAATGCAGGGCGGGTCGGCACGGGCCCGCACCGCGGTCCGTCCCGGACAGGGGTCTCGTTACAGTCCTGACCATGGATGACGCCGCGACCACGCGAAACCGCCCGGGACGCCCCGCCCAGCTCAGCCGCGAGCGGATCGTCGATGCCGCGCTCTCGACCGGGAACCTCGACGCGCTGACCATGCGGGAGCTCGCCGCCCGCCTGACGGTGTCCCACTCGGCGCTCTACCGCTGGGTCAAGAACCGCGAGGAACTGTTCGACCTCATCAGCGAGGTCATGATCGAGCGCATCCTGCCCACCGACGGCCCGCCCCGGCGCCGCTGGCGCCCGTGGCTCGGCGACGTGGCACGGGCCATGCACCACCACTTCCTCGCCGTGCCCGGCTACGCCACCCGCATCTCCCGACCGCACCGCCACACCGCGGCTTCCTTCGGCCGGTTGCGGACGGAGGTCGTCACCGCCTTCACCAACGCCGGGGTCCGCCCCGACCTGGCCGAGCAGAGCTGGTACGTCTTCATCACCTCGGTCGTCAGCTGGCTCGCCGCCCAGGAGAATCCGCTCGAACTCGGCCACGCCGCCCCGCGCTTCGAGCTCTTCCTCGACGTGCTGCTGCGCGGCCTGCCCGCACGGGAACCGGACGCGGGGCGATGACCGGGACCCCGGGCCGCCCCGTCCCGCAATTCCCCGGTCGCCTTTCGCACTTCGCGTGATTGCGCACTTCACATGATATCGATGTGCTATCGGAAGAGGATTTTCCGGAGAACGTCGAGTGGTCGGGGATTCCCGCTCCGGGAGTAATTCCCGAACCTCAATTCCCACTTGTCGCGTCGTAACGCATATGCCAGCGTGAGTGACACTCCGCCGCCTGGAGATCACGGCAACCATGCCGTGTGGCCTGGACGGTCAACCCTAACGGATGTGCGCATTCACGCCACTTCCGCATCGGGTGTTTCGCGTTCCGGCCAGCCATGTCGAGGATTTCCTTTTCCCGCATGGACATCCGGCGGCGCATTTCGGGAAAGGGTGGGAACGACAGTGGAGCGTCGAAGAGGCAGCAGAAGAGCCGTGCCGGACCGCTCGGTCGCCTCGGCAGGCACCCGATGAACCCCGGTCGGGGGCGGCCGACGCGTCTGGTCCGGGTGGGCCGGCGCAGGATCTCCCAACTCCTGCCGGACCGGGCGGATCTCGCAGCGCTGCGCCGGGCCCCGCGCAAGGACGTCTTCGCCGGACTGACCGTCGCGGTGGCGGCCCTGCCGCTGTCCATCGGGTTCGGGGTGGCGTCCGGACTGGGCGCCCGGGCGGGGCTGGTCACCGCCGTGGTCGCCGGCTGCCTGGCCGCCGTGTTCGGCGGCGCCCGCCTCCAGATCACCGGGCCGAGCGGCGTGATGGCCGTGGTGCTCGCACCGATCGCCGCGGCACACGGAACGCCCGGCGTGCTCACCACCGGACTGCTCACCGGGCTGCTGCTCCTCGGGCTCTCGTTGGGGCGGGCCAGCCGGTACATGCGGTGCGTGCCCACGCCGGTCGTGAAGGGCTTCATCCTCGGTGCGGCCGTCGTGATCATCGCGCAGCAGGTGCCGCCGGCGCTGGGTCGGCACGTTCCGCACGGCGAGGCCGTCGCGGCCAGCGCGCTCGGCGCCCTGCGTGCCTTCTGCTCCGATCCGAACTGGCCGGCGCTGGGCATCACGGTGGGCACGTTGCTGGTCTGCCTGTGCGGGGCCCGGCTCCGACCGGCCGTCCCGTTCCCGCTGCTGGCGGTCGCCGTGGCCACCGTCGTCGCCGAGGTCGCCCGGCTCCCGCTGGCCCGGATCGGGCACCTGCCGACCAGCCTGCCGACGCCCTCCCCGGGCTTCCTGGTTCCCGGGGAGGTCCTCGCACTGCTGCCCACGGCGGTGACGGTCACGGTCCTGGTGGCGTTGGAGTCGCTGATGACCGCGGCCGCGGCGGACGCGCTGAGCGGCCGGGAACGCCACGACGGCCAACGCGTCCTGTTCGGCCAGGGCCTGGCCAACCTGGCCGTCCCGTTCTTCGGCGGGGTGGCCGCCACCGGCACCGTCTGCCGCACCGCCATCAACGTCCGCTCCGGGGCGGTCTCCCAACTGGCGGCGCTGACGAGCGCCGCCGTGGTGGCGCTCGTCGTCCTCGTCGCCGCTCCCCTGGTGTCCGCGGTGCCGCTGGCGGCGCTGGCCGGCGTCCTGATCGCCACGGCGACCCGCATGATCGACGTCGCCGCGCTGCGCGCCCTCGGTCGGGTCGGGCGCGGGCAGGCCGCGATCGCCGCGCTCACCGGGGCGCTCACCCTGACCGTCGACCTCGTCACGGCGGTGCTCACCGGGACCGCCCTGGCGGTGGTCCTGGCGCTGCGCACGGTGGCCGCGTCCGCCCGCGTCGATCAGGTGTGGGTGCCGGTCCAAAACGCCCCGCACACCGGGACCGGGCCGGCGCCGGCCGCACCGGACGCCCAGATCGCGGTGCACCGCTTCGCCGGCCCGCTGCTGTTCACCACTGCCGAGCGGGTGCTGCGGCCGGTGTTCGCGGCGCGGGGCCGGGCGGTGGTCCTCGACCTCGAACGGGTCACCGGTCTGGACACCACGGCCATCCTGACGCTGGCCGACGTCATCGACCACCACCTCCGGCGGGGCGCCGTGGTCCACCTGTCCGGGGTCTCGGATCCGCACCGCGCGCACCTCGACGCCCTGGGCGTACGGGGCAAACTGCCGCCGGGCGCGCTCTGTACGACCGTCGCCGAGGCCGTCGCCCACGCCCGGGCGCAGTTGCACCCGGTCACGCCCGCCGCCCAGGAAGGGCCCTCCTCGCACCCGCAGGTCTGAGGAGCCCGGGGCCGGTGGGAGCGCGCGGCGTCCGCCGGGGCGTCACTCGCCGGGGGCGAGGGCGCGCGCGACGATCCGCGCCGCGTCCGCGATGAGCGCGTTGTCCACGGGTGCGTCCTTGGTGTCCTTCGACGTCAGCACGGCCAGCACGATCGGCGTCTGCCTGGTCGTCCAGGCGACGCCGACGTCGTTGGCGGAGGCGTAGTCACCGGTGCCCGTCTTGTCGGCCACGACCCAGTCGTGCGGCAGGCCGGCGCGGAAGCGTTCCCCGCTGGTGGTGTTGCCCTTCAGCCAGGTCACGAGGTGCTCGCGAGCGGCGGGGTCGAGGGCCCGCCCCACCGTCAGGCGCCCGTAGCTCGTGCCGAGCGCCTCCGGGGTGGTGGTGTCGCGCAGGTCGCCGGGTACGGCGTCGTTGAGTTCGGTCTCCCAGCGGTCGAGCCGGCTCTCCCGGTCGCCGATCGAACGGAAGAACCGGGTGAGGCCGGCGGGGCCGCCGATCTGCCGCAGCAGGAGGTTGCCCGCGGTGTTGTCGCTGTACTGGATGGCGGCGGCGCACAGGTCGCCCACCGCCATGCCGGTGTCCACGTGCTCCGCGGTCCTCGGGGAGTTCGCGAGGAGGTCCGTCGGCGGGTAGTGGATCACCTTGTCCAGCGGTGCGCACCGCGCGTGGTCGCGGAGGACCGCGGCGGCCGCGACCGACTTGAAGGTCGAGCACATCGCGAACCGCTCGCGTGCCCGGTGGGCGACGACCTGGCCGGTGCGGGCGTTGCGGGCGTAGACGCCCAGGCGCGCCGCGTACCGCCGTTCGAGGTCCTGCAACTCGCCCTCGAAGTTGCGCAGTTGGCGGGAGGTGGCGGCCGAGGCGACGGACGGCGCGGCGGTGGCGGCGAGCACGGCGGTGGAGGCGGCGAGGCCGGCCTTGAGCAGGCCGCGTCGGGGCAGCGGGGTGGCACGGGTCATGCGCGGAGGTCTCCCGGTTCGTCGTGGTGCGGTCCGCGGAGCCCCGTTCGCGCGGGGCTCCGGTGACGCACAGCGAAGCAGCAGAGCTCCACCCATGTCCAAGAGTGAACTTTGAATGCGTCATAACTTATTGGTATGACTGCGGGGTGGACCTCCTCGCACACCTGGAGGCGTACGTCGCGGCCGTCGACGAGGCGAGCTTCTCGCGCGCCGCCGAACGCCTCGGCATCGCCCAACCGCTCCTCAGCCGGCGCATCAAGACGCTGGAAGCCCACTTCGAGGGCCAGCTGTTCGACCGTTCGCGGCGTCAGGTCGCGACCACCGAACTGGGCGTCCTCCTGCTGCCGTACGCCCGCGACGTGCTGGACCGGGCCCAGCGGCTGCGGCACGTGGCCCGGTCGGCCCGGCAGTCGGCGGTGCGCGCGGTCGGCGTGCCGGCGGACTGCGGTCCGGCCGCGCTGGCACGGGTGATCCGCGCGGGCGCCGAGCACGGCACGACGTTCGCCGTGCGGGAGCTCCCGCCGGACGAACGCGAGGCGGGCCTGGCCGATGCGTCGTTGGCGTACGCGCTCGTGCGGGTGCCGCCGGAGAACGCCGCGCTGCGGGTACCGCTCGGTCTGGCGTCCGCGCCCGCGGAGGCAGCCGGCGGCGGGCGGCCGGAGTCCGCGACGGGCCGGCCGCGGGCGCGCCGCCGGGCGGTGCACCTGGAGGACCTGCGGCCGCGGCGCGGGACCGGTGCCCGGCACGGCCGCCCGGCGGCCGTGCCGGTCCTCACCACGGTGGAGGACCACGCCCCGTACGCCCAGGACCGGCTGCGCCGGGCCGTCGCGCGGGCGGGGCTGCCGGAGAGCACGGTCCGGCCGGCCGGACCGATGGCGAGCGCGCTCGCCGAGACCCTGGCCGGACAGCTGACGCTGCTGTGCACCGAGCCGTTCGCCCGTCGGCACGGGGCGAGTTGGGCACCGCTGGGCGACGCCGCGCTGCACCGGGGGTACGAGCTGCGCGCCGCGCGCCGGGACCCGGAGGCGGCGCGGGTGCCGCACTGGTTGGCCGCGTTGTTGGCGGCCGCGGTCGGCGCCGAGCCGGCCGCGCCGGCCGCCGGGTCCGCGGCCGAGGACGGGCCGTCTCGTTTGGCGGCCCGCGGATGAGCGCCGGCCCGGCCCCCCGACCGGTCTGCGTCGCCGACGACGCGGAACTCCTCGACGTCGCCGAGACGATCGCCGCGGAGTGGGCGGCCGTCGGCGTCCGGGGGGCGTTCCTCGCCCGGCACGTCGACACCGGTGAGCAACTCGGCTTCGACGTCGACGCGTCGGTGCCGCTCGCCTCGGTGGCCAAGGTTCCGCTGGCCCTCGTCGCGCTCGACCGGATCGCGACCGGGGAGCTCGACGCGGCACGGCCGGTGGTCGTCGATCCCGCCACGAGCAGCGTCGGGCCCACCGGCCTGGCGGCGTTCCGGCACCCGGCCACCGTCGCCGTCGGCGACCTGCTGCTGTCGATGCTGACGGTGAGCGACAACGCCGCCGCCGACGCGGTCTTCGACCTCGTGCCGGCCGCGGAGGTCGACGCCCGGCTGCGCGCGTGGGGCTGCACCGGCATCCGCGTGCGGCACCGGCTGAACCGCATGTTCGAGTGTGCCGCCGGCGCCGCCGGCAACGACTTCTCGCTCGCGCTGGAGTTGGCGATCCGCGACGACCGCTCGGGGCGGCACAGCATCGAGACGCTGGACCCGGCGCACGCCAACGCCGGCACCGCCACCGGCCTGGTCGACCTGCTGCAACGGGTGTGGCGGGACGACGTGGCCCGTCCCGACGCCTGTGCGGAGCTGCGCCGCATGATGGGACGGCAGCTCTTCCGCCACCGGCTGGCGAGCGAACTCCAGGCGGACACCCTGCGGGTGAGCGGCAAGACGGGCACCTTCCTGCACCTGCGGCACGAGATCGGGGTGGTGGAGTCCGAGGCCGGCGACCGGGTGGCGATGGCCGCCCTCACCCGGTCCGACCGCCGGGCCAACCTCGCACCCGACATCGACCTCGCCATCGGCTGGGGCGCCCGGCGCGCCTTCGAGGCACTGCGGCGCTGACGCCCGGCCCGACGTGGGCGGCGGGCGTCCGCCGCGCTCTGAGTAAGATCCCCGTGTTCAGGGGGAGGGCGGGTTCAGCATGCGGATGCTGGGAGTGGACGGCCCGACGCACGTGGGACCGTTCCGGACGGTCGGGGTGCTCGGGCAGGGCGGCATGGGGCAGGTACTGCTCGGCGTGGCGCCGGACGGGCGGCTGGTGGCCGTCAAGCGGGTGCACGCCGATCTCGCGGAGGACCCCGGCTTCCGGTCGCGGTTCCGGCGCGAGGTGGACGCGTCCCGGCGGGTCTCCGGCGCCTACACCGCGCCGGTCGTCGACGCCGACCCGGACGCGTCGACGCCCTGGCTGGCCTCGCTCTTCCTACCGGGGCCCACGCTGGACGAGGCGTTGGAGGCGGGCGGACCGCTGCCTGAGGAGGCGGTGCGGCTGCTCGCCGCCGGCCTCGCCCAGGCACTGGACGACATCCACCGGGCCGGACTGGTGCACCGGGACCTGAAGCCGTCCAACGTGCTCCTGACGGAGGACGGCGTGCGGGTCGTCGACTTCGGGATAGCCCGGGCGGCCGACCACGAGACCAAGCTGACCCGCACCGGCGCGCTGATCGGCTCGCCGGCTTACATGTCGCCCGAGCAGGTCCGGGGCGCGCAACCGGGCCCGGCGAGCGACGTGTTCTCGCTCGGCGTCACGCTGGTCACGGCCAGTACGGGCCGGAGCCCGTTCGCCGGCGACTCGCCGCTCGCGCTGCTGCACGCCGTCGCCCACGACCTCCCCGACCTGGAGTCCGTTCCGGCGCGGCTGCGCCCGCTCGTCGAACCGTGCCTGGCGAAGGACCCGGCCGCGCGGCCGACCCCGGCCCAACTCCGCGCGCTGATCGGCCCGCTGGCGCCCGCCGCACGCCCCTGGCCGAAGACCGTCTACGAGCGGATCGCGGAGCGCCGGGACTGGGCGACGCGGCTCACGGCCACCGCCGAACCACTGTCCCCGCCTGCACCACCCGCACCGCCCGCCACCGTGCCCACCCCGGCCCCGGCGACGCCCCGGGCGTCCGTGCTGCGCCGGCGCCCCGGGTGGCTGCTCGGCGCGATCGTGGGTGCCGTGGCGCTCACAACGGCGGTGGCCACCGTCCTCGCGCTCGGCCCGACCGACGTCTACCACTCGTTCTTCCCGGAGCCGGTGCCCACGCCCGGCTCGGTGCCGCTCGCCAAGGTGTCGGACAAGTACACCAAGACCGTCCCGACCTGCGCGCAGGCCGGCCGCAGCATGACGGCACCGGCCGGCTTCGGCCGCCCCGGGGGCAACGTGCCGGGCGTGTGGCAGCAGTCCGACGGCGACGGGCACAGCCACCCGTCGACGCGTTGCGTGTGGACCACCCGCTCCGGCGACCAGATCGACTTCTCCTGGGACCTCTACCGCTCCCGCGCCGGCGGCCCCACCGGCGCCGAACAGTCCAAGGAACACTACGAGGGCATGTACATGGGCTCGAAGACCCCGCGGGACACCGGACTGGGCTTCGTGGAGGAGGGCATGTGGCTCGACGAATCCAGCGAGAACGACTGCGTGCTGTACGCCCGGGACGTCAACCTGTACCTCTTCGTCGCGGTCAAGGGCGTCCACTACCCGAAGGGCGCCTGTGAGGGGCTCGCCAAGGACATGGCCCGCCAGGGCGTCGCGGCGGTGAAGGCCCTGTGAGCACCACGGCGCCCCTGCCGGCACAGGCCGGCCCCTACGTCCTGCTCACCGAACTCGGCCGGGGCGGCATGGGCCGCGTCCTGCTCGGGGTCGCACCCGACGGCCGGCCGGCCGCGGTGAAGCTGGTGCACGCCCGGCACGCCGCCGACGACGGCTTCCGGACCCGCTTCCGGCGGGAGGTGGCGGCGTCGCGGAAGGTCTCCGGCGCGTACACCGCGGCCGTCCTCGACGCCGACGCGGACGCCGAACTCCCCTGGCTCGCCTCGGTGTTCGTGGCCGGGCCGTCGCTGGGCGCGGCCGTGGAGGGCACCGGACCGCTGCCGGAGGACGCCCTGCACCGACTGGCGGTGGGCCTGGCGACGGCACTGGACGAGATCCACCGGGCCGGGCTCGTCCACCGCGACCTCAAACCGGAGAACGTCCTGCTCGCCGAGGACGGCGCCCGAGTGATCGACTTCGGCATCGCGCGGGCCGCGGAGTCCGCCGACGCCACCGAACTCACCGGCACCGGCTGGGTGGTCGGCTCGCCCCCCTTCATGTCGCCCGAGCAGGCGCAGAGCCGGGAACTGACCGGGGCCAGCGACGTGTTCTCACTCGGCGCGGTGCTCGTGCTGGCGGCGACCGGCCGCAGCCCGTTCGCCGGCCCGTCCGCCCTCCAGACGCTCTACAACGTCGTCCACACCGAACCCGACCTGAGCGGCCTGCCCCCGGCGCTGCACCCGATCGTCACCCGCTGCCTGGCCAAGGAGCCGGCCGACCGGCCCGCACCGGCCGAACTCCTCGCCCTCCTGGGCCCGGTGGCCCCGACGGACCGACCGTGGCCGCCCGCCGTGCACCGCATGGTCGACGTGCAACGGGCCCGGATCGCGGGTCTGCTCGACGGCGACCCCGAGCGCACGGCACTGCTGGGGGACACCGGTCCCGTCGCCCCGCGCACGGCCGTCCTCACCGCGCACGCCGCGCCGGTCGCGCCGCCGCGGCGCCGGCGCACCGCGGCGTGGGTGGCGGCGGCCGGCGTACTGGCGGCGGCTCTCGCCACCGGCGGCTACCTGCTGCTGAACGGCGGCGGCGATGCCGGCGCCGCCCCGGACAAGTACGTGACGATGCCGGTGTGCTCGGAGGCCGTGGTCAAGCTTCCGCTGCGCACCGAGCGGCGCAAGGACAAGGACGTCTACCAGGAACAGGGGGACAGCGCGAAGACCGAGTGCTCCTGGTTCGACCGGGACCAGCCGCAGGCGGACGGCTGGAACTACTCCCCCAGCGCCGACGTCTCGTGGGAGCTGAGCCGCACGCGCCCCGACGGGAGCGGCACCGCGCGGCAGCAGCAGGACTTCGCCGACGGCGCGAAGTCCGGGTTCTCCCAGACCGGGCTCGGCTTCGGCGACGAGGCGTACTGGACGACCGGCACCGCCCAACCCAGCTGCCAGCTCAACGTCCGCGACGGCAACCTCGTGGTGCGGGCCTACCTGGTCCGCGCCCAGCACCCCGCCTGCGAGGCGGAGGCCAGGGACCTCGCGAGGGCGGCGCTGGCGGCCATGCCGCCGCGGGCGTCCTGAGCCGCCCCGGCGCCCCGGCCGTGGGGTCCCGCGGCCGGGGCGCGCCGCGGGGTCAGTCCCAGAAGCCGGCGTGGACCGCGCGCGCCTCGGGGAGGTCGACGGGGCCGACGACCTCCAGGGGACGCTGTCCCGCCGCGAAGACGTCGCGGCAGGGCAGGGCCATGGTGGGGTTCTTCTCGTCGGCGCCGGTCATGGCCCGCAGCCCGTCCTCGCCGAGCGCGTAGACGACGCGGCCGACGTTGCCCCAGTAGATCGCGCCCGCGCACATCGCGCAGGGTTCGGTGCTGGTGTAGAGGGTGCAGGCGCGCAGGAAGTCGGCGTCGTACCGGGCGGTGGCCAGGCGGACGAGGTTGGTCTCGGCGTGGCCGGTGGCGTCGCGTTCGGTGGTGACGGTGTTCTCGGCCTCCAGCAGGATCGCCCCGTCGGGACCGGTGAGCAGCGCGCCGAACGGGTGGTTGCCGGCCGCGCGGGCACGGCGGGCCACGGCGACGGCGGTGTGCAGCAGCGCGACGTCGGCAGGGCTGGCGGTCGGGTCGGTGCGGTGCGGGGCGGCGGTCATGCCGGGAACTCCTCGGGGTGTGCGGGGTGCGGCGGGCGGCGGGCCGCCCGGCCGTGGGCCGGTCGGGCACCGCGTCTGCCGCGCTTCCCACCCCGGGTCCGCGGTAAACCCGTACCCCGGTTGCCCCATCTCACCTTCCGCGTTCCGGACGGCTCGCGGCGGTTCGCGGGCCCGCGCCGTAGGCTGACCGGCGCAGTTGGTTCGCCCCGTCCGCCAGGCGGGACCCACATGCGCTATGCCGAGTTCGGCGACATCGTCCAGGCCATCGACGACCTCGACGCCGACGTCATCAGCCTGGAAGCCACCCGCTCCCACATGCAGGTCGCCCGCGAACTCGCCGCCCACGGCTACCCGCGCGAGGCGGGGCCCGGGGTCTACGACATCCACTCCCCCCGCGTCCCGAGCGCGCAGGAGGCCGCAGACCTCCTGCGCACCGGACTGCGGGCCATCCCCGCGGAACGCCTGTGGGTCAACCGGCCTGCGCGCGCCGTCAGCCGGTGTGGCGGATCCGGAAGCGGGCGGGCTCCGCCGGATCCCGGTCGACGACCTGGACCGGTGCCCCGTCCCCTTGCCACACGCCGATGCCCGGCGTGCGGGCGAACCGGATCGGGCCGCGGGTGCCCTCGACCTCGACGCGCGGCCAGGCTTCGGCGATGCGCGCCCGGTCCTGGCCGTGCGAGCGCAGCACTTCGGCGAGGACGGTGACCGTGTCGTAGCCCTCGAAGGCCACGAAGGAGGGCGGCTCGGCCAGCCGCTCGTGCAGGGCCGCCGCCACGCGCGCACCGAACGGTCCGAGGCGCTCGGGCAGGTAGCGCAGGAACGGGATGCCGGCGCCGTCGTCGCCGAGCGACGCGGCCCACGAGGCGAACTCCGGTTGCCCGGCCGGAGCGCCCATCAGGAGCCCGGCGAGCCGCTGGTCCCGGCGGACGGCCCGGACGATCGACACCGCCGGTTCCGGATGGCCGACCAGGAGCAGCAGGGCCGTCGCACCGTCGTCGACGAGCGCGTCGCACAGCTCCGTTGGGGCGAGCGTGCTCGCGTCGAGCGTGACGACGTCACCGCCGCGCGGCGCGAGGTGGTCCCGCAGGATGCGGGCCCCGGACGTCCAGTAGACGCTCGGCACGGCTGCCACGGCGACGCGCCGGTGGCCCGCGCCGAGCAGGAAGTCCGCGTAGCTCCGCCAGCCGCGGGACTGCGGCGGGGCGAGGCGCGCGACCCATGGCGTCGGCCCGTCGGTGAGGGCGTCGAGCACCGCCGACGAGCAGAGGAACGGCAGCCCGAGCGCGTCGGCCCTGACGGCCGCGGTCCGGGCCACGACGCTGTGGTACTCCCCCACCACGGCAGCCACCCCCAGGCGCGCCAACTCCTCGACGGCCGCCGCGGCCCGCTGCGGATCGGCCGCGGTGTCCCGGACCAGCAGTTCCAGTGGCCGCCCGACGATCCCGCCGGCGTCATTGACGTCGCGTACGGCCGCCTCGATGCCGGCGAGCAAGTGGTGGCCCGCTTCGGTCCAGCCGGGCGGGGTGAGCGGGGCGAGGGCGCCGATCCGGACGGGTTCCCCGCCGGTCGGTGGTGCTCCGGTTGGAGCGGGTGGCGTGTTCATGCGTCTGCTTCTCCCGAACGACGAGGCGGCGGCAGGGCGCCCGGAGCGCGGGGTCGCAGGGCGCGGCACCGCGCGCTCGTGCCCTCGCGCCGCCCCGGGCGCACCTGGAGGATCATGCCGGTCATTGCATCCACGGCCCTCGTCGACCGGCAACCCATTAATGCGACTTGATGCGACCGGAAACGGGAACCGGTCGGTCAACAGCCGGGCAGCGCCCCGACCACCGTGCCGGCCTGCGGATTCCGTACCGTTGCCGGCGGTGGATCGCCGCATCCCGCGCATCCCGCGCATGCTATTTTTGCCCCCGCCCAGGCAGCGAACGGCCGGGCGAGGAGGGGGTGTGCGGTGGCCCGGCGACCGACCGAGCGGAAGGTCTACGCGCACGCGAAGCTGCGGCGCGAGCACGCGATGAACCAGGTCGAGATGGCCCGCGCGCTCGGCAGCTCCACCGGCTACGCCGACCAGATCGAGCAGAGCCGGCGCCCGCTGACCGCTCCGGTGCTGCTGCGCCTCGCGGGCCCGGCCGGCGGCCGGCTCGCCATCGCCCCGGACCGGCGCACGTACGTGCCGTATCCGGTGGAGGGCCGGCGCCCGTCGGAGGAAGGCCGTCGTCCCGTGCCGGAAGCAGGAGGAACGCCCGCGTGACCAGCCGTGTCATCCTCATCTCCCCCGCGAGCAACCCGGCGTTGCGGCGGGCCCGCTTCGACGACGGGGCCTCGCTCGACGCCGCCGGCGCGGCCCGGGCGGCCTCGGCGGCCGGCTCGCTGCCCGCCGCCGACCGGGTCCACGTCTCTCCCACCGTGCGCTGCCGGGAGACCGCCGCGGCGCTCGGCCTCGCCGGCCCGTCGGGCCCGGCGGCGGAACTGGCGGTGTGGGACGTGGGCCGTTGGCGGGGGCGGACGCTGGACGAGGTGGCGGCCGCGGAGCCCGCGGCGGTGGCGCTGTGGCTGGCCGATCCGGGCGCGGCACCGCACGGCGGCGAGTCGGTGCGGGACCTGTGCGCGCGGGTGGCGCGGTGGTTGGCCGACTGCGGCGGGCAGGACGGGCGGACGCTCGCGGTCGTCGAACCGGAGGTCGTCCGGGCCGTGGTGGTCGGCGTGTTGGGGGCTCCCGAGGCCGCGTTCTGGCGAGTGGACGTGCCTCCGCTCACGGCGACCGAGCTCAGCGGCCGGTCCGGGCGGTGGAACCTCCGCCTCGGACGCACCCTGGGCACTCCCGGCGCAGCGGACGCGCCCTGACGCCCGTGGTGGGTGACCGCCCGTCCGGCTGCCCGGCTGCCCGGCTGCCCGGCTGCCCGGGAACGCCAGAGGGCCCTCGGACGGTGTCGAAGGGCCCTCTCGGTACGGGCGGCGTCACTGCGGGGCGGCAACCGCCGCCCCGGGTGCGGCCGTCGCGGGCCGGGGGTGCAGCAGGCGTTCGGCCAGTTCGCCGAAGGCCAGGCCGAACGCGCCCCACAGGGCGGTCTGGATGGCCAGGGCGCCCAGGCGGAACCGCCACAACAGCGCGGCCGGGAAGCCCTCCGGCACCTCGTTGATGACCGGGAGGAAGGCGTACGCCAGCCCGACCGCCACGGCGAAGGCGGCCACCGCGACGACGGTCGCCCACCAGGTGCCCAGGCGGGGTGCGAGCCGCTTGCCCAGGAGGGTGGCGCCGATCGCCAGCAGCACGCCGAGCAGCATCATCAGGAAGTAGAGGGTGGTGCGTTGGCCGATCGTGTCGGGGTCGCCGACGGACGGCGGGTTGGCCGGGTACTTCAGGAACGGCACGACGTAGACGGCGAGCAGCGCGCAGCCGGACAGCAGCAGGGCGGTGGCGCGCGGGCCGAAGCGGCCGACGCGGCCGAGCGCGAAGCAGAAGGCGAGCGCGGCGATGCCGCCGAAGGCCACTCCGTAGACCAGGACGCCGGTGGCGAGGCCGGCGGTGGACTGCAGGGAGCGGGAGACGACTTCCATCTCGTGCTCGTGGGAGTGGGCGTCCTCGAAGCTGATGGCGCTGTTGACGCTGGGTTCGCCGAGGACGTAGGCGACGACGAGGGCGAGCACACCGGCGGCGAGGCCGGCGAGCATGCCTCGCACGAGGAGGTTTCTCACTGTTGCGGAGTTCATGAGTGCGGCGTCCCTCGCGTCAGTGGCAGGGGAAGCCGAGCAGGTGGCGGGCGTCGTGCACCCACTCGTGGACGTCCGTGCCGTTGAACACGGAGGTGGCGCCCTGCTCGGCGCCGACGAAGTACAGCAGGACGAGCATCAGGATGCCGAAGAAGACCGCCCAGGGAGCTATCGCCTTGAGCGGCAGCGTGGCGGGTACGGCGGGGGTGGTGGCGGTCGGCTGGGCGACGGACTGCGCCATGGCAGGGCCTCCTCTGGGAGTTCGCGTCCCATCTCGGTGGTGCACTGGACGGCGGCTGCGGGTCTGACTCACGGACGCTCCCGGCGCGCGGGGGCGTCTCGTTCACAGTGGCGCGACCGTCCCGGATTCCCACCGGGTTCCGCCTCGCCGTCGTCGATATCGAGGAGACGGTACCGCGTGACAGGGGCATGGCCAAGACCGGGCCGCCGACGTGTGCCCGGTCCCCGGGCAGGCGGCGCGGCCCGCGGGCGTGCAGGTCAGCGGCGGGTGGGGCGGGGTGGGCGCGGTGCCGGCACCGGCGGCGGCGCGGCGCCGCGTGGGCCGCTTCCGCGGCTCGTCGGCGGACGAGGGCGCCTCGCGGCCCGTCCCGAGGCGAACGGCCGTGCCGCGGCGCCCTCTTGACCCGCACCGGGCGAGCGCGAACCGGAGGATGCCCGTCCGGTCCCGTGTCCGCATATTCACCACGCGTGAACACGGCGTCCGAATAGCGAACATTCACGGCGCTCACGCACCGTGTCGACGCAGACTCGTGGGCTCAATGATCGTCTCAAGCAATGGACGGGCACGCCCATGACTCGGAGTACCACCCGGTCGCCCCAGGACTCCCCGCGGGCCGTGCAGGACCCTGCACCCCCGTTGTCCCACGGCCTCAAACAGCGCCACTTGTCGATGATCGCGCTCGGCGGCGTCATCGGCGCGGGACTCTTCGTGGGATCCGGGGTCGGCATCGCCACCGCCGGACCGGCCATCGTCCTCCTCTTCGCGGCCACCGGCGCACTGGTCATGCTGATCATGCGGATGCTCGGGGAGATGTCCGCGGCCCGCCCGTCCACCGGCTCGTTCTCGGTGCACTCCGAGGCCGAACTCGGTACCTGGGCCGGCACCACCTCGGGCTGGATGTACTGGCTGATGCTGTGCGCCGGCGTGGCCGCCGAGGCGACCGCGGCGGGCGCCATCATGCACTCCTGGGTGCCGTTCCTGCCTGCCTACGGCTGGGTCGCGGTCTTCATGGTGTTCTTCTGCGCCAGCAACCTGACCGCGGTCAAGAACTTCGGCGAGTTCGAGTTCTGGTTCTCCACCATCAAGGTCACCGTGATCGTGGCGTTCCTGGTGCTGGGCGTGCTCGGCATCCTCGGCGTGTTCGGGAACTCCCCCGGCGCCGGCAACCTCACCGACCACGGCGGCTTCTTCCCGACCGGCGCCGCCGGCCTCGCCGCCGGGCTGCTGACCACCATCTCCGGGTTCGCCGGGTTGGAGACGGTCACCATCGCCGCTGCGGAGTCCGACGAGCCGCGCCGCAACGTGGTCCGCGCGGTCCGCACCGCCGTCTGGCGCATCGCCGTCTTCTACATCGGCTCCATGGCCGTGGTGGTCACCCTGGTCCCGTGGAACGACCCGAAGGTCGCCACGGCCGGCCCCTACGTCACCGTGCTCGACCGACTGGGCATCCCGGCCGCCGGCACGATCATGCAGGTCGTGGTGCTGGTGGCGCTGCTCTCCGCGATGAACGCCAACATCTACGGCTCGTCCCGCATGGCGTACTCGCTGGTCACCCGGGGTCAGGGCCCGCGGTTCCTGAGCAAGGTGACCAACGGCGTGCCGGCCGCCGCCGTGGTGGCGTCCTGCCTGTTCGGCTTCGCGGCCGTGATCGCCGGCATCATCTGGCCGACCACGGTGTTCGCCTGGCTGCTGAACATCGCCGGCTGCTCGGTGCTGGTCGTCTGGTCCATCGTCTGCCTCACCCAGCTGAAGATGCGCCGCCGCCTGGAGCGCGAGACGCCCGAGCTGCTGTTGGTGCGGATGTGGGGCTTCCCGTATCTGACGTGGGTGGCGCTGGCGGCCATCCTCGGCGTCTTCGCGGTGATGGCCACCTCCTCGGACGGCCGTCACCAGCTCCTCGGCACGGCCGTCGTGGTGGCGGCACTGATCGGCGCCGACCGCCTCAAGCAGCGGCGCGACCGGCGCGCTCTCAGTACCCCCCAGCCGTAGTCGCCACCGCGACCGGCACCCGCGGCGGCCCGCCCGTGGACAGCATCCACGAGCGGGCCGCCGCGCGTCCGCACGGCACCGGCCCGGCCCGCGGCGCACCCGGGGGGGGCGGCGCCACGGGCGCCGGAGGGCCCCGGCGCGCGCCTCAGCCGGTGGTCAGGGCGAAGACCACCAGGAACACCACCCAGCACAGGGCGACCAGCACGCCGCCCGCCACCTCGGTGCGCAGGGGCCGCGCCCGGTCGGGCACCAGCCAGAAGGCGAGGGCCCGGTTGATCAACGGCAGGAGCAGCCAGGTCAGGATGGCGACGCTCAGCACGTTCGAGAGGAACAGGCTGAGGTATCCGGGCACGCCGAGCGCGTCGAAGCGGGAACCCGCGGTGAGGTTCAGGACCTGGACGGTGGGATAGAGCGCCAGGAGCACGCACATGGCCTGCTTCCAGTTGGGCGGTGCGCCCTCCTCGGCGCGCGAGTCGAAGCGGAACCAACTGCCGAACGCCGAACCGACCTTGCGCACGTCGTAGGAGACGAAGAAGGCGCGGCCCTCGTCGAGGAGTCGGGTGCGCTCGGCGGAGGCGAGCCAGGCGTCGAGGTGGCGGCGGTGGTCGAACCGGAAGACTGCAACCCACTTGCCCTGGACGCCCTGCACCGGGCGGAACAGCTCCGATCCCATGAAGCCGGGGAAGGCCCGTTGGGCCGCCAGTACCCGGGCCTGCCACCGCACGAAGTCCTGTTCCTGGTCGGGTCGTACCTCGTGGGAGATCACCGCGGTCACGGAGTCCTGGACCGGAGTGCCGCCGACGAGGACCTCCTGCGCGGGCGGCTCCTCGAAGAGGTCGCGCCCCTGCTCGATCAGGACCCGGCGCGCCTCGGAATCCAGCCAGGCCGACAGCTGGTCGAGGTGGGCGAACCGGAAGACGACGACCCATTCGTTCTCGGCCGCGGAGTCCGGGGAGGCCGGTGGGTAGACCTCCGTCCCCTCGAACCCGGGGAACGCGCGCACCGCCTCGCTGGTGCGCTCCTGCCAGCGGCGGTAGTCGTCCTCCCGGCCCGCCCGGACCCTCTGCGAGATCACGACGGTCGCGACGTCGCTGCGGGAGCCACGGCTTGCAGGGCAACTCACCCTTACTAGACTAATCCACAAAGGGTCATAAGGTGACAAACCCCCTTCCTCTTGGTGAACCGCCGAGGTTGAACCTCCGAGGTTGAACCGCCAAGGTTCTTCCGCTCATCGGGGACCGGACGCGACGCTCTGATCGGAGGCACCGGTCATGGGGCACAGAGAATTCATGGCCGAAGCGGTCGCGTTGGCGACCGAATCCGTCGAAGAGGGCTGGGGCGGCCCGTTCGGTGCGGTGATCACCCGGGGCGACGAAATCATCGCGCGCGGCCAGAACCGCGTACTGCTGACGGCGGATCCGACCGCACACGGCGAGGTGGAGGCCATCCGCAAGGCGGTCCAGTTCCTCAACCCCGAGGCGCCCACCGTCTCCGAGGAGCACCAGAACTCGTACACGTTGGAGTTGGTGCCCCGCCCTGAGGGTTCGCCGGACCGGCTGCCGGAGCGTGCGCGGATGCTCCAGGGCTGCTCGATCTACACCAGCGGCGCCCCCTGCCCGATGTGCATGAGCGCCATCTACTGGTCGCGGATCGACGCCGTCTACTTCAGCTGCGACTGGCAGGCCACGGAGGAGATCGGCTTCAGCGACGCCTTCCAGTACGAGGACTTCCGCAAGGCCCCGGAAGAACGGAGCATCACCATCGCCCAGGTGTACCCGGAGTTGGGCGCCCGCTCCTACCAGGCGTGGACCGACAAGCCGAACCGCCACCCGTACTGACCGCCTGCCGCGCCCCGCCTTCCCACCGCCTGCCTGGGGGTACCGGATGGACCTCAACACCGTCACCGCGGTCGTGGCGGCACCCACCCGCGCGGCCCAGGCGACCTGGCGGCCCGGCGACGCCTGGCTGGCCGGCGGCACCTGGCTGTTCTCCGCACCCCAACCCCACCTCCGCCGCCTCATCGACCTGCGGGGGTTCGACTGGCCACCGTTCCGGATCGACGCAGCCGGACTGGAGCTGGCGGCCACCTGCACGCTGGCCCGACTCGGCCGGATCGACCCGCCGGCGGAATGGGCGGCGGCCCCGCTGATCGGTCAGTGCCGACGGGCGCTGCTGGGTTCGTTCAAGGTGTGGAACGAGGCCACCGTGGGCGGCAACCTGTGCCTGTCGCTGCCCGCGGGCCCGATGATCTCGCTGGCCACGGCGCTCGACGGGGTCTGCACCCTCTGGCGGCCCGACGGCGGTGCGCGGCAGGTCGCCGCCCTCGACTTCGTCACCGGCCCGCAGCGCAACGTGCTGGCCCCCGGCGAACTGCTGCGCGCGGTCACCCTGCCGGCCGCTGCACTGCGCTGCCGCACCGCCTTCCGCCGGATCTCGCTGACCCCGCACGGCCGTTCCGCGGCGCTGCTCATCGGGCGGCGTTCGCCCGACGACGGCGCGTTCACGCTGACCGTCACCGCCGCCACCGTCCGCCCGGTCCGACTGGCCTTCCCCGGGCTTCCCGGGGCGGCGGAGCTGCTCACCGCGCTGGAACGGGCCGTTCCGCCGTGGCTCTACCACCACGACGTGCACGGCGCGCCTGCCTGGCGGCGGCTCATGACCGTCCGGTTCGCCGAGGAGATCCGCGCCGAGTTGGCCCGGCCGCGGGAGGAGGGAGCACGATGAGGTGCGAGGTCAACGGCCGGGTCTTCACCGGGGAACCGCGGCCCGGGCAGTGTCTGCGCAGCTACCTGCGCGAGCTGGGCTGGTTCGGGGTGAAGAGGGGCTGTGACGCCGGGGACTGCGGGGCGTGCACCGTGCACGTCGACGGCGAGCCGGTGCACAGTTGCCTCTTCCCGGCGTTCCGCGCCGCCGGCCGCCGGGTGACGACGGTCGAAGGGCTCGCCGGCGACGCCGCGTTGCATCCGGTGCAGCGGGACTTCCTGGCCGCGCAGGGATTCCAGTGCGGCTTCTGCACGGCGGGCCTGATCATGACGGCGGCCGCGCTCGATCCCGAGCAACGGCGCAACCTCCCCGAGGCGTTGAAGGGCAACCTGTGCCGGTGCACCGGGTACCGGGCGATCGAGGACGCCGTCCACGGGGTCGTACGGGTCGACGACGCTGCCGAAGGGGAGTCGGTGGGGCGGAACCTGCCCGCGCCGGCCGGCCCGCAGGTGGTGACGGGCACGGCCCGCTACGCCCTGGACGTCTCCGTCGAGGGCCTGCTGCACGCGAAGTTGGTGCACGCGCCGCACGCGCACGCCCGGATCACCGCGATCGACACCAGCGCCGCGCGTGCGGTGCCGGGGGTGCGGGCCGTGTTCACCCACGAGGACGCGCCGGCCCGCCGGTACTCCACGGGACGGCACGAGGACGCCACCCTCGACCCGGCCGACACCCGGCTCTTCGACGACGTGGTCCGCTTCGCCGGGCAGCGGGTCGCGGCGGTGGTGGCCGACAGCGTGGCCGCCGCGGAAGAAGGATGCCGCCAACTGGCCGTCACCTACGAGGTGTTGCCCGACGTGTTCGACCCCGAGGTGGCCATGACGCCCGGCTCCCCGGTGCTGCACGGCGACAAGGGGCCCGATCAGTACATCGCGGACGCCGACCGCAACATCGCCGCCGAGGTGCACGGCGACCTGGGCGACGTCGAAGCGGCCTTCGCGGCGGCCGATGTCATCCACGAGGACACCTACGTCAGCCACCGCCTCCAGCACGCGCACCTGGAGAGCCACGCCTCGCTCGCCTGGCTGGACGCCGCCGGCCGGCTCACCGTCCGGACCAGCAGTCAGGTGCCGTTCCTCACCCGGGACGCCCTGTGCACCCTCTTCGCGCTGCCCAAGGACCGGGTCCGGGTGCTGTGCGGCCGGGTCGGCGGCGGCTTCGGCGCCAAGCAGGAGATGTTCACCGAGGACGTCGTCGCGTTGGCGGCCCTGCGCACCGGCCGGCCGGTGCAGTTGGAGTTGACGCGCGAGGAGGAGTTCACCGCCACCGCCGTCCGGCACCCCGTCAGCGTGCGGGTCAAGGCCGCGGCCCGGCGGGACGGCACCCTCACCGCACTGCAACTGCGGGCCGTCGCCAACACCGGCGCGTACGGCAACCACGCCACCGCCGTGATCCACGGCTGCAACGAGTCGATCGCCGTCTACCGCTGCCCGAACAAGAAGGTCGACGGCTACGCCGTCTACACCAACACCGTGCCCTCCGGGGCGTACCGCGGCTACGGACTCAGCCAGACGATCTTCGCCGTCGAGTCGGCCATGGACGAACTGGCCCGCGCGCTCGGGACGGACCCGATCGCCTTCCGCGAGCGCAACGTGATCCGGCCCGGCGATCCGATGCTGAGCTTCGATGCCGCACCCGACGACGTCGAGATCGGCAGCTACGGCCTGGACCAGTGCCTGGACCTGGTCCGCTCGGCGCTGCGCCGCGACGCCGGCGCGCGCCCGCCGGCGGGCGCGGACTGGCGGGTCGGGCAGGGCATCGCGCTGGGCATGATCGACACGATCCCGCCGCGCGGACACCACGCCGAGGCCAGGATCACCCTGCGCGCCGACGGACACTACGAACTCACCGTCGGCACCGCCGAGTTCGGCAGCGGCACCACCACCGCGCACCGGCAACTCGTCGCGGACGTACTCGGGACCCGTCCCGAACGGATCCGGATCGTGCACGCCGACACCGACCGCCTCGACCACGACACCGGCGCGTTCGGCTCCACCGGGATCGTGGTCGCGGGGCTGGCGGCGACCCGGGCCGCCGAGGAACTGCGGACCCGCATCATCGCGGCCGGGGCGCGCTACGCCCGCGTCGAGCCGGCCGCCTGCGCGCCGGCCGACGACCACGTGCGCTGCGGCGAGGCCCGCGTCCCGCTCGCCGACCTCGCGACGCGGTCCCGGGCCACCGGCCCCGAACTGTCCGCGACCGCCACGAGCGAGGGCTCGCCCCGTTCCGTCGCGTTCGACGTGCAGGGCTTCCGGGTCGCGGTGCACACCGGCACCGGCGAGATCAGGATCCTGCGGAGCGTCCACGCGGCCGACGCCGGCCGGGTCGTCAATCCGCTGCAGTGCCGCGGCCAGATCGAGGGCGGCGTCGCGCAGGCCGTCGGCGCGGCCCTGTACGAGTCGCTGCTGTGGGACGACGACGGGCACCTCGTCACCACGTCCTTCCGCACCTACCACGTCCCGGCGTTCGGTGACGTGCCGCGGACCGAGGTGTACTTCGCCGACACCGCGGACGCCCTCGGGCCGCTGGGCGCCAAGTCGATGAGCGAGAGCCCGTTCACCCCGGTCGCCCCCGCGCTGGCCAACGCGGTGCGGGACGCCACCGGCATCCGCTTCGGCGTGCTGCCGCTGACCCGCGACCGCGTCTGCCTGGCCCTCGCCGCCGCCCGCGCGACCACCACCGCGCGGGAGTACCTCACACTCGGGCGGCGGTCCTGAGGTCCCGGTCGAAGGCGCGGATGTCGTCCTCGGTCAGCGACGTACGGGTGTGCGCGATCGCCTGGAGGTAGTCGCCGGTGAGCCGGGTCGGATCGGCGCCCTCGTCCGGCCCGGAGGCCAGGTGGCGTTCGAAGGCGCTCTGCGCGGCGGTGCGCGCCGCGTACTCGATGTCCGCGGGCGTGAACCGGTCGCTGGCCTCGACCAGCGCGTCGAGTTCGAGGCCGGCCGCGCGGTCCGGGCCGATGTAGCGGATCCAGATGGCGCGCCGGGCCTGGGGGTCGGGCGGCCCGACGGGGATGAGGTAGTCGAAGCGGCCCGGACGCAGGAAGGCCGGGTCGAGGGAGCGCACCGCGTTGGTGGCGCAGATCAGCAGCCGGCGCTCACCGCGCCGGAACTGCGGGATGAGCTTGAGGAGTTCGTTGGTGACCCGGTGCGCCAGCGTCGTCGGGTCGTGCCGCTCGGAGGCGATCTCCTCGGCCTCGTCGAAGAACAGCACGGCCTGCTCCAGGTGCTCGACGCGGGCGAAGAGCCGGCGGAGTCCGGCCGCGACGCCGTGCGCGTCGTCGGCGAGCTGGTAGGGGAACACCTCGATGAACGGCCAGCGCAGCCGGGAGGCGACCGCCCGCGCGAAGGTGGTCTTGCCGGTGCCGGGCGGCCCGAAGAGCACCACGGCGCGGGGCGGCACCAGGCGGTACTCGCCGGCGACGTCGGGGTGCTCCAGCGGGAGCACCAACCGACGCTCGATCAGCGCCTTCTCGGCGCTCATGCCGGCGATGCCGTCCCACAGGCCGGCGTCCGGCACGGTCCCGCCGAGTTGGTCGAGCAAGGTGGCCTCGGCGGAGTCCGCGGTCAGCTGCTTCTCGACGTAGTGCAGGTCCGGTCGGGCCACGTAGCCGGCGCGGGTGAACGCCCGCTGGCCGGCCTCCTCGTCCGGCAGCAGCGCCCCGATGCGGCGCACCCCGGACCGCCCCAACCGGTCCTCCAGGGCCGCCAGCAGCGCCTGCCCGACGCCGTGCCCCCGCCACGGCTGGCCCACCGCCATCCGCAGGATCCAGGCGCGTTCCTGCGCCACCAGGGACACCGCGGCGCCGACGATCTGGTCGCCCACCACGGCCACCACGGCCGGCGCTTCGGCGTGCAGCGCGCTCACCGCCTCCGCCAGGCTCACCGCGAGGTCGACGGTGGCGTCCGGTGCTTCTTCCCAGATGCGCACCACCTGGTCCAGATCGCTCTCCTCCAGCGCACGGACCCGCCATGGAGACATCGCACGTCACCTCTCCGGACCGGTGCCGAGGGGCACGCCCCGACACGTCGGGCCTGTGCCGCCCGCACGGTCGGGAAGCGGTGGCCGCACCGTGGGCGGCCCCTCGTCCTCCCTGCCCGCTCGGTGTGGAGCGGGGGCGCCGCACGGGCGCCGTGCGTCGATTGTCACCCGCCGCGCGGTGTCCCGCGAGGGGCGGGCGGGGGACCTCGGACCCGGCGGGCGGCAGCTCCGCCCGCTCGCCACGCTGTGCATGCGGACCGCTCGGTTCGGTGGCGGTGCGCAGTGCTGTGCCACCACCCGCCGGGTCCTCGGGCCGGGCCGACCGTCCGGCACCGGCGACCCGGACCCGGTCGGTGGGAAGACTGCCGGACATGACGACCTCCACAGACGAACCGCGCCGGGCACCCGGCCGGACCGCGCCCGGGGCCCGGGCCGTCGCCGCGGGCGCGGTGGGCAACTTCATCGAGTGGTACGAGTTCGGCGTCTACGCCTACTTCGCCACCGTCGTCGCCGCCAACTTCTTCACCCCGCAAGGCGGCGGAGCCGCGGAGGCCCTGGTCAAGACGTATGCGACGTTCGCGCTGGCCTTCTTCTTCCGACCGCTGGGCGCGTTCCTCCTCGGCCGGGCCGGCGACCGCTTCGGCCGCCGGCCGGTGCTGATCGCGGCGGTGGTGACGATGACCGGCGCGACGGCGCTGATCGGGGCGCTGCCTACGTACGCCACGGCGGGCGCGGCCGCCCCCTGGTTGCTGACCGCGCTGCGGATCGTCCAGGGCCTCTCGGCGGGCGGGGAGTTCGGTGGCGCCGTCGCCCTGATGACCGAGTGCGCGCCCGACGGGAAACGGGGGCGGTACGGCGCGTGGCAGTCCTTCACCGTCGCGCTCGGACTGCTCGGCGGCGCGGCCGCGGCGACCCTGGTGACGACCGTGCTGTCGGCGGCGCAGGTCGCGGCGTGGGGCTGGCGGCTGCCGTTCCTGGCGGCCCTGCCGATGGGGGCCCTCGCCCTGCTGCTGCGCCTGGGCCTGCCCGAGTCCCCGGCGTTCCGCCGCACCGCGCCGGATCGCGCGGGCGGTGACGGCGCCCCGCCCGCGCCCCGGCCGCCGCTGCGGAGCACGGCCCGGGCGGTCGTCCTGGGGTGCGGGCGCCTGGTGGCCTGGTCGGCGGCGGGTTACACGTTCCTGGTGGTGCTGCCGTCCTACCTCCAGAACACCGTCGGGGCGAGTCCGGCCCGGTCCCTGCTCACCACGGTCATCGCCAACCTCGGCTTCGCCGCCGCGATCCTCCCCGCGGGCGCGCTGAGCGACCGGGTGGGCCGGCGCGCGGTGATGGTGACCGGTGCCGCGCTCTCGGCGGTGTGCGCACTGCCCCTGCTCCACCTCGTCCAACAGCGCTCCGCGCCCCTGTGGTTGACGTGCGGGGCGGTGGCCGTCGCCGGCGCGCTGGTGGGTCTGCTGGCCGGACCGGGGCCGGCGATGCTCGCCGAGACGTTCCGCACGCCGGTCCGCACCACCGGTCTCGGCGTGGCCTACGCGCTGTCCAACGCGCTGTTCTCCGGCTGCGCCGGGCTGCTGGTCACCGAACTGATCCGGCGCTCCGGCAACCCCGACGTACCCGCCTACTACGTCATCGTCACCTGCGCCCTGGGCACCCTGGCCCTGGCCACGCTGCACCGCGACGACCACCGCCGGCCCTTGCGCGACTAGGCAGTTCCGTTTGGATCAGTTGGTCGTTGGTCCGAGTGTGTCGTTGACTGATGCGCAGTGGGAGCGGATCGAGCCGTTGCTCCCGGATCGGACGCCGAAGCGGGGTGGCCGTTGGCGGGACCATCGTGAGGTGATCGACGCGATCGCCTTCAAGTTCCAGACCGGCACGCAGTGGGTTCACCTGCCGGAGAAGTACGGCAACTGGCGAGGTGTCTACAACCGGCTGCGGCTGTGGGCTGTCGACGGCGCGTGGGAGCGGGTCTTCACCACTCTGGTGGCCCAGGCCGACGCGGACGGGGACCTCAACTGGGCCGTGTCGGTGGACTCCACGACGTGCGGGCTCACCAGCACGCGGCCGGGGCCCGCAAAAAGGGTCCCCGGCCGGCGAACCTGACGACCATGCCATCGGCCGGTCCCGCGGCGGACTGACCACGAAGATCCACCTCGCCGCCGACGGCCGCTGCCGCCCACTGGCCTTTCACCTCACCGCCGGACAGGCCGGTGACGCGCCCGCCTTCACCGACGTCATGGCCCGTCTGCGCGTTCCTCGTCGGCGAGGACGGCCTCGTACCAGGCCGGACCTGGTCCTGGCCGACAAGGCGTACTCCTCGCGCGCGATCCGCGAGCACCTGCGCAAGCGTGGTATCCAGGCAGTGATCCCCGTCCCCGCCGACCAGCGCGGACACCGGCTACGCCGGCGCAGCCGCGGTGGCAGACCACCGGCGTTCGACCGTGAGACCTACGAGCGGCGCAACGCTGTCGAACGGTGCATCAACCGCCTGAAGCAGTGGCGTGGGATCGCCACCCGATACGAGAAGACCGCCACCGTCTACCTGGCCGGACTCCACATCGCCGGTATTTTCCTCTGGTCTGCCCGATCCTTCATCCTCAGACGTGACTGTGGACGTTGATGACACTTCCGTCGGGTGCCTGAACAAAGAAACGTCGGATTCCCCATGGTTCCGTGGTCAAGGGATAGACCACCTGGTACCCCTGGCGCTCGGCTGCGGCGTACGCGGCGTCAACGTCCTCGACTTCGACCGCCAGTGTCGAACGGGCGGTATGCGGGTCCCATGAGTCTGCGGCAGGGGAGACCACGGTCATCTGCGCCGTCGGGTTACCGGGCGAGGCCAACATCAAGAAGCCGGGCTCGTCCATGCGCACGTCCATGCCCAGGAAATCGCTGTAAAAGCTTCGGCTCTCTTCGATGTCCTGGGTGACGACGCTGGGCATGATGCGACGGATCGTCATACTCGCACTGTAGCCGAGGGCCGCTCCAACAGCTTGATCCAAACGAGAGGCCCCAGGAGTTCCCCAGCGGGGACGGCGGGCCGCACGGCGCGTCACGCGGCGCGGAGTCGACTGCGGTCCGGGGCGGAGCGGGTGGCGAGGTGCGGGGCGATGGTCCCGGCCGCTCACCCGTCCCACTCGTCCGCCAGGACGGACCAGATCTCCGTGTCCTGCCGGACGCCCCGGTACGGGAACTGCTGGCGCAGCACCCCGTCGCGACGCATGCCGAGCCGGCGCGCCGCCGCGACGCTGCGCTTGTTGGTGGGCGTCGTCCGCCACTCCACGCGGCTCATCCCGCGCTCCCGGAAGGCCCAGTCGATCAGCAGTCGGCTGGCGCGGTGCACCAGACCGCGTCCCTCCCCCGCCGACTCCAACCAGCAGCCGATCTCGCAGACTCCCAGCGCCGCGTCGAACTGCGTGAACATCACGCCGCCGACCAGCACCCCGTCCAACCAGATGCCATAGATGCGGGCGCCGTCCTTGGCTTGGCCGTCCGCGTAGCCCTGGAGGACGGTGAGCGCGGTCACCAGGTCGGTGCTGCGGGTCGCCCACGGGATCCAGGGGTCCACGGTCGGCCGCGCACGCTCTATGTGGGCCAGGAACTCCGGCGCCTGCCAGGGCTCCAGGGGCCGCAGTTGGGCGCCGTCATCGAGCGGCAAGGCGAACATGGGTCCTCCGTCTGCATCCACGGTACGTAACAAGCGTTCGGTACGTACTCTAATCCCCATGCCTCCTCCCGCCCCCGTCGATCACGCATCCCGCCGCGAGCGCGTCTCCCAAGCGGTGTGGCGCATATTGGCCGCCAAGGGCTTCGGCGGCCTGACCCTGCGCGCCGTGGCGGCCGAGTTGGACGTCTCCACCGGCCTGGTCATGCACTACTTCCCGACCAAACGGGCCCTGATCGCGCACGCCCTCGAACTGTTGGAGAAGGACGGCGCGGAGCGCCCCCGCCGCCCGCACCCCCGACCAGGGCTCGCCGCCCTCCGCGCCGCCCTCCTGGACCTGCTGCCGATCGGCGAGGAGAACACCGCCCGCAACCGGATCTGGGTCGGCTCCTGGGACCAGGCCCTGACCGACCCGGGCCTGCACGCCGACCAGGCCGACCGCTACGCCCGCATCCGCGCCGCGCTCCGCCCCCACCTGGCCGCCGCCCGCACCCTGGACGAGCTCCCCGCCGACGCCGATCTCGACCAACTCTCCGCGACAGTGGTCGCGTTCGCCCACGGCCTGACCGTCCAGGCCCTGTTCGACCCGGACCGCTTCCCCGCCCAGGCCCAGACCGCGGCGGTCGACGGCTTCCTGGCGGCCCTCCGCACCCCCGACTTGAACTAGAAATACTTTTGGACAACGACTAAAAGTAGTGGCCGCCGCCATTCACACGCCTCACTCTTTCGCTCATGAGCGCGCAGACCGCAACGCTGCTGACCGTGAACGTGGGGCGGAGCCTCACCGCCCCAACGGCGTCTTCGGCGAGAACCTCACCACCACCGGCCTGGAAGTCACCGACGCCCGCATCGGCGAACGCTGGCGCGTCGGAGGGGAGTTGCTGCTGGAGGTCACGTCACCACGGGTCCCCTGCCGCACTTTCCAAGGCTGGTTCGACGAACCCGGCCGGGTCAAACTCCTCACCCGGGCCGCGGTACCCGGCGCGTACCTGCGGGACCTGACGCCCGGCCAGATCCGCGCCGGCGACCCGGTGCGCGTCGAGCACCGGCCCGACCACGACGTCACCGTCGCGCTGATGTTCCACGCCCTGACCACCCGACGCGAACTGCTGCCCCGCCTCCTCGACGCGGGCCCTCCCCTACCGGCCGAGGCCCGGACGAAGGTGCTGGCGCACCAGGAGGCCCTCACCCGGGCGGCGCTCCGGTGATCCGCTTCTCGAACCAGTGGTGCGCGTAGGGCTCGTCGTTGAAGGCGGCGACCTCCTCGAAGCCGCAGGAGCGATAGAGGCCGATCGCGGCGGAGAGTGCCTCGTTGGTGTCCAGGCGCAGCACGTCGCAGCCGTGCCGGGCGGCCTGCGCCACCAGTTCGGCCACGAACCTGCGCCCCAGGCCCAGCCCCCGGGCCTGCGGCGCGACCCACATGCGCTTGATCTCGGCCGGTGCGCCGGGCGGCAGCTTCAGGCCGGCGCAGCCGACCGGTTCGCCGTGCAGCCGGGCGACCAGCAACAGGCCCTGCGGGGGCTGGAGTTCACCCGCATCGGGGAGCAGGCTGCGCACCGGGTCGAAGCCCGAAGCGAACCGCTCCCGCAACTCTCCGAAGTAGGACTGCAAGCAGTACTGGGCATCGGGGTGGTCCGGGGCCACGGGGTGCAACACGACCGTCGCGGCGGTCAGCAACCGGTTGACCTCCGCCATCGCGGTCACCAGCCGGTCGCGCTGGACGGCGTTGAGCGGTTCGAGCAGGGAGCCGGCCAACTCGTCGCTGCGGCGGTCCACCAGGGCGCGTTCCGCACGGCCGGCCTCGGTGAGCCGGACGGTGCGCACCCGCCGGTCCCTGGGCTGCGGCTGCACCGTCACCAGGCCGTCACCCTCCAACGACCGCAACAACCGGCTGACGTACCCGGAGTCCAGTCCCAGGCGCTCGCGCAACCACCGCACGTCCTGCCCCTGCTCGCCGATCTCCCACAGCAACCGGGCCTCGCCGATGGGCCGGTCCCGCCCGAGGTAGCGGTCGTGCAGCACGCCCACGCGTTCCGTGACGGCGCGGTTGAAGCGCCGCACCTGGTCGATCTGCGTCGCATCCATCCTCTGACCTTAGTCAGAGGATGGATGCCGGGACCAGTCCGCCGCGCGCCGTCACCCCTGTCCCTTGCGCACGATCGCCGTGGGCGTCAGGGTCTCGCGCATGACGACGCTCTCCGTGCGCCCCCTCGCGGTCGAGGACTGGGCTCTGTACCGCACCGTTCGCCTGGCCGCGCTCGCGGACGCCCCGGAGGCGTTCGGCGCCACGTGGGAGTCGGAGCAGGCGTTCACGGAGGACAGGTGGCGCGAACGCCTCGCCCGGCGCAACCAGTTCGTCGCGCAGGACGGCGATCGGACGTACGGGCTGATCGGCATCGTGCCGGTCGAGGCGGGCCGTGCGGAACTGGTGTCGATGTGGGTGCACCCCGACGGCCGCGGACGCGGGGTGGGGGATCTCCTGGTGCGGGCGGCGTTGCGGTGGGCGAAGGACCACGGTTGCCCCCGGGTCGAGCTCCGGGTCGCCGAGGAGAACGACCGCGCGGAGCGGCTCTACGCCCGGCACGGCTTCCAGCGCACCGGGCGGGTGCAGCCGGTGCGCCCGGGCGAACCCCGCCGGGAGTTCGCCATGGCCCGCACCGAACCGACCGGGTGAGCCCCGCCCCGACGAAGCGGCCCGCCACGCGCAGGCGCGTGGCGGGCCGGTTCCGGACGTCTCGGCGCACCGTCAACCACCGTCGCCCCGGGGACCGTTCGGCATCGCGGTGAGGTGCTCCGTCGTGACGGCCGGGACGTGCGCACCAGCCGGGCGACCGGGCGGGGAGGCGCTCAGCGTCCCCCGTGACGGAACTCAGGAAGCGGCGGGACGGCGGCCACCCCGCCGGTCGGCACCGCGGCCGCCCGCGCCACCCGCACCGCCGGTGGCCCCGCCGCCCGCCTTGCGGCGGGTGGAACCGCGGCCGCCGTTGGTGGCGCCGCCGCCGCTGGCTGCGCCGCCCACGGCCGCTCCGGCCGCGCCCCGACGGCCCCGGCGTCCCGCACTCGCGCCGGCAGCGGTCGCCGCCGCTCCGGTTCCGGTTCCGGTCCCGCCACCGCTGCGGCGTCGACGGCCGGACCGCCGAGCGCCCTCGGTGCCGGGCTTCCGGTCCGAGCGGGCCGCGGACGGTGCCGCCTGCTGGGGAACTTCGAGGACGACGGCCACGCCGGAGGGCTCCCGGGCACCGGTGATGGTGGCCAGTTCCGCGTCGCTGGACGTGATGCGGGCCGTCCGGGGACGGATGCCGGCGTCCGACATGAGCCGGGTGACCTCCCGCTTCTGGGCGGGCAGGACCAGGGTGACCACGCTGCCGGAGCCGCCGGCGCGCGCGGTGCGACCGCCGCGGTGGACGTAGTCCTTGTGGTCGGTGGGCGGATCGACGTTCACGACCAGGTCGAGATCGTCGACGTGGATGCCGCGGGCCGCGACGTTGGTCGCCACCAACGCGGTGACCTGGCCGTTCTTGAACTGTTCCAGGGTGCGGTTGCGCTGCGGCTGGGAACGGCCGCCGTGCAGGGCCGCCGCTCGGACACCGACGGCCAGGAGCCGCTTGGCGAGCCGGTCAGCGGACCGCTTGGTGTCGAGGAAGAGGATGACCCGGCCGTCGCGGGCCGCGATGCGCGTCGTGACGGCCTTCTTGTCGGTCTCGTCCTGGACGTGGAACACGTGGTGCTCCATGGTGGTCACCGCGCCCGCGGAGGGGTCCACGGAGTGCACCACCGGGTCGGTCAGGAACCGCTGCACCAGGCGGTCGATGTTGCGGTCCAGGGTGGCCGAGAAGAGCATGCGCTGCCCGTCGGACCGCACGTGCTGGAGCAGCTTGGTGATCTGCGGCAGGAAGCCCATGTCGGTCATCTGGTCGGCCTCGTCCAGCACCGTGATGCGGACGCCGTCCAGCACGCAGTCGCCGCGCTCCACCAGGTCGTTGAGCCTGCCCGGGGTCGCCACGAGCACCTCGACGCCACGGCGGAGCGTGCTGGCCTGCTTGGTGATGGACAGCCCGCCGACCACGGTCGCCAGGCGGAGGTTCACCGCGGTCGCGTAGGGGGTCAGCGCGTCCGTCACCTGCTGCGCGAGTTCACGGGTGGGCACCAGTACGAGGGCCAGCGGGGCCTTGGACTCCGCCCGCTGTCCGGCCGTGCGGGCCAGCAGCGCCAATCCGAACGCGAGGGTCTTGCCGGACCCGGTGCGTCCGCGTCCCAACAGGTCGCGGCCGGCGAGCGAGTTGGGCAGCGTGGCGGCCTGAATGGGGAACGGGGTGGTCACGCCCTGTGCGGTGAGGGTCTTCAGCAGCCCCGCGGGCATGTCCAGGCCGGCGAAGTCCTCGACGGCGGGAAGTGCGGGTGTCGTGTTTTCCGGCAGCCGGAACTCCCTCGACGACGGTGCGGACGACGCGGGCGACGCGGCGCGCCGATTCGACTTCTGGGACCTGCGGGACATGCGGTTATGTGCCTTCCTGAAAACAGCGCAAACCGGGGTCCGCACCACTGCGGTGCGGACCCCGGCTAGCGGATACGCGTCCGGCACTCAGGCGGGGACGATGTTCTCCGCCTGGGGGCCCTTCTGACCCTGCGTGACGTCGAAGGAGACCCGCTGGCCCTCCTGGAGCTCACGGAAGCCCTGGGACTGAATGTTCGAGTAGTGGGCGAAGACGTCCGGGCCGCCGCCGTCCTGCTGAATGAAGCCGAAACCCTTTTCGGCGTTGAACCACTTCACGGTTCCCTGTGCCATGACTTTCTCCTTCTGGTAAACAAAGGACCCATCCGGAGATGCCGGAAAAACAAACAAGGCGCCTGAAGGAGAAACATTCCCGTCAGGCGCACATGGGTTCATGGGTACCACAACTGCAACTTCTCAACCGTAGCACAGCTCGGCGGTCGGCGAGGGGCGTCAGGTGCACTGAGTGCCTGGTGACGGGGGTCGGCGGCGCTCAATAGTCGCGGCCGTTGAGACCGCGGTAGACGAAACGGGTCAGCGCCTCGACCGTCTCCTCCTCGGTGGCCGGGTCGGCCTGCTGCTGCCGGGCCTGGAGAAAAGCGTGGACCATCGAGAACGCCATGCGCAGGGCGGTCTCCGGAGCGGCGGGTAGCCGGCGCCCCGCCTCGGCGACGTGGGCGACGTGACCGAGCAGGTCGGCCGTCTCGCTCGCCGCGAAGCGATCGACGGTGGCCGCGAAGCCCTCGTTGACCAGGGCCGCCTCCCGCATGGCGCGCAGCGTCACGGCGTGCTCGCGGTAGCGGCGGACGTACACCGCGACGTGTTCGCGGACCGCCTGCGGATCGGTGAAGTCCGGCCGGTGCCCGGGGGCGGCGGCCCACGAGTCGCCGTCGGCCGCCATGTCGGCCATGAGCGCTTCGAGCAGGGCTTCCTTGCCGGCGAAGTGGTTGTAGAAGGAGCCCGCCGCGCGTCCGGCCTCGGCGGTGATGTCCGTGATCTTCGTGTTGAGGTAGCCGCGTTCGGCGAACACCCGCTTGGCGGCGGCCTTCAGGGCGGCCTCGGTCTCCGCCGCTCTCTCCTTGCGCTTCACGGCACCTCCTTGACGGGGAACAGTACCAACCAACATACTGAATTCACATTCACTGAATCGAGATTCAGAAACGAGGTTCGACCATGGACGTGATCATCGCCGGCGCCGGTCCCACCGGACTGACCTTGGGCATCGACCTGGCACGACGGGGACTCGCCGTGCGCGTCGTCGACCAGGCGGACGCGCACTTCGACGGCTCGCGGGGCGACGGCCTCCAGCCCCGCACCCTGGAAGTCTTCGAGGACCTGGGCGTGCTCGACGCGGTCCTCCAGCAGGGACGGGTGGTGCCGACGGTCCGCGTGCACCTCGACGGGGCGCACGTCACGGACCGGCGGACGGCCGCGCTCCTCGACCCCACCCCCGACGTGCCCTACCCCAATGCCTGGGTCCTCGGCCAGTCGCAGACCGAGCGCATCCTGCGGGACCGCCTCGCCGCGTTCGGCACCCGCGTCGAGCTCGGCACCGCACTGGTCGACTTCACCCAGGACGCGGACGGCGTGACGGTCCGCCTCTCCAACGGCGAGACCGTCCGCGCCGCCTACCTGGTGGGCGCCGACGGCGGGCGCAGCACCGTCCGCAAGGCCCTGGGCATCCCGTTCCGGGGAACGACGGACGAGAGCGTGCGGATGCTGCTCGGCGACGTGACCGCCGACGCCCTGGACCACGACTGGGGCTACTGGTTCGCCCGCGCCGACGCCCCCTGGTCCGGCGTCGGCCTGAGCCCGCTGCCCAGCACCCCGGGGTTGTTCCAGTTCAACGCGCCGCTCTGCGAGGACGACGACGAAGCCTCGGTGGAGACCCTCCAGGGCAAGCTGGACGCCATGGGTGCGGGGGTCCGGCTGGGCCGGCTCGCCTGGTCGACCGTCTGGCGGCCGAACATCCGCCTGGCCGAGCGCTTCCGCAGCGGTCGGGTCTTCCTCGCCGGCGACGCCGCGCACGTCCATCCGCCCACCGGCGGCCAGGGCCTCAACACCGGTGTGCAGGACGCCTACAACCTCGGCTGGAAACTGGCCGACGGCGCGCCCGACCTGCTCGACAGCTACCAGGCAGAACGGCGCGCGACCGCCGAACGGGTCCTCGCGATCAGCTCCCGACTGCTCCAGAAGCACCGGGACGGCGCCGAGGACGCCCACGAACGCGGGGCGAACACCCGCCAGTTGGACGTGAGCTACCGGACGACCGAGGGAAGCCTCGTGGCCGGTGACCGCGCGCCGGACGCCCCCGTCACCGACGCCGACGGCCGGCCCGTCCGGCTCTTCGACCTCTACCGCGGCCCGCACGCCACCCACCTGACGTTCGGCGTCGCCGCCCCGGACGCGCCGCACGCCTTCGCGGTGCTGCGCCCCGGCCAGTCCCCGTCCGGCCCGCACGTCGTCGACACCCACGGGCATGCCCACCGCGCGTACGACGCCTCGGCGGGCACCTCCGTGCACGTGCGCCCCGACGGCCACGTGGGCCGGCGGCACTGACGCCTGTCCCCGGGGGCTCCCATGGACCGGACGCGGCGCGGCGCGGCACCGACGGACCAGTGCGAGGGGCGCCGGGAGCAGCCACTGGTCATGATCGAGGTGTGATCATTCCGAGCTCGCTGCCCCTGCGCCGTCGCCTCGCCGCCGCGTCGGTCGCGGCCCTGATCGCCGCCCTCCCGGCCTGCGCGGGCGGTGCCGGTGCCGGACGCACCGGGACGGTGTCGTCGGCGGCGGCGCGTGCCGCCTCCTCGATGTCGGCCGCGCCGACCGCCACGGCCCAGCCGTTCAAACACGTCCCGACCCAGGCCGTCTGCCGCCGGGTGCTCGGCTCCGCCTGTTACGCCGCCGACGCGGTGCGCCGGGCGTACGGCGTCGACAAGCTCGACGCCGCCGGCATCACCGGCAAGGGCCGGACGGTCGTGGTCTGGGAGGAGGTCGTGCCCGACACGCTGCGGGCGGACCTGGAGACGTTCAGCACGACCATGAAACTGCCCCTGCCGGACCTGACGGTCGACCGGTACGCGCCGGCCGGACACATCGCGCCGTTCGACGCGCAGAACGCGCGGATGGCGGGCGCCGCCCTGGAGACCACGCTCGACACGCAGATGGTGCACATGCTGGCGCCGGACGCGAAGATCGTCGTCACCCAGATCGGCCTGCCCGAGCACGCGTACGCCTCGCCCTCCCCCGGAACACCCACCACCCCGTCCGCCCAGGACACCCGGCGGGCGGCGGCGGTCGGCGCCGCCCTGATCCTCGACGGGATCGCCCAGAGCGTCCGCAACCACCGCCCCGACGCGATCTCGATCAGCTACGGCATCGAGGAGTACACCGCCGCCGGCGACAGCCAGGCGCCCGCCGACGGCCTGCTCGCGTTCAGCCCGGCGCTGGCCGAGGTCGTCGCGAGCGGCACCACGCTGACCGCCAGCACGGGCGACTTCGGTGCCGCGCCGCCCGTCGGCCCGGGCCGCGAGCGCGTCCGGTCCGTCTCCTGGCCGGCCTCCGACCCCAGCGTGCTCGCTCTGGGCGGCTCCCGTCTGCACCTCGACGCCGAGGGCCGGCGCACCGGTCCGGACACCGTCTGGCACGACCGGGCCGGCGCCACCGGCGGCGGCCCCTCGCAGACCTTCGCCCGCCCCCGCTACCAGGACCGGGTGGCGGACGTGGTGGGCGAGCGCCGCGGTACCCCGGACATCTCCATGGACGGCTCCGCGTCCGGCGGCACCCTCGTCTACCAGGGGTTCCTCCCGGCGGGCGCGGGCTGGCTGCCGGTGGGCGGCACCAGCGAGGCCGCCCCCATGTTCGCGGCGCTGGTCGCCCTCGCCAACCAGGAGGCCGGCCGTCGGCTCGGCGCCCTCCACGAGGCGCTCTACGCCCTCGCCGGCGATCCGCACGGCGGGGTCGTCGACATCACCGAAGGGGACAACGGCCCCTACGGGTTCCAGGCAACCCCGGGCTACGACCTGGCTTCCGGGCTCGGCACGGTCGACGCCTCCGTCCTGGTGCCGCAACTGGCCGCACGGGTCCGACCGAGGCGCTGAGCGGCGCGCCCCCGCCCAACTCCCCGGAATCCGGGCGGCGATCGGCCCGCTCAGGGCCGTGGGGGTCGCCCGTCCGGTCGCGGTAGGCGCGCCGCCGCGGCCGCCAGCAGCAGGTCCAGCGCGTACGGGTAGCCGCTGCGGCGCATGTCGGCCGCCAACAGGGGTGCGGTGGCCGCGATGTGGGGGTGGGTGTCGGCCGCCAGGCGTCCGTAGGCGGCCTGCCAGACCTCGTCGTCGGCGGCCCGTGCGGCGGGCGGCAGGGCCAGGGCGGCGGCGTCGAGGGCGGCGAAGCCCAGGCTCTGGTCGACGAAGGCGTGGTAGATCCGGACCGCCTCCGGGTCCGGGAAACCGGCCGCGCGCAGGACTCCCAGGATCGCCTCGACGGCGCGGATCTCGTGGCTGCGCCCGGTGGTCCGGTGGGCCGCCAGCAGTGCCGCCTGGGGGTGTGCCTGGTACGCGCGGTGGATGCGCAGGCCGATCTCGCGCAGGTCGGCGCGCCAGTCACCGGTGGGCCGCCAGCCGTGCTGGGCGCGTCCGATCAGTTCGTCGGCGAGGGCGAGGAGCAGGTCGTCGGTGTTGCGGAAGTACCGGTAGACGGCGCTGGGGTCGGCGCCGAGCGCGGCGCCCAACCGCCGCACCGTCAGGGCCTCGGCGCCGTGCTGGCCGACCAGGCGCAGCGCGGTCTCGACGATCAACTGACGGGAGAGCACGACGCCTTGTCTGGTCGGTCGTCGGCGTCGCCGCTGCGGCTCGGGCACCACTCGTTCTGCCATGGCCCCGGACCTTACGACAACGTCATTGACGTGAGAAGTGCCCGGCGGCTTTCATGTCGAGCCAACCGGCCGCCCGGTCGGATTCCTCATGAACACGGCGGTGATCCGTTGACAACCAAGGTCAAGGACACGAGCGCCCGGCCGGAGTCGGCCGGCGGGTCCGATCCGGCCGGCATGCGCAGGTCCGTCGGGGTCGGCGGGGCGCTGGTGATCGCCGCGTCCAGCACCGCGGCCACCTCCAGCATCGGCATCGGCCTGGGGCTGATGGCCGGGGTCGTCGGGCTGCACCTGCCGGCGATCATGCTGGTGGCGTTCCTGCCGGTGCTGGCCATCGCCGGCGCGTACGGGCGCCTGAACCGCGTCGAACCCGACGCCGGCAGCAGCTACCGGTGGGTGGGCCGGCTCCTCAACCCCTGGTTGGGCTTCCTGACGGGTTGGGTGAACGTCGTCGGCACGGTCGTCTTCATGGCCTACACCACCGCGGTGACCGGGTCGGCCGTCCTGCAACTCCTCGGCGAGGCCGCCGTCCACCGCGTCGGCGGGCTGAGCCTCGATCCCGACTCCACTCTCCAGTCGACCCTGATCGGGCTGGCCGTCCTGTTCGCCGCGGCCCTGATCGCCGTGCGGGGACTCGACCTGGCCGCCCGGCTCCAGCAGTACCTGTTGGTCTTCGAGTACGCGGTGCTGCTGGCCTTCTGCGGCTACGGCCTGTTCGCCGGCGACCAGCCGCTGTCGCCGGAGTGGTTCGACCCGTTCGCCATCCCCTCGCTCCAGGCGCTGGCCCAGGGCATGGTGCTGGCGGTGTTCTGCTACTGGGGTTTCGAATCGGTCTTCAGCGTCGGCGAGGAGGTGCGCACCGCACGCGACGCCTCCCGCGGCGGCTTCCTCTCCCTCACCCTCATGATGCTGCTGTTCGTCTTCGCCGGCACGGCCTTCCAACGGGTCCTTCCGTTGGGCGAACTGGCCGACAACGGGGCGCACGGGCTGACGTACTTCGGCACGAAGCTGGCCCACCAGCCGCTCGCCGCGCTGCCGTTGATCGCCCTGACCTTCTCGGCCGCGGCGTCCCTCCAGGCCGCGGTCATCCCCACCGCGCGCGGTATGTACGCGATGGGCCGCGACGGCACCGTGGGCCGGGTGTGGACCCGGCTCCACCCCCGTCACCGGACCCCGGCCGCCGGCACCCTGCTCATCACCGCGATCGCCGCCGTCCTGGCCCTGGTGTCGCTGGTCATCCCCACCGTCGGCGCACTGATATCCGCCGCGGTGAACGCCATCGGCATCGTCGTCGCGCTGTACTACGCGCTCACCGCGATCGCGGCGGCGGTGCGCTTTCGCGCGCTGCTGCGCACCGCGCCCGGCGAGGCGCTGCGGGTGGTCGTGGCCCCGCTGCTGGGCGCGCTCGTCCTGCTGGCCGTCGGCGGGTACCTCGCCTGGGGCTTCTACCGGTCGACGGACCACTTCGCGCTCGCCGCGGACAACGGCTGGTTCGAGTTGGCGGTGGTCGCCCTGATGCTCGTCTCCGGTCTGCCGTTCGCGGCGTGGGCCCGCTGGCGGCGGCGGGCACCCTACTTCCTGCCGCGCCCCGCCGGGGACACGGCGCCACCGGGTGACTGACCGGCCCGCCGGCCCTCCGTTCGCCCCTTCCCTCCGAACCCGGTATCCGTCCCCCGCCTCCGCGGATCGTGCGCGGACCCCGACCCGACGGGAGAACTCCCATGACCCCAGCCGACCTCGTCTTCACCGGCGGCCCCATCCACACCCAAGACCCCGCCCGCACCCGGGCGAGCAGTCTCGCCGTGACGGGCGAACGCATCACGGCCGTCGGCCACGACGACGTGCGGGAGCTGATCGGTCCCGCCACCGAAGTCGTCGACCTCACCGGCAAGTTGCTGCTGTCCGGCTTCCAGGACGCGCACATCCACGCCGTTTTCGGCGGCCTGGAGCTCGCCGAGTGCGACCTCACCGGGACCGTCGGCGTCGACGAGTACCTGCGGCGAATCCGCGAGTTCGCCGACGCGCACCCCGCACATGCCTGGATCACCGGTGGCGGCTGGTCGTTGGAGAGCTTCGCCGGCGGCCTGCCCACCCGCCAGCTGCTCGACTCGGTCGTGCCGGACCGCCCCGTCTACCTGCCCAACCGCGACCACCACGGCGCCTGGGTCAACACCCGCGCACTCGAACTGGCCGGCCTCACCAAGGACTCCCCCGACCCCGCCGACGGCCGGATCGAGCGCGAGCCCGACGGCACGCCGAGCGGCGTCCTCCAGGAGGGCGCGACCGGCCTGATCGCCCGGCTGGTGCCGCAACGCACCGCCGCGGACCGCCTGGCCGGACTGCTGCGCGCGCAGGAACTGCTGCACTCCCTCGGCATCACCGCCTGGCAGGACGCGCTGCTCGGTTCCTTCCACGGCCAGTGCGACCCCTCGGACGCCTATCTGACCGCCGCCCGGGACGGCAGCCTGACCGCCAGGGTCACCGGGGCGCTCTGGTGGGACCGGGCACGCGGCGCGGAGCAGATTCCCGAACTGGTCGCCCGGCGGGCCGAGTTGAGCCACGACCGGTTCCGGGCCCAAGCGGTGAAGATCATGCAGGACGGCATCGCGGAGAACTTCACCGCCGCCATGACCAGCCCCTACCTGGACTCCTGCGGCTGTGCGACCACGAACACCGGAATGAGCTTCGTCGATCCGGTGGCGCTGCGCGGGCACGTCACCGCGCTGGACGCGTTGGACTTCCAGGTGCACTTCCACGCCCTCGGCGACCGTGCGGTCCGCGAGGCCCTGGACGCCGTCGAGGCGGCCCGCAGCGCCAACGGCCGGCGCGCCACCCGGCACCACCTCGCCCACCTCCAGGTCGTCCACCCCGACGACCTGCCGCGGTTCGCCCGGCTCGGCGCCATCGCCAACATCCAACCGCTGTGGGCCGCCCACGAACCCCAGATGGACGAGCTGACGATCCCCTTCCTCGGCCCCGAACGGGCCGGCTGGCAGTACCCGTTCGGCTCCCTGCTGCGCGCCGGCGCCACTCTCGCGGCCGGCAGCGACTGGCCCGTCAGCAGCCCCGACCCGCTCGCCGGCCTGCACGTCGCGGTCAACCGCAAGGAGCCGGACACCGCCGACGAGCGGGTGTTCCTGCCGGAACAGCGCCTGGACCTCGGCACCGCGGTCGCCGCGTACACGGCCGGCTCCGCACACGTCAACGGACTCGACGACGCCGGCACGCTCCGCGTCGGCCACCTCGCCGACCTGGTGGTCCTCGACCGCGACGTCTTCACCGCGCCACCGGAGGAGATCGCCCGGGCCACCGTGCTGGAGACGTACGTGGGCGGGCGGCGGGTGTACACCGCCGACTGACCCCGCGGGCGCGCCCGGCGGCGCCGGTGGCCGATCCGCATCCGTCGCGGCGGGCGCCCGGCGCCGCCCCCGTCCCGCGCGCCCCAACCGGTCCCCCGATGGCCCCAACCCCCACTCCCACCCCGCTCGGAACGGCCTTCGCGCACCGCTTCCGGTCGAGTGCGGCCGGGGCGGCGCCGGGGGTGCCGCCGGGCGCGTTCCGCGGGTAGCCATAGGGCAGGGTGCCCGTGCCTTCCAGGACTCGACCACCGTCATCGCGGACTCGGAATCCGCCCCACCCCCCACTGCCCGGACGCGGTGCCCGGATTCCGCACACCCCACGGGTTCGCCCCGGCCGCGCCGTACTCCCCCTGCACTCCCGCCCCCGTGCTCCGCCTCCGCGGCCACCGTCCTGAAGGAGAGCAGGTCATGCCTCAGCAGTCCCCCCACGTCCTCGACCCGGCCGGCCGCGACCGCCAGGCCGAGGACGCCTCCTTACGGGCCCGCGGCCCGATGGCCCGGGTCGACGTGCTCGGGGAGGAAGCCTGGGCCGTCACCGACCCCGCGCTGTTGCGGAGCCTGCTCCTGGACGACCGGGTGTCCAAGGACCCGCACCGGCACTGGGACCGCTTCCCCGACCGGACCGCCGACTGGCCGCTGAACCTGTGGGTGGCGGTCGAGAACATGTTCACCGCGTACGGCGCCGAGCACCGTCGCCTGCGGCTGCTGATCGCCCCCGCGTTCGCGGCCCGGACCATCACCGCGCTGGAGCCGGACATCGAGCGCTTCACCCGGGAGCTGCTGGACGACCTCGCCACCGCGCGGCCGGGCGAGGCGGTGGATCTGCGCGAGCGGTTCGCCGCTCCGCTGCCGATCCGCGTCATCACGCACCTGATGGGCCTGCCCGCACACCTGCTGGCGGACTTCCGCCGCGCCGTCAACGGCGTCTTCGCCACCGACGTCACCGCGCAGGCGGCCGCCGCCAACGCCCGGGACCTCTACGCCGCCCTGGACGCCTTGCTCGCCCTGAAGCAGGAGCGACCCGGCGACGACCTCACCACCCGCCTCCTCCAGGCCCGCGCCCCCGAGGGCCAGGGGCACGGCCTCACCCCCCAGGAGGTGCGGGACACCCTGCTGTTGGTGATCAGCGCCGGGTACGAGACCACCGTGAACCTCATCGACCAGGCCCTGGTCGCGCTGCTCAGCCATCCCGAACACCTCGCCGCCGCCCGGTCCGGCGCGCTGCCCTGGGGCGACGTGGTCGAGGAGACGCTGCGCTGGCAGGCGCCGGTTCCGCTCCTGCCGATGCGGTTCGCCACCACCGACATCCCGGTGGCGGACGGCATCGTCATCCGCAAGGGGCAGGCGATCCTCGCCGCGTACTCCGCGGCCAACCGGCATCCCGCGCTGCACGGGCCGGACGCGGACCGGTTCGACCCCACCCGCCCCGACAAGACCCACCTCTCGTTCGGTCACGGCGTCCACCTCTGCCTGGGCGCCACGCTGGCCCGTCTGGAAGCCACCACGGCGCTGCGGATGCTCACCGCCCGCTTCCCGGAGCTGCGCCTCGCGGTGCCGGCCGACGCGCTCGTCCCCCTGCCGTCGTTCCTCACCAACGGCCACGTGAGCCTGCCCGCCCTCGTCGGCCCGGAGGCGGGGGCCTGAGGCGGACGCTGCCGAGGACGGGCCCGGGTCGGACCGCGCGCACCGGTGGCGCGCGGCCGGCGCGGCCGAGGGCAGTCGGCGGCGCCGTCGGAGGCCCTCGGACGTGGTCCAGCGCGGCGGGTCCGCACTGGGCAGGGCGGTGGCGACCGGCACCGCGAATTGGTCTAGTCCTATCTTGGTCCAGTCCATTGACATGCTCCTGATCTCGGGGCTATCCCAGAGGCAACGCCGCTGCCGGCAAAGGGACTTGGCGGCCCACCCTCCTCACCCTCGGGACATCCATGAGACGCAGGCGCACCCTCCGAGCAGTCCTCACCGCAACCGTCACCGCCGTGGCCACGGCCGGCCTGACCGCCCTGGGCGGCGGTGCGGCCCACGCGGCCACCCCGTTACCGGCCCATGTGTTCGCGCCCTACTTCGAGTCGTGGACGGGCGAGAGCCCCGCCGCGCTCTCCGCCCAGTCCGGCGCCAAGCACCTGACGATGGCGTTCCTCCAGACCGCCGCCAAGGGCTCCTGCACCGCCTATTGGAACGGCAGCACCGACACCCCGGTCTCCCCGGCCTCCTTCGGCGACGACATCAAGACGATCAAGGCGAACGGGGGTGACGTCATCCCCTCCTTCGGCGGGTACACCGCGGACACCACCGGCACCGAGATCGCCGACAGCTGCACCGACGTCAACCAGATCGCCGCCACGTACGAGAAGGTCCTCACGACGTACGACGTGAGCCGGCTCGACATGGACATCGAGGCCGACTCGCTGGACGACTCCGCCGCCGTCGACCGCCGGAACCAGGCCATCAAGCTCGTCCAGGACTGGGCGAAGGCCAACGGCCGCACCGTCGAGATCTCCTACACCCTGCCGACGACGACCCACGGGCTCACCGACAGCGGACTCGCCGTACTACAGAGCGCGGTGCGCAACGGCGCCCGGGTCGACGTCGCCAACATCATGACGTTCGACTACTACGACAACGCCGGCCACGACATGGCCAAGGACACCAGGACCGCGGCCCAAGGGCTGTACGACCAGCTCGCGCCGCTCTACCCGGACAAGAGCCCGGCCCAGTTGTGGGGCATGATCGGCATCATCGAGATGCCCGGCGTCGACGACTTCGGCCCGGCCGAGACCTTCTCCCTCGCCAACGCGCAAGCGGTCTACGACTGGGCGGTGGCCAAGGGCGTCAACACCCTGTCGTTCTGGGCGTTGCAACGGGACAACGGCAGCTGTCCCGGCGCCCCGTCCGGCGACACCTGCTCCAGCATCCCGCAGAACACCTGGGACTTCAGCCACGTCTTCGAGCCGTTCACCCGCGGCGCCACCGCGCCGGCCGACGACTTCTCACTGACCGCGGATCCCGTCAGCGGCTCGGTGGCCGCCGGCGGCCGGGCCACCGCGACGGTGCGCACCGCGGTCACGGCCGGCGCGGCGCAGTCGGTGCGGCTCACGGTCACCGGGGCGCCCAAGGGGGCGACCGCCGCACTGAGTCCCGCCGCGGTCTCGGCAGGCGGCTCCTCGACGCTGACCGTGAGCACCACCGCGGCGACGGCTTCGGGGACGTACCACCTCACCGTCACCGGCACCGGCCCGTCCGGCAGCCACAGCACGGCGTTCGCGCTGACCGTCACCGGCGGGAGCGGCAGCCAGTGCACGGCCAGCCCGTGGACCAGCGGCACGGTCTACACCGGCGGGCAGCAGGTCTCGTACAAGGGGCACACCTGGAAGGCGAAGTGGTGGACCACGGGTGAGGAGCCCGGCGCCTCCGGTGACGGGGGCGTCTGGCAGGACCTCGGCGCCTGCTGAGGCACCGGCCGACCCGGCCCGCAGCCGCCGTCCCCCCTCGACGGGGGTGACGGCGGCTGCGGCGCAGCGGCGTCAGGCGGGTTCTCCGGCGGCCGCGGCGGCCGGCGTGCTGCGGGACGGCCAGCGGATCCGCGTGCCGCACAGCGTGACGACGAGCGCCGAGGCGGCGACCGCCGCCATCCCCCACGCCAGGCCGACGGCGTTGGCGAGGAACCCGATGAACGGCGGCCCGGCCAGCAGGCCGAGCGTGCCCATCGCGGCGACCAGCGTCAGCGCCCGGGCGCCCTGGCCGGCCGCGGCCACGTACACGCACGGGGTGACGGCCGCGATGCCCAGGCCGACGCAGGCGAAGCCGATCAGGGCCGGTACCGCGCCGCCGCTCAACAGGGCCAGGGCCAACCCGACCCCGGCCAGTGCGCTGCCGGCGCGGACGACGGTCCCGTCCCCCCAGCGGCCGCGCCAGCCGTCGGCGAACAGCCGGGCCAGCACCATCACCCCGGAGACCACGGCGATGCCCATCGGCGCCAGTTGGGCCGACGCCTTGGCGACGTCCTTCAGGTACAGCGCGGACCAGTCGTTCATGGCGCCCTCGGTCACCGTGCCGAAGGCCATGGCGCAACACATCCACAGCGTCAGGCGGGACGGCAGCGCCCACCGGCGGCGGCCCTGCCGTTCCTTGGGGGCCGCCGCCGGCTGCTCCTCGGTCAGCAGGCCCGGCCCGGCGCAGCCCACCAACAGCAGCAGGACCGCCGCGGCCACCGCGAAGTGCGCGGTCACGGCCGGGGTCACCGCGGTCACCGCCGAGGCCAGGACCGCGGCCGCCAGGGACCCGGCGCTGAAGGTCGCATGTAGTTTGGCCATCGCGTGGCGCCGGTGCCTGGCTTCGAGCGCGGCGCCCTGGGCGTTCATCGCGACGTTCAGCGCGCCCACCAGCACGCCATCGACGCCCATGACCACCAACGCCGTCGGGTAGTTGGGGGCCGCCGCCAACGCGAACAGCAGCAGCGCCAGGCAGAGCGCGGACAGCAGCGCCAGGCGCCTCGCTCCCAGTCGGTTCATCAACAGCGTGACCAGGGGGAACGACACCGCCGCGCCCACTCCGGTGGCCATCAGCAGCACCCCCACTTCGGCGGCGGTCAGGCCGAGCTGTGCCTTGATCGCGGGGATCCGGGACGCCCAGGTGGCGTACTGGAATCCCAGCGAGCAGAACAGCGCGGCGATCGCCAACTGCGCCCGCAGGAAGGGATCGTGCACGCGGAACACCGGAAATCATTCCCCTTCGTGGTGGTGTGGTGCCGGACCGTGCGACGTCGCGCCGGCCGGTTTCGGGGCCGCGGTGCGGTCGCCCCGCACCGGCCTGGACATGTAGACGGCCTGCCCGCCGTACTCACCGGGCGGGACCACCCCGGGATGCCGGACGAACCCGTGCGCGGCCCAGAAGGTCCCGCTGCCGGCGACCGCGACGAGGGAGAGCTGCTCGTAGCCGCCGGCCCGCGCCGTGGCCGTCAGGTGGCGCAGCAGCCGCGCGGCGAGCCCCCGGCCGCGGAGCGGTTCGGCGATGACGAGGTCGTGCAGGTGGAGGTTGCGCGACGGGACGACGGTCCCGGCCGCCGGGCCTTCGGCGTGCCCCGCTGCGACGCCCTCCGCGCGGACCAGGTCCGGGTAGTGGAACATCGGGTAGGGCAGCGCCAACAGGTAGCCGGCCAGGCCGTGTGGGAGGTCGAGCACGAAGCAGGTGTCCGGCGAGGCGTGGCCCCGGGACCGCAGCGCGGCCGGCTCCTCCGAGAGGCCGAGCGCGGCGTAGGCCCGGGACTCCAGCGCGGCGATGCCGCCCCAGTCGTCGTCCGTGATCTGCCGGATGCGGGCGTGGTGGCTCACCTACCGGGCACCTCCCGCGGCCGGTCGGAGGTGCGGCACCGCGGCCGGCCGCCGGGCCCGCCCGGGGGCCTCGCCGTGGATCCAGGCCGCGGGCAGCGGGCGGAAGCCGTTGAAGCCCTGCGTCAGGTAGCTGATGGCGTAGGCGCCGCAGGACAGCACCCAGACCGGGTCGCCGGACGCGAGGTCCGCGGGCACCTCGACCAGGCCGCCGTCCGAGGCGAAGGCGTCGTCGCCGTCGCAGGTGGGGCCCGCCACGACGGCGGGCAGCCGGGCCGTGCCGGCGTGCCCGGGGAAGACCAGCCGGTACTGCAACTGGTCCATCTCGTAGAGGCCGTTGAACTTCCCCACGCTCAGGTACAGCCAGCGCTGCCGGGTGCCGTCCGGCTGCTCGCGGGTGGTCAGCCGGGCCACGTGTGCGCGCACGGCGCCGTGGTCCGCGACGAGGTAGCGCCCCGGTTCCACCAGGAACTCCAGGGGGTGTCCACAGACCTCCGGGAGACGTTCGAGGCCCTCCCGGATCACCGCGAAGATCTTGTCGACGGGCGGGTCGAGGGGGCGCCCGCGCCGGTCCGCGTAGCCCAGGGCCGGCAGGCCGCCGCCGAGGTTGACCCGTGCCACGGACAGCCCGCGGCGGCGCAGGGCCACCAAGGTCTCGGCCGTTCGGTCGAGGGCCCGGCGCCAGGCGTCCGCGGTCATCTGCTGCGAACCCACGTGGAAGGACAGGCCGTTCGGGACCAGTCCGGCGTCCCGCGCCGCGGCCAGCACCCGCACCGCGTCGGCGGGCGAGCAGCCGTACTTGTTGCTGAGCCCCCACAGCGCGCCGTCCCCGTCGGTGGCCAACCGGCAGAACACCCGGGCGCCGGGGGCGTGGGCGGCGACGGCCGCCACGTCCTCCAGGCTGTCCGTCGCGAAGTCCCGGACGCCGAGCCGGTGGGCTTCGGCGAGGTCCCGGTCGGACTTGACGGTGTTGCCGTAGTGGATCCGCTCGATCGGCACGCCGGCGCGCAGCGCTTGGGCGATCTCGCGCGGACTGGCCGCGTCGACGCCCGCTCCCCGCTCCGCCAGGCAGGCGAGGACGGCGTCCATCGGACAGGCCTTCATGGCGAAGCGGACGGCCACGCCGGGCAGCTCCCGTTGCAGGGTGGCGTGGTTGTCGGCGATGCCGGCCAGGTCGAGGACGATCTGGTCCTCGGAAGCGGCGGCCAGTGCGGCGTGCAGGGCCGGGTTGTGGTGGCTCATCGGCCCGCCCGGTCCGGTTGCGGGGCGGGCCACCGCGGCCCGGCGGCCCGGCTCGCCGCCACCAGCGCCGCCCATGCCTCGATGAGCAGGGCGAAGTCGGCCATGTCCTGGCGGGCTTCGTGGAGCAGCTGGTCCCGGCGGGAGGCCAGGACGTCGGCGAACGCGGCGTACTTCCCGCCCAGTTTGCGGTAGGAGGCGTCGAGGACGTCGAGCCGCTGGACGTTCTCCGCCGGGTCCAGTTCGGTGCTCTCCCGGACGAAGGCGGCGATCGCGGCGGCGCGGACCTGCTGGTCGTCGTCGAGCAGGGCCTGGTTGGCGCGGGCCATCCGGTCGTAGACGAAGTGGAAGTAGAGCATGGAGAGGAAGAACTTGGCGAACCGTGTCTGGTAGGCCAGGAAGCCCGGGCCGGTCCGGCGTTCGCCGGTGTGGAAGTTCACGATGTTGCGGTTGTGGAGGACGCCGGGCAGCGTGGCGTCGTGCACCAGGTGGATGAGGAAGTAGTCGCTGCCGATGGTGTTGGTGGCGGGCGGCAGCGGCACCCGTTCGTGCACGTGGTGGAAGCTGATGTTGCACATGTCCACCCGCAGGGGATCGACCAGGGTCAGTACGGAGTGGTCCTGGCGGAACGGCTCCGTCCCGGCGCCCCGGAAGGACTCGTCGACGAGCTCTTGCCTGGCCTGGGCCGACCAGTCACCGGGCGCCCACAGTCCGACCACGTCGCTGTAGACGGCGGGGTCGGCCCGGCGGATCTCGTCAACGTCGACGGACAGTTCGCCGACGAAGGAACTGCCCACCATGGCCACGGGTTTGTGGGCGTGGAGCGGGTCCAGGGCGTTGTGGGTGACGCCCGGTGCGGCGTCGTCGGCGCGCTTGCCGAGCGAGCGGAGTTCGTGGTGGATGGGGAAGACCGGCGCGCCGTCCAGGGTCTGGTAGCGGCTGTCCGAGTCCCGGCGGTGGACCGACCGGCACCCCAGGGCGGCGGCGATCAGGAACGCACGGTTGGTGCAGGCGCCGTAGGAGGGGTCGGCCGGGAGCATCAGGTCCAGCACCAGTTCCGGCTTGGTGACGCCGGCGTCGCCGACCACCTGCCACAGGAAGTCGCGCTGGGCGGCCTCGTCCAGGTGGTGCACGACGACGTTCGGCACCGCGGGCAGTTCCCCGAGTGCCCGGGCGTGTTGGGCGAAGACCGGGGCGGTGCAGGAGTCCAGGACCACCAGGTGGACCTCGACGTCGAAGTGCCCGGCCGCGTGGGCGGCCTCCGCGCCGATGGCCCGGATCATGGCGGTGCAGGCCCGGTTGGTGGGCAGGGTCAGGCAGATTCTGCGCATGCGCGTGCTCCCCTGGGCTCCGCGGGCTCCCGCCCGTGCCACGGCTCCAGGCCCAGGAGCCTGGCGCCCAGTGCGGTCAGGTCGGGCGTGCCGTACCTGAGGGACTCGTGCCGGGTGGCGTCGCCGACGAGCGTGGCGTTCCAGTCCGGGGTCCGCAGGTGCCGCCAGGAGTCGATCCGGGAGTCGGTGAGCGTGTGGTGCGAGGCGAGCGCCGGCATCATGGCGAGGTACTGGACCGCGCGCACCTTGTCGCGCGAGGTGTTGGCGGCGACCCCGTGGGCCAGCAGGCCGTTCCAGATCAGCAGGTCGCCGGCGGCCAGTTCGGGTCGGACGACGGGGAGTTCGGCGCGGTCGAAGGCGGGGCGGAGCGGGTCGCGGTCGGCCGGTTGCAGGGCCCGCCAGCGCTCGAACCGGCGGAACAGTTCGGGCGCGCACTGGAATCCGCCGCAGTCGGCGTCGGTGTCGTTCAGGGCGATGATGCCCTGGACCCGTTGGGGCAGCACCCCGAGCGAGGTGTCGACGTCCCAGTGCAGTGCGATGTCGAAGCCGCGCTCGGTCGGTGCGATGAGCCCGCGGTCGCGGTTCTTGATGTTGGGCGGGTTGAGGTTGAGCCGGTCCAGGGTCACCCAGAGCTCTTCGCAGTCCCACACGTCGACGAACGCGTCGTAGACCCGCCGGGTCTGGCGGCTGTCCCAGAGGGCTTGGTGGTGGTACGCCTCGACGAACCCGTAGACGTGCAGGTCCCGTTCCAGTTCCGAGCGGAACTCGCGCTCCTCGTACCAGGTTTCCGGGTGGTCGGGGTCGAGTCCCTGGAAGTCCCAGGCGAAGTCCAGCAGGCGTCGGGCCGCGTCCGCCGGGATCGCCTGCTCGACGACGACGTAGCCGTAGGTCTGCCAGAAGGCGAACTGCTCCTCGGACAGCACCCGCAGCTCCCGCGTCTTGCGGAGTTCGCGCAGGGGGGTGCGGGCCAGGTAGGTCTCGCCGTCCGCGCTGAAGTAGGGCACGTCCGAGGCGGCTCGGTGCAAGTACTCGTCAGTCGCTGGCATGCAGCGCTCCAAGGTTCGTGTCGGTGGGTGCCGGCGCGGCCGCGCCTGCCCGGGTCCGACGGCGTGGGACGTGTCGGGTCGGTGCCCGGGCCGTGCGGCCGGCAGCGGTGCACGGTCTTCGCGCGGTGCGGCGCCCGTGCCGCGTCGGGGCACGGGGCCGGCGGGGGCGCCGTCGGTGGGGAGTCGGTCCGCGCTGCGGCGGGTGTCGTTGCCGGAGGTGAGCAGGGTGGGGCGGCCAGAAGTGGTGGGGTGCGCGTCCGCGCACCCGCCGGTCACCCGCGTCGGAGTGGTGGTCTCCGCGAGTGCAGCACCGGCCCGTGCGCCCGCCCGGAACGGTCACTTCCGCCCCTCAGGCACCGTGGGTCACTTGCTTCACTCACGCCCCAACAAAGTGGACTAGACCAACTCGCCATGTCAAGGCTGGAGTTACCGGAGGCCGCGGATCCGCCGCGAGAAGCCGACCGAACGAGAAGGCACGGGCGCTCCCTTGACATCCCGGATTGGACTAGGCCAACATCCGCTGGTCTGTACCAACGCTCCGATCGATGCGTCGCCACGACCCGGAAGGCCCCGTCGATGACCTCCAGCAAGCACAGCAAGGAGTTGCGACGACTCGCACTCTCCGTCCTCCAGCCGGGATTCGTCGGCACCGAGGCACCGGACTGGGTACTGCGCGCCATCAACGACGGCCTGTCCTCCGTCGTGCTCTTCTCCCGCAACATCGTCTCGACCGCACAGGTCGCCCGCCTGACCGCACAACTCCGCGCCGAGAACCCCGAGTTGATCGTCGCCATCGACGAGGAAGCCGGCGACGTCACCCGCATCGAGTCCGCGACCGGCGCCACCCGGCCCGGCAACCTCGCCCTCGGCACCGTGGACGACCTCGAACTCACCGCGGCCGTCGCCGGCGACCTGGGCCGCCAGCTGCGCGCCGCCGGCATCAGCCTCGACTACGCGCCGAGCGTGGACGTCAACTCCAACCCCGACAACCCCATCATCGGGGTCCGCTCGTTCGGCGCCGACACCGCACTGGTCGCCCGGCACGCCGCCGCGTGGGTCCGGGGGCTCCAGGCGGCCGGGGTCGCCGCCTGCGCCAAGCACTTCCCCGGCCACGGGGACGTCGCGGTCGACTCCCACCACGGCCTGCCCACCTACGACGCCGACCTCGACGAGATCGCCGCCCAGGCACTGCCCCCGTTCCGGGCCGCCGTCGAAGCGGGCGTCGGCGCGGTGATGAGCGGTCACCTCCTGGTGCCGGCCCACGACCCGGACCTGCCGGCCACCCTCAGCTCCCGCCTCCTGAACGACCTCCTGCGCAAGGAGATCGGCTTCGACGGCCTGATCGTCACCGACGCCATCGAGATGGGGGCGGTCGCCGACCGGTACGGCCTCGGCGGCGCCGCGGTCATGGCCGTCGCCGCCGGCGCCGATGCGGTCTGCGTCGGTGGTGAGCACGCCGAGGAGTCCACCACCGCGCTGCTCACCGCCGCGCTCGTCGACGCCGCCAGCCGGGGCGAACTCGCCGCGGAACGCCTGGCCGAAGCCGCCGACCGCGTCCGGGCGTTCGCCACGTGGTCGCACCAGTTGGGGCAGCGGGCCCCGCTCGACCCCGTCCAGCGCGACATCGGCTTCGTCGCCGCCCGCCGCGCCCTGCGGACCCGCGGCCCGGCGGACGACGTCCTGCCCCTGGCCGCCGCACCGCACGTGGTGGAGCTGGTGCCCTCGACCAACCTCGCCATCGGCGACGAAACGCCGTGGGGCGTCGCCGCACCGCTGCGCGAACGGCTGCCCGGCACCACCTCCGTCCGCCTTCCGCACCAGCAACTCGACGACCGGCCCGGCACGTTGACGGACCTCGCGCTGGCGCCCGCGGCCGGCCGTCCGCTGGTCGTCGTCGTCCGCGACGCCGCCCGGCACGCGTGGATGGGCCGTGCCCTCGCCGCTCTCACCACGGCCCGTCCCGATGCCGTCGTGGTCGAGATGGGCCTGCCGAGCGACGCCCTCCCCGGAGCCGTCCGGATCTTCACACACGGTGCCACCGCCGCCTCCGGCGTCGCCGCGGCGGAAGTCCTGGCCCTCGGCCACACGGGCCGCACCGCGTAGCCGGTCCCGGTTGCCGTCGGGCAGCGGAGTTCGGGAGGAGGCCGGCGAAGACGGCTGCGGAATCAGTGTTCCGGCCCGCTGGGAGTGAAGCGCACGGGGAGGTTGTGCAGCCCGCGCATGACGATTCCGAGCCGCCACCGGAGGTCCCCCTCGTCCACGGCGAGCCGCACGTCGGGCAGCCGCCGTAGGACGGTTCCGATGGCGATCTGCCCCTCCAGGCGGGCCAAGGGGGCTCCCAGGCAGTAGTGGATGCCGTGGCCGAACGCCACGTGCTGGTTGTCCTCGCGGGAGATGTCGAAGCGACCGGGGTCGGCGAAGCGGGACGGATCACGGTTGGCGGAGGCCAGCACGACCACCACTGTCTGGTCCGCCGGGATCGTCACGCCGCCGATCTCGACCGGCCTGGTCGTGAAGCGCCACGTGGTCGTCTCCACCGGCCCTTCATAGCGCAGCATCTCCTCGACCGCCGTGGGGAGCAGCGACGCGTCGGCGCGCAGGGCGGCGAGCTGCTCGGGGTTGCTCAGGAGCGCGAGCATGCCGTTGCCGATGAGGTTCTCGGTGGTCTCGTGACCGGCGACGAGCAGCAGGAAGGCCATCCAGACCACTTCGTCGTCGTCGAGCGAGTCGCCGTCCTCCGCCACCGAGACCAGTGCGGAGAGCAGCCCGTCGTCCGGGGCGGCGTGCTTGTGCCGCACCAGATCGGTCAGGTAGGCGTTCAGTTGCGCGAAGGTGTCCTGGAGTTGCGGGCGCAGCGCCTCGTCCTCGGAGACCAGGATCGACGTCCAGCGCCGGAAGTCGTCGCGGTCCTCCGCCGGTACACCGAGCAGTTCGCAGATGACCGTGATCGGCAGCGGGAACGCCAGGTCGTCCATCAGATCGGCGCTGCCCTTCGCCACCACCTCGTCGAGGAGCGCGTCGGTGATTTCCTGGATGCGGGGCCGTAGTGCGCGCACCCGCCGGGCGGTGAACGTCCGGACCACCAGCTTGCGCAGCCGGGTGTGGTCGGGCGGATCGCTGTTGAGCATGTGGGCCATGAGCTGGAAGCCGTCCCGTTCGCCGGCTTCCACCATGGCGTTCCGCAGGCTCGCCGGCACATTGGCCGGGGCCTTGGAAAGGCCCGGGTCGGCGAGCGCGGCCCGGGCGTCCGCGTAGCCGGTGACGAGCCAGACGTCCCCGTAGCCCGGGAGGTGCACCATGTGCGCGGGGCCCGACTCCCGTAACCCGGCGTAGAAATCATGGGGGTTGGCCTTGAACAACGGGTTCGTCACGTCGAATGACGCAAGGTCGCTCACTGGGGCTCTCCTCGCCGTACCTGTGGTGGCATGCCGGACGTCCACTATCACGAGGATTCACTGCGGGGATCCGGTGATTCCGCCGCATCGGCCCCTGCCCGGGCTCCGGCGACGTCGCGCGGGCGGACGCCCTCGTCCGGGCCGGCCGTCCCGGACGCGCAGCCGTCGACGGAGGCGGCGGCGCACCCCTCGCGGCCTGCCCGGCGGGCGTCGCGGGGCCGCGCGGGCACCCCGGGGACCGTCGGCGTCGCCCCGCCCGGTCCGACGCCGTCCGTACGGCGCAAACGGAACGGACCCGTCCCCCCTTCCGGCCCGGCCGAGTGCGACATCCGGACGCACCGCGCCGTCGCCAGCCGCCACAGCCGGCCCGCCCGCCACCGCGACGGCACCGTGCCGGCGGCGCGCGTCCGCCCCCACCCGGGAAACCCGCGGTGAGCGGTCGGCCGCCGCCCCGCGGTCACCGGGGGTGGCCGACCGGTCGGGGTGCGTGCCCGGGTGGCTGAACGGCGCCGACGGCGTACACGAGGGGCGGCAGGGCGGCGAGCCCGCCCGGGGAGTGTTAGAAATAGCAACATGGCCGCAGGGTCCGGCCGATACCGGCGCGCAACAGTACGGTCACTGACCGAACGACGCCCGCAGAGTCTCGCGGGGCAGGTCTTCCTGCTCCAACTCACCGTCGGCCTCCTGCTCGTCCTGGGCACGCTGGCGGCGCTGCTGCTGACGTCCCGGCACGACGCCGAGGAGGAGGCGCGCAGCCGCTCGGTGGCGGTCGCGGAGACGTTCGCCCACTCCCCTGGTGTCCAGGGCGCACTCCGCTCCCCGGACCCGTCGAAGATCCTGCAACCCCTCACCGAGGCGGCCCGCAAACGCGCCGGCGTCGACTTCATCGTCGTGATGAACACCCACGGAATCCGCTACACCCACCCGATCCCGCAGGAGATCGGCAAGCCGTTCGTCGGCACCATCGGCCCCTCGCTGGCCGGCCAGGTGCACGTCGAGAGCGTGTCCGGGCCGCTCGGCCACGAAGTGCAGGCCATCGTGCCCGTCGACGACTCCCACGGCACGGTGGTGGGCCTGGTCGCCGCGGGGATGAAGGTGGCGAGCGTGAGCCGCGCGATCGCCGGCCACCTCCCGGTGATCTTCATCATCAGCGGTGCGGCGCTGGCCCTCGCCACGGCCGCCACGGCGGTGATCACCACCAGGCTGCGGCGCCAGACCCGCGGCCTGGGGTCCGTCGAGATGAGCCGCATGTACGAGCACCACGAGGCGGTGCTGCACGCCGTGCGGGAGGGCGTGGTCATCACCAGCGCCGAAGGCCGGCTGCTGCTGGCCAACGACGAGGCCAGGCGGCTGCTGGCGCTGCCCGACGACGCCGAGGGCCGGGCGGTGTCCCAGCTGCCCGGCCTCGCCCCGGGACTGGCCGGCCTCCTGGCGTCGGGCCGGTCCGCCACCGACGAGATCCATCAGACGGGCGGCCGGCTCCTCGCGGTGAACCAGCGGCCCACCGACCGGCACGCCGCCGGCATGGGCACGGTCACCACCCTCCGCGACTCCACGGAGCTGCGGCTGCTGTCCGGCCGCGCCGAGGTCGCCCACGAGCGCCTGCGGCTGCTCTACGAGGCCGGGGTGAGCGTCGGCACCACCCTCGACGTGGCCCGGACCGCCGAGGAACTCGCCGACGTCGCCGTCCCGCGGTTCGCCGACTACGTCACCGTCGACCTGGTGGCCCCGGTCCTGCACGGCGACGAGCCGACCGGCAGCGGCGCCCAGCAGATGCGCCGCACCGCCGCGCACGGCGTCCGCGCCGACCACCCGTTCCTGCCCGCCGGCACCCCCATCACGTTCGTGGACGGCACGCCCCAGGCCCGCGGGATGGCCAGCGGCCGCTCCCAGGTCGTTCCGGACCTGTCGACCACCCCCACCTGGCAGCTCCAGGACCCCGACCGGGCCCGGCAGGTCCTGGCGTGCGGCATCCACTCGCTGATCACCACGCCGCTGCGGGCCCGCGGCAACATCCTGGGCATGGCCAACTTCTGGCGCGCCCAGGGCTCGGAACCGTTCGACGAGGAGGACCGGTCGCTGGCCGAGGAACTGGTCGCGCGCGCCGCACTGAGCATCGACAACGCCCGCCGGTACACGCGCGAACACGCCCTGGCGGTGACCCTGCAACGCAGTCTGCTGCCGCGCACCCTGCCCGAGCAGAGCGCCATGGAGGTGGCCCACCGCTACCTGCCCGCCCAGTCGGGGGTGAGCGGTGACTGGTTCGACGTCATCCCGCTCTCCGGCAGCCGGGTCGCGCTGGTCGTCGGCGACGTCGTCGGCCACGGCCTGCACGCCGCGGCCACCATGGGCCGGCTGCGCACCGCGGTGCACACCTTCTCCACCCTCGACCTCACCCCCGACGAGCTGCTGGGCCACCTCAACGACCTCGTCGACCAGATCGACCAGGAGGAGGCCGAGACCGGCAGCGACACCAACATCACCGGCGCCACCTGCCTGTACGCGATCTACGACCCGGTCTCCCGGCGCTGCGGCATGGCCCGGGCCGGCCACCCGCCGCCGGCGCTGGTCCACCCCGACGGCACCGTGGAGTTCCCGGAGCTGCCGGCCTGCCCGCCCCTGGGACTGGGCGACGTGCCGTTCGAGACCACGGAACTGCACCTGCCCGAGGGCACCCAGATCGTGCTGTACACCGACGGGCTGGTCGAGGAGCGCACCCGGGACTTCGACGTGGGCATGGAGATGCTGCGCGGGGCGCTGTCCCGGCCGGGCCGGTCCCCGGAGGAGAACTGCCGGGCGGTCCTGGACCGCCTGCTCCCGGAACGCCCGCGCGACGACGTGGCGCTGCTGATCGCCCGCACCCGGGTGCTTGGCCCGGACCGCGTCGCCTCCTGGGACGTGCCGTTCGACCCCGCGGCCGTCGCCGGGATGCGTTCCAGCATCTCCGCCAAGCTCGCCGAGTGGGGCCTGGACGACCTCGCCTTCGCGACCGAGGTCGTGATCAGCGAGCTGGTCACCAACGCGCTCCGGTACGGCTCACCACCGGTACGGGCCCGGTTGCTCCGCGACCGCAGCCTGGTCTGCGAGGTGGCCGACGGCAGCAACACCTCGCCCCACCTGCGGTACGCGGCGACGACCGACGAGGGCGGGCGCGGCCTGTTCCTGGTGGCCCAGCTCACCGAGCGGTGGGGCACCCGCTACACCCCGCAGGGCAAGGTCATCTGGGCGGAACAGCCGCTGCCGGCGAACGGCGCGGAGGAGCCTGCGGGGTCCGAGGGCCCGCAGCCCGCTCCGTAGCCCCTCGGCCCGCGGCCGGCACCACCACCCGCGCCCCGAAGCCGTACCTGCCGAGGGCGCCGGCGGTCCCGGGGACGCCCCGGTGTCCCGTGCCGGCCGCTGACTCACCCCGACGGCCGGGCGGGCGTGCGACGCGCCGGCGGGCTCCCCATCCTGGACCGGGGCCGGCCTCGATCCGGTGGTGCACCCGCGCGCACGGCCGCCGTGCGCCGATCACGTCGCGGAGAGCGGAGAGTTCATGAGGCTTGTGGTCGATCTCAACCGGTGCCAGGGGTACGCCCAGTGCGCCTTCCTCGCGCCGGACGTGTTCACCATGCACGGGGACGAGGCGCTGATGTACGACCCGCAGGCCGACGACTCCCAGCGGGAGCACGTGCGCAGAGCCGCGGACGCCTGCCCCGTGAAGGCCATCACCCTCGACTACGCGGACCTGGACGGCGCGGCGGAGGCGGGTGGGTCCCGTGACGATTGACGGGTACCTGGAGGCGTTCCGGCGCGAGGGGCGGATCGTCGTCGTCGGTGCGTCGCTGGCCGGTCTGCGGGCCGCCGAGGCGCTGCGCGCGGAGGGCTTCGCGGGCACGCTCACCCTGGTCGGCGACGAGCCCCACGAGCCGTACGACCGGCCGCCGCTGTCCAAGCAGGTCCTGTTGGGCAAGGTGCCGGCGGACCACACGCGGCTGCCCAGGGTGCGTCCCCTCGACGCGCAGTGGCGGCTCGGGTCCGCGGCCACCGGGCTGGACCTGGCGGCCAAGCGGGTGCGGCTGGCCGACGGCGACGTGCTCGACTACGACCGGCTGCTGATCACGACCGGGGTGCGGGCCCGTCCGTGGCCCCACGAGCTGGAGGCCGAACTCGACGGGGTGTTCGTGCTGCGCACGCAGGACGACGCCGTGCAGCTGCACCACCGGCTGGCCTCCGGGCCGCGGCGGGTGCTGGTGATCGGGGCCGGCTTCACCGGCTCGGAGATCGCCTCCGCCTGCCGCGAGCGGGACGTGCCGGTCACCGTGGCCGAACGCGGCGGGGCGCCGCTGGTGGGCGCGCTCGGCGGGGTGGTCGGCGAGGTGGCCGCGGAACTCCAGCGCGCGCACGGCGTCGACCTGCGGTGCGGGGTGCAGGTCACCGGGCTGGAAGGGGACTCCGCCGGCCGGGTGCGCACGGCGCACTTCTCGGACGGCACCGCGGTCGCGTGCGACGTGGTGGTCGTCGCGCTGGGCGCCACCCGCAACACCGAATGGCTCGCGGACTCCGGGCTGGGCGCCGGCCCGCGCGGCATCGCCTGCGACGCGGGGTGCCGCGCGTTCGACGTCCGGGGCATCGTCACGGACGACGTCTTCGTCGCCGGTGACGTGGCCCGTTCGCCGCATCCGCTCTTCGGCTACCAGTTCCTGTCGTTGGAGCACTGGGGCAACGCGGTGGCGCAGGCCGAGGTCGCGGCCCACAACATGGTCAGTGCCAGTGCCGAGCGGCGGCCGCACCTGTGGATGCCGTCGTTCTGGTCGGCGCAGTTCGGCGTGAACATCAAGTCCGTCGGCGTGCCGCCGATGGCCGACCAGATCATGGTCACCCAAGGGTCGCTCGCCGAGCAGCGCTTCACCGCGGCCTACGGCTTCCAGGGCCGGGTCATCGCCGCGGTCACCTTCGACCAGGCGAAGTGGCTGGACTTCTACGAGCGGCAGATCGAGCGGGCCGCGTCGTTCCCGCCGGAGTTCACCACCGTCGACCGGCGCCCCGAGGGCCGGCAACCGGTCGCGGCCGGCTTCCCGGACCCCTCGCAGCCCAGCCACGGCCCCACCGTCACCCTCAGCGGGTACTCCCCGACCGACCGGCGCGTCTCGTTCACCCCGCGACGCGCCTGACCCGAGTACGCCGACCGGTCGTCCCCGGCCGCAGCACCCTGGAAGGACACACCCATGACGTCGGTCGCCCTCCTGCGCCAGGTCCTGGACTACGCCAACCGCCCCGACCCGTACCCGCTCTACGCCGAGCTGCGCAGGACGCCGGTGGTGCGCGACGAGGCGGGGCCCTATCTGGTCAGCACGTACTGGGCGGTCAAGGGGCTGCTGCACGACCCGCGGATCAGCTCCGACGCCCGGAACCTGACGCCCGAGGCGGCCGAGGCCACCGGCCAGGAGCAGGACCCCAACCTGCCGCCGTCGTTCCTCCGGCTCGACCCGCCGGAGCACGACCGGCTGCGCCGGCTGGCCATGCGCCCGTTCGGGCCGCCGCACACCCCGCGCCGGGTGTTCGAGATGCACGGCGAGCTGGCCGGGATCGTCACCGGGCTCATCGACGGCCTGCGCGGACGCGACGCCATCGACCTCGTCGACGACGTGTCCTATCCGTTCCCGGTCACCGTGATCTGCCGGATCCTGGGCGTGCCGCGCGAGGACGAGACGCACTTCCACGAGTGGGCCGACACGATCGCCGCCGGCCTCGACCCGGTCGGCACGCCCGAGGAGCGCGCGGCCAAGATGCAGGACGTGCAGCAGGCCCGGCGCGACCTCGCCATGTATCTGGCCGGGCTGATCGAGGAGCGCCGGCGCTCTCCCCGGGACGACATGCTGTCCGCCCTGGCCACCGAGCACGGCCCGGACGGGCAGATGTCCCCGGTGGAGATGATCACCACCTCGGTGCTGCTGCTGATCGCCGGCCACGAGACCACGGTCAACCTCATCACCAACGGGATGCTCACCCTGCTGCGCCACCCGGACGTGCTCCAGCGGTTGCGCACCGACCCCGCTCTGGCGGTGCCGCTGGTCGAGGAGTTGCTGCGGTTCGAGCCGCCCGTGCAGATGCTGCCGCAGCGCACGACACTGGCCGAGATCGAGGTCGCCGGCACGGTCATCCCCAAGGGGGCGTCCGTCTACCTGATGGTGGCGTCCGGCAACCGGGACCCGCAGCGCTTCACCGACCCGGACCGGTTCGTCCCCGACCGCCCCGACAACCAGCACCTCGGTTTTGGCCACGGTCTGCACAGCTGCTTCGGTGCGCCGCTCGCCCGGTTGGAGGCGCAGCTCGCGCTGACCGAACTCGTCCGCCGGCTCGACGCCCCGCAGTTGGTCGAGGACCCGCCGCCGTACCGGCAGAACGCGGTGCTGCGCGGCCCCCGGCACCTGCCGCTGACCATCGGCGGGATCAGGGACTGAGGCGGCCGGGCGGACCGTCCCGCCACGGCTCGTCGTCCCGCTGCCGGTCGAGGGCGTCGTCCAGGGTGGTGGCGGCCATGATGAGCGACAGGTGGGTGAACGCCTGCGGGAAGTTGCCCAACTGCTCGCCGCCGGGGCCGATTTCCTCCGCGAACAGGCCGACGTGGTTGGCGTAGGTCTGCATCTTCTCGAAGGCGTAGCGGGCCGGTCGGAGGCGGCCGGCCCGGGCCAGGGCGTCGACGTAGAGGAAGGTGCACAGGCTGAAGGTGCCTTCGGAGCCGCGCAGGCCGTCGGGCGAGGCGAGCGGGTCGTAGCGGTAGACGAGGCTGTCCGACACCAGGGTGCGCTCGATCGCGTCCAGGGTGGAGAGCCAACTCTCCGTCTGGGGCGCCAGGAAGCCCACGCGCGGCAGGAGCAGCAGCGACGCGTCGAGCACCGCGCCGTCGTAGTGCTGGACGAGCGCCCGCTGCTCGGCGTCCCAGCCGCGCTGCATGACCTGTTCGAGGATGGCGTCGCGGGCCGCGGTCCACCGGACGGTGTCGGCGGGGCGGCTGTACGCGGCGGCCAGGCGCAGGCCCCGGTCGAAGGCCACCCACGACATCATCCGGCTGAAGGTGAACTCCTTGCGTCCGCCGCGGGTCTCCCAGATGCCCTCGTCGGGCCGGTCCCAGGAGTCGGCGAGCCAGTCCAGGGTGCGGGCGAGGTTCTTCCAGCCGTGGTAGCCGGCCCGCATGGCGATCTCGCGCCCCTCCGACAGGGCGTAGAGCGCCTCGCCGTAGATGTCCAGCTGCAACTGGTCGGTGGCGGCGTTGCCGACGCGCACCGGGGCCGAACCGCGGTAGCCCTCCAGATGGGACAGCACCTCCTCCGGGAGGTCGGGGTCGCCGTCCACCCGGTACATGATCTGGAGCGGTTCGTGCCCCTCGTCCGCCGCGGGCTGGAGGCGGTTTCCCAGCCAGCGGGTGAACTGCGCCGCCTCCTCGGCGAACCCCAGGTCGAGCAGGGCCCGGACGGACAGCGACGCGTCGCGGACCCAGGTGTAGCGGTAGTCCCAGTTGCGTTCGCCGCCGACCTGTTCCGGCAGTCCCATGGTGGCGGCGGCGACCGGTGCGCCGGTGGGGGCGTAGGTGAGCAGTTTGAGGGTGATCGCCGAGCGGTGCACGGCCCCCGGCCACCGCCCCCGGTAGTGGGAGGTGCGCACCCAGCGCTGCCAGAAGTCCACGACCTCCCAGAAGCGCTCCGCCACGGCGTCCGGGGTCAGTGGCGGCGGGGCGGGCGCGTCGGGTGCGGCGTCGACGGTGAGGACGGCCCCGGCCACCTGTCCGGTGCGCAGCGTGACGGTGCCCACCGCGTCGTCGCCGTCGCGGTCCAGCGGGAAGGTGCTCTGCAGGTGCGCGGTGGCGCCGGGCGCCCGGAAGGTGGCGGTGCCGTCGTGCAGGTCGCAGGTGTGGGCGGCCCGCGCGTAGTCGAAGCGCGGCCGGCATTCCAGGTCGAAGCGGACCGTGCCGCGGACCGCCCGGGCGCCGCGGAGCAGCACGTGCCGGGCGGACGGCGTGCCGGTGCGGTCCGGGGGCATGCAGTCGAAGACCTCGCCGACGCCGTCGGGGGACATGAAGCGGGTCACGAGCACCGCGGTGTCCGGGTAGTAGAGCTGCTTGCAGGTGCTGCCCCGGCCCTCGGGGGCGAAGCGGAAGTGGCCCCCGCGCTCGTGGTCGAGGAGGGCGGCGAAGACGCTGGGCGAGTCGAACCGGGGCGCCGGGAACCAGTCGACGACCCCTTCGGACGAGACCAACGCCGCGGTCTGGAGGTCGCCTACGACGCCGTGGTCCGCGATGGCTGGGTACCGTTCCATGATCATCCCGCTTCCGTGGGGCGTGTACCTCCACTGTCCGCCCGCGCCGACGGGCGCGCGAAAGCGGCGGCCGGGGCCGGACGGTGCGAAGCTCAGGCCGCGTCCGCCCCGGTGGGGCCCGGCCGGCCGCCGCTCCGGTGGCGGCGCAGGGTGATCACGAAGACGTGGCTGCTGACGGCCAGCATCCACAGCGGGAAGACGAGTTCGACGTGGCCCTCGCCGCCGACGGCGAAGAGCAGCACCAGCGCGACGAGGTAGCCCAGCCATACCAGCCAGCGGGGGAAGATGCCGAGCCGGTGCCCGATGGTGGTGGTCGACACCACGAACACGGCGGCCATCCGCGTCGCGTAGCTGGTCAGCAGCTCCAGGACGAGGTGGCGCCCGTACTGCCAGAGCACCCGCTCCCCCGCCGACGCCGAGGGCGACGCGTCCGTCACGGCCAGCAGGCTGCCGGTCGTCGCCGCGAGCACGAACAGCATCGCCACGAAGAGCAGTCCGCTGCCGAGGAACAGCGTCGAGAAGAACCGGTCCTCGGCGGCGCCGACGAAGTCCCGCACCGCGCCCATGAACCACAGGAAGAAGATCCCGGCGAACGGCAACAGCATCAGTGCGGTGTGCAGGAAGCCCCGCTGGGAGGTGTCGCGGATCCAGTCGGCGGCGTCCTCGGAGTGCTCGGGGACCGCCAGGCGCACGAGGAGGACGGCGACCCCCAGCAGCACCGCGGAGACCATCCCGGCCACCGCCGCGACCCGGGGTGTCCGCAGCACGCGGGCCGTTGCCGTGGTCCCGTCGGTCGTTCGCATCGCGTTCTCCCGCTGCTCGTCACGCCCGCCGTCCGACGACCGCGCGGCGGGCCCGGACCGGCCGGTCCACCGGCGGTTGCGGCAGGCGCCTGACTGCCAGTTCTACGACCGGGCGGCGCCCCGCACCGGTTCGCCCGGGCCACTCGGGTGAGCACCCGGGCGGCCCCGCCGCAAGGGCGCGGAACTCGTGTGGCAGTGCCGGGCCGGCCTTGCCAGGCTGGGAGGTGACGACCGTCCCGAGGAGGAGAGAGCCATGGCCGGTCACGTGAACCTCGCCTACGACTACCCGGTGCTCGGTGCCTTCTGGACCGCGATGTGGGTCTTCCTGTGGATCATGTGGGTCATCCTGCTGTTCCGGGTCGTGCTGGACGTCTTCCGCGACGACACGATGAACGGCTGGGCCAAGGCCGGTTGGCTGGTCTTCGTCCTGGTGCTGCCGTTCCTCGGCGTCTTCGTGTACGTCGTCGCCCGCGGCCGGGGCATGGGCCGCCGCGAACAGCAGCACGTCCGGGCCCAGCGCGAGGACGTCGAGCGGTACATCCGCGACACCGCCGGCGCCGGCACCAGCGCGGTGGACCAGCTCGCCAAGCTCTCCGAGATCCGCGCCCGCGGCGACATCAGCGACGAGGAGTTCGCCCGCGCCAAGGAGAAGATCCTGCACTGACGCACGGGCCGACCACCCGCCCGCACCGCCGCCTCAGCGGCGGAGCAGGCGGGTGAAGTAGGCGGTGCGCTCCGGTCCGGCGTACCGCAGCAGCGCGCCCAGGCCGTCCGCCAACGGCAGCTGCCGCTGCGGCACGACGACGAGTTCCGCGCCGGTGCGCACCGCGGCCCCGAGCAGCGCGGCCCGGGCCGGTCCGCCGCGGAAGCCGAGCGCGCCGTAGGGCTCCAGGTCCGCGTCGGACGGGTCGGATGACGGGGCCTCGTCCGGCACCGGAAGCCGCTCCGGGAAGCCCAGCGGGACGTTGAGCAGCACGGTGCCCACCTGGGCCCGACGCAGTGCGGTCACGACGTCCGACAGGCCCTCGACGGCGCCGTGCCGACTGTTCCGGCGGGCCCGGAACATGTCGAGGCGGGCCCGGTCGGCGAGGCGCAGTTGCCCCTGGAACGCCGCGGCGAGGTCGTCCTCCATCAGGGCCCGGCCCTCGGGGACCGGGTGGCCGTTCCCGCTGCCGGTGACCAGGCGCTTGCGCCAGCGCACCGACAGGTGGTCGGCCAGCGCCTCGCGGGCCCAGGTGACCCCGCCGAGCACGATCGTCTCGGCGCCGGTCCGCCGGGCCAGGTCGACGATCCGGTCGGCGGCCGGCCCGGCGCCGTCGTGCCAGCGCCCGGCGGGGCCGCGCTCCCGGTGGCAGACGCCGGGCGCGACCGCACTGCTCGGCCACGTCCCGGCCTGGAACGCCAGCTCCAACTCGCCCGGCAGCGCGGCTTCCGGGCGCGGCCGGCCGTGCACGGTGGCGGCGACGTAGCGGATGTCCGGCGCGTGCTGCACCGCCAGCGGCAACAGGTCGGGCAGCGCGGTGTAGGCCGTCTCGTCGCGCGCCGGCGGCTCGGGCAGTTCCTCGGTCAGGACCACCCGCCCCCGACTGGCGACGATCGCCTGTCCGTGCCGGCCGGCGACCTCCCGGTCACGGCCCGCGACGGCGACGACCGCGGCCACGGTGGCGTCGTCGGCGCCCTGTTCCGCGAGTGCCACCCGGACCCGGCGTCGGCGGTGGGCCATCTCCCGGTCCGGCTGGGCGGTGTCCCGTGAGGTGTCGAGGTAGGCGCAGACGTACGGTCCCCCGCTCGCGTACACCGCATTCAGGAAGGCCAGTTCCACGGTGCCTCCACACTGTGCGACGTTCCCCCGTCCTCCGAGCGCACGCGTTCGGCGTGCCCTTCCCCCAGTACAGCCCGAAGGGCCCGGCGCCGCGCGCCGAGGTCGCTCCCCGGCGCGCACGATCCGCCCGGAACTGGTCTGCTGGAGGCTGAGGGCCGGCGCGCCCGACGTCCGAGTGCGCCGGGCGCGCCGGGGACGGCGCTCCCGGCGGACCCTCCCGAACGAGGCGGACCAGAGCCATGACCACATCACGGGACCTGATGATCACCGCGCTGGACGTGGCGCCCGGCCGCCCGGTGGAGCAGGGCGACCTGTCGCTCGCGCTCGCCGGGGCCGAGGTGATCGACCTCCTCGCCGCCGAGGCCGTCAGGTTGGACGACGACCGCATCGTGCCCGGCTACCGCCCCACCCACACCGATCCGCTGCTGGCCAGGGCCGCGGCGTCGCTGATCCGCGAGTCGCCGTACGAGTCGGTCGACGACTGGCTGTGGCGCCGGGGACGCGGCCTGTCCGCCGCCTACCTGGCGGCCCTCGAAACGGACGGGCTGGTCACTCGGCAGCCGCGCCGCGGGATGCGCTTCCGGGCCGGGAACGTCGTGCTGGCGGACTCCCCGGACCGGCGCGCCGCGGCCGACCGCTGGGCCTCGGACGAGCCCGTCCTGGCCTTCCTGGGGGCGGTCCTGGGACTCCGCGGCGCGGGCGGGAGCGGCGACACCACCTCACCGAGCGTGGACGACGACGGCGTGGACACCGTGCTCGCCGCGGTCCACGAAGCGCTGCTGCAGTTGGAGGCCCTGCGCCAACGCCGGGCCATCGAGCAGGCCGCCTTCGACAACATCTGGCGCGGCGACTGACGCGCCGGGGTCGGTCGCCGCGCGGGCGTGCGGCCGCACCGGCGCCGGCGGCTCACCCCGCGGCCTCGACCCAGCGCGCGAGGTTCGCCAACGCCGTGCGCGCACCGGCCTCGTTGGCGTCCGCCGGGACGGCGTCCGGGACGCCCGCGTGGACGAGGACGACGGTGGTGCCCGCGCCGGCGGGCACGAGCGTGGTGGTGAGCGTCATGGTGCCGGCGAAGCGCGGGTCGTCGGTGTCGAACCGCACCACCTCGACGACCTTCTCGAAGGGCACGAGTTCCACGAAGCGGCCGTGGTAGGTGTCGGTGCGGTCCGCGGACTTCCCGACGCCCGGCCGCCCGTCGTCGTAGGTGAGCGAGACCCGGAAGGCGCCGCCGACCCGGACGTCGAACTCGTGCACCCGGCCGGTCATGCCGTCCGGGACCCGCCAGTTGGCGACCGCCCGGGCGTCGAGCAGCGCCCGGTAGACGGCGGCGGGCGGGGCGCTGACGTAACGGGACACCTCTGTCGCGTACATGGGGCAACCCTAGGACCTGTCGCTTCCCGGTGGCTGCGGCGCCGCCCGGTACCACCGGCCGCGGGTCCTCAACCCCGTGGCGGGAGCCGGGTGCGGGCATCGAGGCGCACGCCCCGGGGCGTGCCGTGCTTCCGTACGCCCTGCCGTGGGTGCCGTCCGGCGAGGTACGTTCGTCGTTCGACCGACGCACTGTGTGCAGTGCTCCGGCCCGCACGACGGGCGCCGCGTCAGGACCGAAGTCCCGCGCGTGGGGAGACCTCCCTTGGCTGACCGACCCTATCCCTACCGATCCGCGCTGATCACCGGCGCCTCCAGTGGCATCGGCACGGCCATGGCACGGCAACTGGCGGCCCGGGGCGTCTCCCTGGTGCTCGTCGCGCGCCGGGAACCGCTCCTGCGGGACCTCGCCGAGGAGCTGCGGCACGCCCACGGCATCGAGGTGGAAGCGCTGCCGGCCGACCTCACCGACGCCAAGCAGACGGCGCGGGTGACCGCCCGCCTCACCGATCCGGACCGCCCGATCGAGCTCCTGGTCAACAACGCCGGTTCCGGCGGGTCCGGCGTCTTCGCCAACCTCCCGGTGGACCTCGAAGAGGCCACGGTCCAGCTGAACAACCAGGCCGTGGTGCGTCTGTCCAGGTCCGTGCTGTCCCGGATGCGGGCCGCTGGACACGGCGGCGTCCTCAACGTGTCGTCCCTGACCGGCGAGTTGCCGTCGCCGTCGCTCGCCACCTACGCCGCGACCAAGGCGTTCCTCACCCACTTCTCGGAGGACCTGGCCATCGAGAACCGCGGCTCCGGCGTCCACGTCACCGTGGTGCTGCCGGGGCTGACCAAGACCGACTACTTCGCCGCGAACGGCCTCGCCCCGGCCTGGGTGCCCGGGTTCTTCTGGCTGGAGGCGGACCAGGTCGCCGCCGCCGCGCTCAAGGCCGTCGCGGCCGGCACCCGGCGGTGCGTGCCCGGTGTGCCCTACAAGGCCGCGACGACGCTGCTCACGCTCACCCCCCGACCGCTGCGACGGGCCCTCGGACGCTACCTGTGGCACCGGTGACGCCGTCGGCCCCGGCCGCCCCGGGCCCCGGCCCCCGCGGGCGCCTGCGCGCGGGGGCCGGGCGGCGGGTCAGGACATCGCCCCGTTGCCGGGAACGGGCACGCGGCGTCCCTCGGCGGCGGGGGCACCCGCGCCGGCCAGGATCCGGTCGACGTACGCGGTGATCGCCGGGATGACCGTGGTCATGCGGGGGCGCCAGCCGGGCACGGCGTTGACCTCGCAGAGGGTGTGGCCGCCGTCGGCGGTGAAGAGCAGGTCGACCCCGGCGACGGACAGGCCGAGCGCCGCTGCCGCCCGCACCGCCAGGGCCTCGCCCTCCGGATAGCGGCCCAGGCAGAGTTCGGCGGTGGCGCCCTGGGCGAGGTTGGAGGCCAGCGCCCCGTCGCGGGAGCTGCGGATCTGGGCCGCCACCGGCTCGCCGTCGACGACGACCACGCGCAGGTCCCGGCCGTGGGAGGCGGCGACGTACTCCTGGAGGAGCAGCGGCACCTCTTGGGCGAGGCTGCCCGACAGCGCCCGCAGCAGCTCGGTGTCGGGGGCGAGGAAGACCGAGGAGCCGTTCCGGCCGTTGACGGGCTTGACCACGCATGGCGTCCGCACCTGCGGGCTGCGCACCACGCCGGCGAGCGGTGCGGTGGCGTACGAGAGGGTGTCGGGCACCGGGAGGCCGGCCGCGGCCAACTCCTGCAACTGCCAGAGCTTGTTGCCGCACCGGTGGTGGGCGGCGGCGGGGTTGATCAGCACCGCGCCGAGGCGTTCCAGGTGCCGGAGCAGGGTCAGTTCACGGTGCTCGGACATCGAGCCGGGCGTCTGCCGCACCAGGACGACCTTGGGCGGCGGCACGTCCTGACCGCCCAGCGTCTGCAACACCAACCGGCCGTCGCGGACGCCGAAGAGGAGTTCGTCGGAGTGCCAGACGGCGAACCGCGGGCCGTGGACCCGCTCCAGTGCCTGGCTGAGTGCGCGGGTCGCCCGCATCAGGGGCGCCGGGTGCTCCCGCGCCAACATCCAGACTTCGGCAGGCTCGACGATCGCCGACGGCATCCACGCTCCTCTTCCGCAACTGACCTGCGTCCGAGGGTAGCGGCGGCACGCGTCGCCGTGCACGTCATCGGCCCACCCGGAAGATCGGGAGCGGGGGCCGGTCCGCCGTCCGGCTCCTTCGGGCGGTTCCTGGTCGGCTCGGCGTGGCGGAGCGGGCGCGGGCTGGTTCCGGTGCATCGGGTGGGTTTCCCGATCAGCTTCGGGTCTCCTCGGTGTCGAGGCCGAGGACGGTCCGCAGCAGGCCGGGGAAGCGCGCGTCGAATTCCGGGCGCAGCGAGACCCAGCAGCGGGTGCCGTCCGGTCGGCTGTGGGTGATGCCGCCCTGCCGGAGCCTCTTCATGTGGTGGCTGAGCGTGGACTGGGCGACGCCGAGGTCGAAGTCGCCGGCGAGGTGTTCCCGGCCGTCGGTCAGCACCCGCACGACGGCGCGGCGGGTCGGGTCGGCCAGGGCCGCGAGGGCGTCGGACAGCGACACCGAGGAGAGCTGCGGATGGTCGAGGGAGCGCATGGCGCCAGTGTAGACAGTCCATCGATGTTCGACGAACATCGATGTATTGTGAAAGGCGACGGAGCCCCCGGGCTTCGCCCGAGACCGAACACGACGACAGGGGAACGTCATGATCGTCGACCACCGCGTCTACACCGTCCAACCGACCCGCGTCGCGGACTGGGTGGCGCTCTACCGGGAGAAGGGCTACCCGCTCCAGGCGCGGCACCTGGGCCGCTGCGTGGGCTGGTACGTCCCGGTGGAGGGCCGACTGGACCAGGTCGTCCACCTGTGGGCCTACGAGGACCAGGCCGACCGGGAGCGGCGCCGGGCCGCGCTCTACGCGGACCCGGAATGGCAGGCGTACCTCGCCGAGATGAAGCGGGAGGGCCTGCTGCTGAGCGCGGAGAACCGGATCCTCGCGCCGACCGACTTCTCCCCCGTTCCGTGACGCCGACGCCGCCGGGCACGACCCACGGCGCGACGGCCGGTCAGCCCACCAGCGACTGGGTGCCGAGAACGGTCAGCAGGGCGAGGCGTTCGGCGTCCTCGGTGCCGGGCTCGGCCGTGTAGAGCATGATCCGCAGGTCACTGCCCGCCACCGTGAGCACGTCGCAGTCCAACGTCACGGCGCCGACGTGCGGATGGTCGATGGTCTTGCGCGCGGCGTCGTGGTGGCCGACCGCACCGGAGTCCCACAGCTCGGCGAACCGGTCGCTGTCCGCCCGGAGTTCCGCGACCAGGCGCCGCAGGGTCCGGTCGGACGGATAGCGGGCGGCCGCCGCGCGCAGGTCGCCGACGAGCGCCGCCTCGAAGGCGCGCCGGGATTCCGGAGTGTGCCGGGCCCGGGTGCCCGGACCGAGGAAGTGCCGCCACACGCCGTTGCGTTGGTGTCCGCGCCACCCGGAGGGGTCGCCCATCAGGGCCGCGTAGGGCGGGTTGGCCACCAGCAGCGTCCACGTCGCGTCGTAGACCGCGACGGGCGTCCCGGTGAGCCGGTCCAGCAGCCGCCGCACGCCGGGGGTGAGGTGGGTGGGGACCGCCTCCGGGCCCGGGGGTGCCAGTCCGGCCAGCCGGAACAGGTGCCCGCGTTCGGCCTCGGACAGCCGCAGGGCCCTGGCGAGGGCTTCGACGACCTGGGTGGACGGGTGGGCGGCCCGGCCCTGTTCGAGCCGGGTGACGTAGTCGACCGAGATCCCGGCGAGCAGCGCCAGTTCCTCCCGGCGCAGACCGGCCGCGCGGCGGTGGCCGCCGGCGGGCAGGCCGGCCGTACCGGGCGGGATGCGGTCGCGCCAGCGGCGCACCGCCCGTCCGAACTCCGCCGTCGCCATGCCCACCATTGTGCCCGGTCGCGCACCCGCCTTCCTGGTACTGCCGGTCCCAGGAAGGCGGGACGGCTGGCTGCCCGCACGGCCCGGGAGGAGTCTGAGGGCATGACGACAACACTGATCACCGGAGCGAACAAGGGTCTCGGGTTCGAGACCGCCCGGCGGCTGGTCGCCGCCGGGCACACCGTCTACGTGGGCAGCCGGGACGCCGAGCGCGGACGCCTGGCCGCCGAGCGACTGGGGGCCCGGACGGTCCTCCTGGACGTGACCGACGATGCGTCCGTCGCCGCCGCGGCGCGGACCGTGGCGGCGGACGGCGGACTGGACGTACTGATCAACAACGCCGGCGTCGAAGGGCGGACCGGGGACGCCGGCGTGATCGGGGCCGCGGACGCGACCGCCGACGCGGTGCGGTGGGTGTTCGAGACGAACGTCTTCGGCGTGGTGCGGGTCAGCCATGCGTTCCTGCCGCTGCTGCAACGGTCGGCCGCGCCGGTCGTGGTCAACGTCAGCAGCGGCCTGGCCTCGCTCTCCCACGTCAGCGATCCGGACTCCCCCGCCTACGGGTACCCGGGGGTCGCCTATCCGGCGTCGAAGGCCGCGGTCAACATGCTCACCGTGCAGTACGCGAAGGCGTTCCCGAACATCCGGATCAACGCCGTGGAGCCCGGCTACACCGCCACCGACCTGAACGCGCACACGGGTACCCAGACCGTCGAGGAGGGCGCCGAGATCATCGTCCGGATGGCGCAGGTGGGCTCGGACGGACCCACCGGCGGCTACTTCGACGTCAGCGGTCCCCTTCCGTGGTGACCGCGCTCCGCACCGGTGCGGCGTCCGGGCGCGCCACGACCGGGGCGCGGCGGTCCGCGGCGGAGCCGGCGCCGCGCCGCACCGTCCAACCGGTGGAGCCGGTCAGCGCGGCGCGCAGGGCGGGGTCGCGCACGGCGGTGGTGCCGTCGGTGACGGTCGCCGTCAGACGGTGGTCGCCGCGGCCCAGCGCCACCTCGCGGAGCGCCACCCGGTCGCGGTTGCGTTGGCCGGGCAGTTCGCGCCCGTCGAGGTACCACCGCACGGTCAGCGGGCCGTGGCCGGCGTCGGGCGTGCGGGGCAGGGCGAGCCGGGCCGTGGTCTGCCAGGTGCGGGAGCGGTCGGCCGGCGCTGCGGGGGTGGCGTGCCGGTAGAACCCGGCGACCATGGCCTCCGCGCCCGGCAGGTTGAACGGCTTGCCGAGGGTGCGCATCAGGGAGTCCTCGGTGGGGCGGAAGAGCCCCTTGACGTAGTAGTTGCCGCCCTCGTACGCGCCGACGGCGCCCCCGTCCGGCGAGGTCTCGCCGAGCCAGCGGTACCACTTGGTGCGGGCGCCGCCCATGGCCGCCGCGTCCAGCACCGACGAGTTGGCCTCGGGCTTCTCGGGGCCGCTGTACTGCTCGTACTCGGGGACGCCCGGGTAGGCGTACTCGTCGGCGAGCTTGCCGAGGGAGTGCCCGGTCTCGTGGACGGCGACCTGGCTGGAGTCCCGGTCGTGCGCGGAGGCGGTGGCGATCCCCTCGTAGCCGAGGGTGGGACTGGCCTCGTTGTAGCCGGCGCCGCCGTACTTGCTGCTGTTGGCGAGCACCAGCACCAGATCGGCCTGCGGTGCCTTGGCCACGTAGGCGTCCACCTTCTGCTGGTCGATGCAGAGCAGGCGTTCGGTGCCGTCGCACCAGAAGTGCGCGCCGAGGGCGGTGTTGCGGGTGACGTCCTTGCCGGGGTCGCCGCTGACCCCGCTCTCCGCGGAGACGGCGTCGACGGTCCAGACGTTGAAGAGCTTCTGGTAGGTGCGGTAGGGCTCCACGCCCAGGAAGTCGTTCCACTTCTCCTTGGCGTCGGTGTGGAACCGGTCCAACTCCCCGGCGGTGTAGCCGTCACCGATGACGACGACGTCGAGCCGGTCCTTGGTGTCGCCGTTGTCGATCACCTTCGTGACCCGGCCGTCGGCGCCGCCCGCGAGCGCCTTCGGGGCGGTGCCCGGGGCGGTCGGGAAGGTCCGGGGGACGTTGCGGTAGCCGGCGCCCGCCGCACCGCCGGCGGGGCCGGGGACCTCCACCCGGACCCGGGGGTCGGGCGCGGCCCCGGCGGGGGCGGTCAGGCTCGCGAAGGCGAGCGCACAAGCCGCGGCGACGGCACCCAGCCGACCGCTGCGACGCATCGATATGTGCACGAAGTGCTCCTATGAGGTGGGGGGTTGGGTGCACCCGACCGGACGCGAGGCAACGATGGCACGGGAAACCCGTCCCGGGCCGGGGGGCCACGCGCGGGAGGGCCACCGTGTGAATCCGGCGGGCGGTTGTGAATGCGGAGCGCCCGGTGGGCCCGGCCTGCGGGCGCCGGACGGACGGGGCGGGCACGGCGGGCGTCCCCGACCGGAATATTCACAGGCGTGGCCGGCGGCCGCCGGACAAGGCCGAACCGCTCGGCCGCCGGCCGCACCGCGCTCGTGCCCATGGACCAACAGGCCGCCGGGCCAACGGACTCGCGGGACAAAAACCGCTGGCCCGTGGAGCCGCCCGCTGGCAGGGTCTCCGGTCATGACGGACGTCGACGCCCTCCGGATCAGCACGCTCGCCGAGCGGCCGGCGCTGCTCCCCCGGATCTACGAGATCGCGGAGACCTGGCCGGCCTTCGTCCCGCACGATCCGGTCGCGACCGCGTTCCTGGGCCGGGTGGCCGAGGACTTCCCCGCGCACTGCGTCGTGGCGACCGACGGCGACCGGGTCGTGGCCCGCGGGCTGAGCGTGCCGTTCGACGCCACGCTCGCCGGCCGCGAGGAGATGCCCGACCGCGGGTGGGACCAGGTGCTGACCTGGGCCTACCGCGATCGGGACCGGGGGCTCCCCGGCACTCCCGCGACGGCCGGCGCGCTGGAGGTCACGGTGGACACCGGGTACCTCCGGCGCGGGCTCTCCGCCCAGCTGCTGGGCGCGCTGCGGAGCGCCGCCGGCCAGCAGGGGCACGACGTCCTGTGGGCGCCCGTGCGGCCCACCGCCAAGCACCGCGAACCGCATGTACCGATGGCCGACTACGTCCGTCGGCGGCGTGCCGACGGGTTGCCGACCGACCCGTGGCTGCGGGTCCACGTCCGGGCCGGTGGGACGGTCGGGCGGATCGCTGCGGCGTCGATGACGGTCAGCGGCTCCCTGGACCAGTGGCGGGGGTGGACCGGCCTGCCCTTCGACCGGGACGGCCGGATCGACGTGCCGGGCGCCCTCGTCCCGGTGCACTGCGACACCGCGCACGACCACGCCGTCTACGTCGAACCGAACGTCTGGGTCCGGCACCGCACGGTGCGACCGGACACCGGAGCCCCCGCGCCGTGGTCGGCCGGAACTACCCGGCGGTCCGTGGGCTGACGAGCATGCGGATGTCGTCGGCGGCCCAGAGGACGAACCGTTCGACGGGGGTCACCTCGTGCCCCGCCACCGGGCGGAACCGGAACCGCTTGAGCAGCACCGCCAGCACCAACTCGGCCTCGACGACGGCCAGGGCGGCGCCCTCGCAGCTGCGCGGTCCGAACCCGAAGGGGACGTGGGCCAGTTTCGGACGGCCGGCCGCCGCCTCCGGGGTGAACCGCTCGGGCACGAACTTCTCGGGCTCCGGCCAGTGCTGGGGGTTCATGTGCACGGCCCAGAACGGGTAGAAGACTGTGGCCCCGGCCGGGATGAGGTAGTCGCCCACGGCCAGGTCCTCGGCCGTCTCCCGGGCGCCGTACGGGCCCGGCGGGTAGCGCCGCATCGCTTCCTTGAGGGTCATGCCGAGGTACGTCAGGCGCCGGAGGTCGGCGTACTCCGGCGCCGCCCGGTCGCCGAGCACCCGGTCCACCTCCTCGGTGACGCGGGCCGCCACCTCGGGGTGCCGCCCCAGCAGGTACAGCGTCCAGGAGACGGCGACCCCGGTCGTGTGGTGGGCCGCGAGCATGATCATCATGACCGTGTCGCGGATCCGCGCGGGCCGTTCGCCGGCCGCCACCAGCGCGCCGATCAGATCGCTCCGGTCGGTCCGGCCGGCACGGCGGTGGGCCGCGACGACCCGGTCGACGGTGGCCCGCAGTCGGGCGAGGGCCACCGCCGCCCGCTCGGCCCGTTCGGCGCGCTCCGCCGGCCCGACCGCGCCGGGCACCTCGTAGAGCCGTCCCAGGTGCTCGGTGAGCACCTCCTCGAACGCGGTGACGACGCCCTCCGGGTCCGTCACCTCACCGCCGAACGCGTACGCACAGATCATCCGCAGGGACAGCGCGGTGAGGTCCCGCTGCAACGCGACGGGCGTCCGGTCGGCCTGCTCGGCCCAACGGTCCGCGAGCGCCGTGGTCAGCGCGGTGAACTGCCCGAAGTGCCGCTCGTGGGACGGGCGTCCGGCCAGCACCGACAGCAGCAGGTGGCGCCAGGGCCCGTGTTCGGCGGCCGGCAGCACCTGGAGGTTGCCCGCCTCGCACAGCGGCTCCAAGAAGGCGAACGGTCGCACCGGCCGCTCGTCGAGGCCGGCCGTGGCCTCCAGCAGGACCGGGTCGGAGATCGACACCGCCAGCTCCGTTCCCGGCAGTTGGAAGCGCACGACCGGTCCGTACGCGTCGTGCAGCCGCAGCTGGTAGGCGTGCAGTCCGCCGGCCGCCGCGATGGCGCCGGCCCCGCCGTCCGCCCGTGGCTCGGGGCCGGGCAGGGCCCTGGCCGCCCCGCCCGTTTGACGGCCCGTTCCAGAGGTCACCCTCGACTCCCCTCGCAGCGGCGGTCGGCGACCGCCTCGTCGTCCGGGTCCGGAAAACCGGCGGACCCAGTGGACCACTGCCGCCCTGATCGTGCCCAGCCCCTCGGACCAACTCCCGCCCCACCGCGGGGACTCCGCGCGCGACGGGGGCTACGAGGACGACGGCTCCGGGACCGCCGTCGGCCGGCTGGTCTAGGTTGGTCCGATGCGGGGTGGGAAACGGGCTGGACGGGCGGGTGACGTGCGGGCGCGGTGGCGGGCGCTCCCGCGGTGGGCGCGCTGGACCGGTGCGGTGTACGTGATCGGGTTCGCCGAGGGGACCGCCGCGCACTGGCTGGATCTGGCGCGCGGGGGCATCCACGTCTACGCGGCGTTCGCCACGGTCCCGTTGCAGGTGTTCTTCGTGGGCCTGGCGGTGCTGGATCCGCTGACGGTCGCGTGGGTGGGGCTGGTGCGTCCGGCGGGAATCCGGTGGGCGGCCGTCGTGATGGCGTTGGACGTCGCCGCGAACTGGTGCGTCAACTGGCCGCTGCTGATGGCGGATCCGACCTGGGTGTGGCGCCCGGTGGGGTTGCTCCCGATCACGCTCTTCGGGCTCTTCGTGGTGGGGACGGCGGTTCCGCTGCTCAGGGCCGTGGGCGCGGTGCGGGGGCGGCTCGACTGCGCGTCCCGGTGACGGGCGTTCGCGGTGACCAATCGGGTGGCGCGGCGTTGGTCCTGGAAACCGGCCGGTCCCGGAGGCCGGTGGGTGGGGTCGGGGGCGCGCGTCGCCGTGGTTGGGCCCGGCGTGCGTCCCCGACGGACGTCAGGTGCGGCGGGCCGCATCGTGTCCGCGGACGCCGAGGGCCCCCGCGGACAACCCGTCCCTCAGGCGTCGGTGGTCGCCGGCGCCCGCAGGCCGCCCGCGATCCGCTGCCACTTCGCGAAGACCGCCAGCAGTTCGTCGGCCGGTGCCCGATCCAGTTCGGCGTCGAACCGCCGGGCGAGGGACGGGCTGGCTAGCGCCTCACGAATACGCTCGATGGTCCATGGCACGGTGCTCATACCTTCCTCCCGGTCCCGCAGGGTGAAGCTGTCCAAGATAGCGGTCCGGGCGGCTCCTTGAACGCCCTGCCGTCCGCCGCAACCCGAAGAGGGGCACCGCGGTGGAACGGCCGGGGCGGCTGCGGGCGGACGCCGCGCGCTGCGAGCCGGTCCGGACGGGCGGCGGACGTCCCGAGGCACGCGGGTCCCGCACCGGGTCGCCGCGGCGCCCCCGGGGACGTCCCGCCGAGGACCGGGACGCGCCGGGTTGCGGGCCGGTGCGGAACGGGTCCGGGCGGCCGGTCCCCGGCAGGTGCGGGTCGGCCGGGGACGGCCGCGGGACCGCCATTCGGGGGAGGAGGTGCGCCGGGGGCCCGCTCCCGCGGCCGCCGGGGCGTCGGCCACGGGAGCGGGCCCCCGGGCACCCGGCGGCGACGCGCCGGAGTGCGAACGGCACCGGTGGCGTCGATCCTGAAGCCAGGAGTCGCACGTCGCGGCGACCACGCAGCGGACGACAGCACAGGGAACGAGCACTACGCACCCGCACACAGGCAGCGTGTCGCGGCACCGTCGTGACAGCGGAACGGACGCACATGGGCAACGGATTCATGGGTCCGGAGGGTTACGGCCCGGACTCGTTTGGTGACTTTCTCGCCCGGTTCTTCGGGCGTTCCGCGCAGTCGCCGGGTGAGGAGGGCGGCTCCCCGATGCCGCGGCAGGCCGACATCGCCCGGCTGATGAGCGGGCCGGCCCGGGACCTGGTGACCTCCGCAGCCGCGTACGCCGCCGAACACGGCAGCCCCGAGCTGGGCACCGAGCACCTGCTGCGGGCGGCACTCAGCACGGAGCCGACCCGGAGTCTGATGCAGCAGTCGGGGGCCGACCCGGACGCGCTGGCCGCCGAGATCGACCGCAACGCGGGGTCCGGGCCGCTCCAGAAGAGCGTCGCGGTGACCCCGGCGGTCAAACGGGCGCTGCTGGGGGCGCACGAGCTGGCACGCGGCACGGGGGCGTCGTACATCGGGCCGGAGCACGTGCTCGAAGCGCTGGCCGCCAATCCGGATTCGGCGGCCGGGCGGATCCTGCACCTCGCCCACTTCGACCCGCAGGCGGCGGCCACCGGGCCCGGCGGCGTGGGGCCGCACCAGCCGTCCGGATCGAGCGCCGAGCACGGTGCGGTGCCGCACCACGACACCCCGACGCTGGACAAGTACAGCCGGGACCTGACGGACCTGGCCCGGGCCGGCCGGATCGATCCGGTCATCGGGCGGGAGGAGCAGATCGAGCAGACCATCGAGGTGCTGTCGCGGCGCGGCAAGAACAACCCGGTGCTGGTCGGCGACGCGGGCGTGGGGAAGACCGCGATCGTGGAGGGGCTGGCGCAACGGCTCGCCGACGGGGAGGTCCCCGACACGTTGGCCGGCCGGCGGATCGTGGCGCTGGACCTGACCGCGGTGGTGGCCGGGACGCGGTACCGCGGCGACTTCGAGGAGCGGATGAACAACATCATCGAGGAGGTCCGGGCGCACTCGGACGCACTGATCGTCTTCATCGACGAGCTGCACACCGTGGTGGGGGCCGGCGGCGGCACCGGCGACGGCGGCGCCCTGGAGGCCAGCAACATGCTCAAACCGGCGCTGGCGCGCGGGGAGTTGCACGTCATCGGGGCCAGCACGCTGGAGGAGTACCGGCGGTACATCGAGAAGGACGCCGCGCTGGCCCGGCGCTTCCAGCCGATCCTGGTGCCGGAGCCGACGGTGCCCGACACGGTGCAGATCCTGCGCGGGTTGCAGGACCGCTACGAGGCGCACCACCAGGTGCGGTACACCCACGAGGCGGTGCTGGCGGCCGTGGAGCTGTCGGACCGGTACGTCACCGACCGGTTCCTGCCGGACAAGGCGATCGACCTGCTCGACCAGGCGGGCGCCCGGGTCCGGCTGCGGTCGGCGACGAAGACGCCCAGCGTGCGCGACATGGAGCGCGAGGTGGAGCAGCTGGTCCGGGACAAGGACCAGGCGGTCCACTCCGAGCAGTACGAGCGGGCGACCGAGCTGCGGGACCGGATCGCCGCGCTCACCGAGCGGATCCGCACCGTCCAGGACACCCAGGACGAGCGGCCGGTGGGCGGCGACGGGCGGATCGTGGAGGTCACCGCCGAGGACGTCGCGGAGATCGTGTCGCGGCAGACCGGGGTGCCGGTCAGCAGCCTGACGGAGGAGGAGAAGGACCGGTTGCTGGGGCTGGAGGGACGCCTCAAGGACCGGGTGATCGGGCAGCAGGACGCGGTGGCGGCGGTGTCGGAGGCGGTGCTGCGCTCGCGGGCGGGGCTGGCCGACCCGAACCGGCCGATCGGCAGCTTCCTCTTCCTCGGCCCGACCGGGGTGGGCAAGACCGAACTGGCGCGGGCCCTGGCCGAGGCGCTGTTCGGCAGCGAGGACCGGATGGTGCGGCTCGACATGAGCGAGTACCAGGAGCGGCACACGGTCAGCCGGTTGATCGGCGCCCCGCCCGGATACGTGGGCCATGAGGACGCGGGCCAACTCACCGAGGCGGTCCGGCACCACCCGTACTCGCTGCTGTTGCTGGACGAGGTGGAGAAGGCGCACCCGGACGTCTTCAACATGCTGCTGCAGGTCCTGGACGACGGGCATCTGACGGACTCTCAGGGACGTACGGTCGACTTCAAGAACACCGTGATCGTGATGACCAGCAACCTCGGTTCGGAGGCGCTCAGCGGCGGGCGGGGCGTGCTCGGCTTCGGCTCGGCGGAGACGGGCGCGGACGACGGTGCACGGGAGCGGGCGCTGGGCGCGCTGCGCGCGCACTTCCGGCCCGAGTTCCTCAACCGGCTCGACGAGATCATCGTCTTCCGCCAGCTGACCGACGAGCAGCTGCACCAGATCACCGGCCTGCTCCTGGAGGGCACCGCCCAGCGGCTGCACGCCCAGGGCATCGCCGTGGACTTCTCCCCCGCCGCCGTGGACTGGCTCACCCGCCGCGGCCACCAACCCGAGTACGGGGCCCGGCCGCTGCGCCGCACCATCCAGCGCGAGATCGACAACCGGCTGTCGCGGATGCTGCTCGACGGGGCGCTGTCCGCCGGCGACCGGGTGCGGGTGGACGTCACGGACGGCGAGCTGGCCTTCCAGGCCAGCCCGGCGGAGCGAACGGTGTGAGCGCCACCGCCGCGGCGGACGCGGAGGAGTCGCGCTGAACGGTCGACGTCAGGACGCGAGCGGTCCCGAGCCGGACCGGGGGCGGGGCCGCAGCGAGACGCCGGAGCAGCGCGCCGACCGTCGGTGGAGCGAGCTGCTCCAGGAGGTGCGGGTCATTCAGACCGGCGTGCAGATCCTGTTCGGCTTCCTGCTCACCGTCGTCTTCACCCCGCGGTTCGCCGTGCTCGACGCGACGGACCGGACCATCTACGTGACCACCGTCCTCCTGGGCGCGGCGACCACCGGTGCGCTGGTGGGGACGGTGACCTTCCACCGGTTGGTGACCGGCCACCGCCTGAAGCCGCAGACCGTGCTGTGGGCGTCGCGGTTGGCGCTGGTCGGGGTGGTGCTGCTGCTCGGCACGGTCGCCTCGGCGCTGCTGCTGATCCTGCGGCTGGCGCTGAACGAGAGCGCCGCGCCGTGGGTGGTGGCGGGCCTGGTCCTGTGGTTCGTGGTGTGTTGGTTCGTGCTGCCCGCATGGGTGCTGCACCGCTACTCGTCGTCGGAATGAGGCCCGTGCGGGGCCCCTGCGGGCCACCGGGGGCGGTGCGACGATGGAGGAGGGGTGCGGCACGCCGGTGGCCGGCGGCGGCTCCGCGGTCCCGGCGCCTTCGACGGAGCCGCGGAACGGAGGACCGCCATGACCGTCTGCGAGGTCTGCGGGAACGACTACGCGCGAGGGTTCGACGTGCACATCGACGGCGCGGTGCACTCCTTCGACTGCGTGGAGTGCGCCGCGCACCTGCTCGCGCCGACCTGCGAGAACTGCCGGTGCCGGATCCTCGGGCACGGGCTGGAGGCGGGCGGCCGCTTCTTCTGCTGCGCGCACTGCGCACGGACCCGGGGCGTCCGCGAGCTGGCCGACAGCGTGGCGTGAGGTCCGCCGGGTCCGGACGGTCGCCGCCCGGACCCGGCATCCCGTCCCGGGCGGGTCACCCGGCCTTGGCCGTGGCCCGCACGCCGAAGTGCACGTAGCGGGAGCCGTCCGCGAGGGCGTAGAAGACCACCGGTATCCACCCGTCGTCGGCATTGCGGCGGCCGGCGAAGACGGTCTTCGCCGGAGTGTCCGAGACGGGGACGAGGTTCCAGTGGAGCGGGTCGAAGGTGCCCGCCAGGCCGTCGGCGCCCTCGTATGTCAGCCGGAGCACGCCTTCGCCGTCGGGGCGGTCGGTGACGGTCATGAGGAACCCCTCGCGGGGGTAGCTGCCGGTGAACGGCCGCGGGTCGACGGTCGGTTGCTGCTCCGGCGGGGCGAACTCCGGCACGGCCAGCCCGGCGAGCTCGGCGGTCAGCTCGCGGCAGAGCGCGTCGAAGACCTTGGGCGCGGCCGCCCCTCCGTTGGTCAGCAGGGCGATCGCCAGGCCCTTCTCGGGGAGCGCGCGCACATAGGCCAGTTGCCCGAAGGTGCTGCCGTCATGGCCGAAGCCGCGGACGCCGTCCCACTCGAACAGGCCCCAGCCCAGGCCCCAGTGCGCGCCGAGGAACCACTGGTCGGGCATCTCGACCTCGCGCGTCAGCATGGCCTCGACGGCCTCGGTCGAGAGCACCCGCGTGCCGTCCGGTGCGGTGCCGCCGTCGAGGAAGAGCCGGGCGAAGCGGGCCACGTCGGCGGCGGTGGCGCTGATCCCCCCGTACGGGCCGGCCGAGCGGGGCAGCATGTCCCACCGCGGGGTCGGCACCGGGTCCTCGCCCGGTTCGCCCATGTGCCCCATGGCGGCGCGGAAGCGCAGTACCTCCTCGGGCAGGGTCATGGTGTGCGTCAGCCCGAGGGGGGTGCAGATCATGTCCTTCAGCGCGTCGTCGAAGGTGCTGCCGGTGAGCACCTCCACGATGCGGCCCAGGACGTTGTAGCCGGTGCTGGAGTAGGACATGGTGGCGCCGGGCGGGTTGGTCATCCCCACGGTCCGGGCGCTCGCCACGTAGCGGGCGAGGCAGTCGTCGCCCCGGCCGGTGTCGTTGACGTGGTCGCCTTGGATGCCGCTGGTGTGGTTGAGCAACTGCCGGACGGTGACCGTGCGGGTGACCTCCGGGTCGGCGACGGCGAACTCCGGCAGCACGTCGATCACGGGGGCGTCCAGGTCCAGTTTCCCGGCGTCCGCCAGCTGCATCACCAGTGCGGCGGTGTAGCCCTTGCTGACGGAGCCGATCTGGAAGACGGAGTCCGTGGTCGTCGGCACGCCGGTCTCGCGGTGCAGGATCCCGCTCGCCACCTCGTGGACCTCCCCGTCGACGAGGACGGCGAGGGCGGCACCGGGGACGCGGTGGCGCCGCAGCAGTGCGTCGAGGCGGGCCTGCCAGCGGACGCGGTCGAACGTCGCCGCGTCCGGCGTCGGCTCCCCGGCCTCCGTGCGCGCGGCCCCCTCGCGGCCCAGGTTCTCGTTCATGGTCTCTCCCCCACTGTGACGTCGGTGTGCCGGCGGTGCGGTGACGATGCTCCACCCTTTCCGCACGCCGTGCGCTATGCCGAACACTGTACGGAGGCCGCACACTGTTCGCAAGCACGCACGGCGTACGGATCGGGCTACCCTGAGGCGGGAAGAGAGGAGCCGGTCATGGCGGCCAGCAAGGCCAACGACAAGCAGCCCATCGCGTCGGTGTGGACCCGGCCGGAACGGCGGAAGCGCGACCAGCCCGCACTGAGCCGGAGTCAGATCGTGGCGGAGGCCGTCCGCCTGCTCGACGAGGAGGGGATCGGCGCCCTGAGCCTGCGGCGTCTGGGGACCCGGCTGAACGCCGGGGCCACCTCGTTCTACTCCCACGTCGCCAACAAGGACGAGCTGATCGAACTGGTCGTGGACGAGGTCTACGGCGAAATCGTGGTGCCGGAGGCCGGCGCCCCCGCCGACTGGCGCGCCCACGCCGCCCGGTGCGCGGAGAGCCTGCGGGCCACCCTCCTCGCACACCCGTGGATGGCCTCGGTGCTCGGCGAGGTCGGGATGTCGCAGCTAGGGCCGAACGTGATGCGGGTCTCCGAGGGGATGCTGGGCCTCTTCCAGACCGCCGGACTGCCCGCGGACGAGGCCGACCTCGCGGTCTCCACCCTCACCGGGTACGTCATCGGGGTGAGCATCAGCGAGGCGTCCTGGCTGACCACGCTCGCCCGCAGCGGCCGCAGCGAGCAGGACTGGACGGCGGATCTGTGGCCGGCCGCGGAGGCCGCCGCCGCAGCCCACCCCGGGCTGCGCGAGCGGTACGCGGCGCTGCGCGGGACGGACCTGCGCACCGTCCGCGACGAGAAGTTCGCCTATGGGCTGGACCGCGTGCTGGACGGTCTGGCGGGCGCGGTCGGGAAGCGGGCCGGGTAGCCGGGGGCGCACCGGCCCGCCGTCGGCTCGGACCCACGATGCGGCGGCCGTCCCCCCCGGGGGGACGGCCGCCGCATCCGCGCGCCGCTCACACACCGGCCGTCGCGGGGCTCACCCGACGGGGCCGCAGCAGCAGCGCGGCGCCGGCCAGGCCGGCGCTGACGATCGCGAGCGCGACGGCCAACAGCTCCGGCCACGTAGAGGCGTTGCCCAGGCTGCTGCGCAGCGGCACCAGGACACCGGCACGGGACAGCGCGTGCAGGACGATCACGGTGACCGCGGCCGCGGCGCTGGCGATCCACACGGCGGACGTGTCGCGCACCGCCAGGAAGCCGGCCAGCAGCAGGTAGACCACGGCGATGGCCATGGAGAGGGCGTCCGACGCACCGCCCTGGGTCTCCGCCGCGCCGAGCGGGAGGTGGCTCAGCCCGCACAGGGCCAGTGCCGCGGCGGCCGGCCAGCGCAGGACGGACCGCAGCACGCCGCCGACCGCCGGCCCGTGCTGGGTGGGAGCCCCGTGCCCCGGCCAGCCGCCGTGCGGCGCGTTGGCGCCCGGCCAGGGGGCGCGCTGGGGCCGCGGCGGGGTGTCCTGCATCGCCGACTCGCCCCCGCCGGGGCCCTGGGCTGCGTAGCCGTGGTCGGAGCCCTGGGCTGCGTAGCCGTGGTCGGAGCCCTGGGCCCCGTAGCCGTGGTCGGAGCCCGGGTGGCCGTACGGGTCGGAGTACGGGTCGCCGTAGGGGTCCGCGTAGGGGTCGTTGTGGACCGGCAGGGACGTGGTGGCCATGCTCGCGGTGTCGGCGTGGCTGTCGTGGTACGGGTCGCCGTCCGAAGGTTCCGGGCTGGGAACCTGGCCGTCCTGGGCCCGGTCGAACAGCTTGATCAGCTGGGCGACCTCGTCGACGGAACGGCCCACGGCGGCCGCGCGCAGGGCCTCGTAGCTCGCCTCCGCGGTGTGCGGGGCCTCACCGAGCAGGGCGAGCAGCGGCCCGACCTCGCTCACCGGGCGGGTCATCGCCGCCACCCGCAACGCTTCGTCGCCGGGGTTGGGGTCGTCGCCGCTGCGCTTGAGCAGTTCCACGAGAGCGGCGACTTCCTCCACGGGTCTCGTGGTGGCGGCCGTCCACACGAGGGTGCGGAACGAGACGTTCTCCTGGCGGGTGGGCGGAACGTGTTCGCCGTGTTCCGTCGGGGACAGATCGGCTTGGCCCCCACGAGGAGCTGGTTCAGGTGACATGTAGCTACTCCACTGAACGGGGTGGGAGCGTCCGCACCGGAGGTGCCGGCGCTCATCGGGCGTGGTCATGGCGCGTTGTTACGTGCCGGTTGTGTCTGTTGTGGTTCAGCCAACGTCCCTCTTGGCCGCGCGCGCCAATGCAGGCGGGCCATCTGGTGGAGACACGCCGCGGGGCAGGGGAACGACCGGGCGTGTCGGCGGGGCGGGGCGGCCCCGCGCCGGGCCGTTCGCCGGGGGCTAGCGGACGCCCGGGGCGGCCTGCAAGGTGGCGACGGTGAAGAGCCCGCCCTGGGGATCGCGGATCACGGCCTCGCAGCCGCCGCCGTCGACCATCGGGGTCACCGGCAGCGCGAACCCGCCCGCGGCCACCGCGGCGGCGGTGACCTCCTCGATGTCGTGGACGGGGAAGTACACGTGCCAGCGGGGGCGGACGTGCGGGTCGGGGGCGGCTTCGACGGCGCCGCCGCGCAGCGCGGCCACGGTGTGCCCGCCCTCGTCGCGGACCATCACCTCGTCGTGCTCGTAGCTGATGTCGCAGCCGCCGGGCCGGTCGGGGGCCCAGCCGAAGACCTCGCCGTAGAAGATCGCCGACTCGAACGCGTCGCGGGTGCGCAGCTCCAGGCACATGGGTGCCCCGCCCTGCCCGACGGACCAGGAGAGCGTCTGGCCCTCCCAGAGTCCGAACACCGCACCGTCCCGGTCGGCGGCGAGGGCGCCGCGCCCCTTGCCCACTTCGAGGGGGCCGACGGCGAGCGTGGCACCGCGCTCGCGGATCCGGGCGGCGGTGTCGTTGGCGTTGTCCACGGCGAAGTACGGGGTCCAGGCGACGGGGACGTGCCGCTGGGACGTCAGCGTGCCGATCCCGGCGACCGGCTGGCCCGCGGCCAGGGCGATGGAACAGAATTCGGCCCCCAGGCTGCCGGGCCGGAACTGCCAGCCCAGGACCTTGCCGTAGAAGTCCTGTGCGCCCGCCACGTCGTGCGTCATCAGGCTCACCCAGCACGGTGCACCACCGATGGTCGCGGTGGTGTCGCGGGCTTTGCGGGCCTTGATGGCGGGCATCGGAGCGCCCCTACCGGGGGTGGCGGCGGCCCCGGGTGCCGCGCGGGCCCGACGGGCGGAGGAGGAAGCCGATCAGCGCGACGGCCGCCAGGGCGAGCACGACGAGCCAGAGCAGTTTCACGGCCAGGCCGGCGCCCGCGAGGAGCAGCACGAGGAGCAGGACGAGGAGCAGAGGGGCCATCGGGGATCCACCTCCGGACGGGCTGGTTCCCTACCTGGCCCCCATTATGCGCTTCCGCCGCCGGACCCTCTCCGGGCCGGCGGCGCAGCGCGACGCGCTTCGAGGTGCCGACCGCCGCGGGCCCTGTTTCGCTGGTAGCAGCGGCTCACCGGGCGGGCGGGTTCGACGCGCCACCGGGGACGCCGGGGATCGGCACGGGACGAGAAGGAACGGTCATGGGATCGGACGAGACACGCGAACGCCTTCAGCACATGCGCGAGAAGGCCCGGGAACTGGCCGACGCCGCGGAGCGCACCAGTGACCCCAAGGAACGGCAGCGGCTCCAGGAGAAGTCCCGCCGCCTGGAGAGCCGGAGCGAGCAGGAGAGCGCCATGCGGAGCGGCGACATCTACCCGTCGCAGTGAGCGGTCGCCCGGCGCGGTCCCGTCCCGGTGGGCACGGGACCCGCCGGGCCTCCTGTGTGCGCGACGGTGGAACCGGTCCGGGACGAGCGGTGCCGCGGGGCGGCCGGGCTCCCGGAGGGCTGACCGCGCCGCCGACGCGACGGAGGAGGACGAGATGGACCAGCCCAGCCGTTCACCGGTGGCGACCGGGCCCGAGCGGGTCTTCTCCGATCTGCGCGCGGTGGCGGCGCGGGTACGGGACCGGCTGTCCTGGGAGGAGCCCGAGTCCGCGGTGGCGCTGCCCGCCGAGGAGCGGGCGGCCGGGCGGATCGCCCAGTGCGCCCGGCAGGAGCGCACCCGGGTGCTGTTGGCCGGCGCCGGCGGCCTGGAGAAGCTCGCCCGGGGACGGGCCGACGACATCGGCGACGACGAGTCGTTCGGGATGGCGGCGCTGGTCCTGCTCGAAGGGCGCCCGGCGCTCCCCGTGCGGCGGCAGGACTTCGCCCCGCAGGAGGGTGACTGGGCGGTGCTGGAGGTCCACCGGGCGGCGATCCGGCAGTCACTGGTCCGGGTCGGCCGGGTGGAGGTCTCCGGGCACCTGAGTCTGGACTGGCTGGGGACGGGCTTCCTGGTCGGGCCGGAGACGGTGATGACCAACCGGCACGTGGCCGTGGAGTTCGCCCGCCGCGCGGGCGGGAGTTGGGTCTTCCGGCAGGGCCTGGGTGCCGCCCTCGACGTGGGCGAGGAGTGCGCGGGCGGTCCGGAGCCGCTCGACGGCGGTCCGTCGTACGAGGTCGTCGAGGTCCTGGGGATCCACGAGGAGGTCGATCTGGCCCTGTTGCGGATCGCCCCGTACCTCGGCGGCAGTGCGCTGCCCCCGCCCCTGGCGGTCGCCGCGGACGCGCCGCCGGACCTGCCGGGGCGGCCGGTGTACTGCGTCGGCTATCCGGCCTGGGACGGGCGCCGCAACGAACCGGAGCCCATGCGGCGGATCTTCCTGGACGTCTACGGCGTCAAGCGGCTCCAGCCGGGGACGGCGACCGGTCTGGCGGCGGACGGGAGCGTGCTGCGGCACGACTGCTCCACGTTGGGCGACACCAGCGGTGCGCCGGTCATCGACCTCGTCGACCACCGCGTGCTGGGGCTGCACTGCGGCGGTCGCTACGGGCGGGGCAACTACGCGGTGCCGCTGTGGCAGTTGGTGGAGGATCCGCTGTTGGTGCGGGGCGGGGTCAACTTCGTGTGAGCGCCGTCGACGGGCCGCCGGGACCGGGTGCGTCGCTGCGCGCCCGGTCCCGGCGGGGGTCAGCCCGACGGCGTTGCCTGATGCCCCGTCACTTCTTGACGAACTCGGTGGTGTAGGTCTTGTTCAGGTCGATGGTGGCGTTCTTGAGGGTGGGGTTGAACGCCTTGAGGACGCGCTCGACGGTGGCCGGGCCGTCCGCCGGCATCACCCCGTCCTTGGTGAACATCGGCAGGGTGTCCTTGATGGCCTGCACGTAGAGCTCCTTGCCGCCCTGCGCGTAGTCCGCCGGCATCTTCTCCGCGATCTGCTCGGGGGTGTGCGTGGACATCCACTTGAGGGTCTTGACGAAGGCGTTGGCGAGCTTCTGGACGGTGTCCTTGTGGCTGTTCACCCAGTCCGTGTTCATGTAGAGGCTGGAGGACGGGTAGGGGCCGCCCAGCGCCTCCTTGGAGCCCTCCGGGGTGCGCATGTCGATGAGCACCTTGCCGATCTTCTTGTTGACGACCTGGGCGACGGTCGGGTCGGTCGTCATGCCGCCCTGGATGGAGCCCTGCTCCAGCGCCGACAGGAAGGTCTGGCCGGCACCGACGGCGACCGGGGTGAACTCGTTGACCTGGACGCCGTTCTTGACCGCCAGGTACTTGGTGAGGAAGTCGGTGGACGAGCCCAGCCCGGTGACGCCCAGCTTCTTGCCCTTGAAGTCCTTGGCCGACGTCAGCTCGGACGCGGCCTTGTTGGCGACCACCTCCACCTCGCCGGGCGCGTGGGCGAGCTGCACCACCGACTCGACCTGCTTGTTCTTCGCCTGGAGGTCGAGGGTGTGGTCGTAGAAGCCGACGACGCCCTGGACGTCGCCGGAGACCAGGGAGGTGGTGGCCTGGACGCCGGCGGGTTCGGTCAGCAGGGTCACGTTGAGGCCCTCGGCCTTGAAGTAGCCGAGCTGTTGGGTGAGGCGGGCCGGCAGGTAGATGACCTTGTCCAGACCGCCCACCATGATCTGGATCCGGCCGTCGTCAGCGCCCGCGGAACCGCCGGCGGAACCGCCGCCGCAGCCGGTCAGGGCGGTCAGGGCGAGCACCGCGGCGGCGGCCGCGGCCGTGGTCTTGAAGTGGGTGCGCATGGTCACGTCCTTGTGAGGTGGGGCGGTGCGGGTGCGGGGGGGCGGCGGTGGGGTCAGCGGGCGTCGCCGGCGTCGGCCGGCTTCCAGCGGAAGAGGCGCCTCTCCAGGAAGGCCAGCAGTCCTTCGGCGAGCAGGGCGACGACCGCGAGGATCACCATGGCGGCGTAGACGCCGGCGGCGTTGAAGGTGCCCTGGGAGGCCGAGACCAGCAGGCCCAGCCCCTTGGTCGCGCCGATGTACTCGCCGACGATGGCGCCGATCAGCGCGAAGCCGAAGCTGACGTGCAGGCTGGTGAAGATCCAGGACGTGGCGGAGGGGATGACGACCTGGAGGGTGACCTGACGGTTGCTGGCGCCCAGGATCCGGGAGTTGGCCACCAGGTTGCGGTCGACCTCGCGGGCGCCCTGGAAGGCGTTGAAGAACACCGGGAAGAAGACCAGGACGACGGCGGAGGCCACCTTCGAGGCCGGACCGAGACCGAACCAGATCAGGAAGATCGGCGCGAGCACGATCCGCGGCAGCGCGTTGAGCACCTTGATGTACGGGCCGAGCACATCGGCCAGGAACCGGATCCGGCCGAGCGCGATGCCCAGGACGACGCCGCCGATGACGCCGATGACCCAGCCGAGCAGCGCCTCGTAGAGCGTGTACCAGACCTGCTCCCACAGGGTGCCCTGCGGCGTGCCGTTGACGGCCCACTGGGTGATCTGGTCCCAGATCTTCGACGGCATGGAGAAGTTGAACGGATCGATGACCGCGGCGCGGGCCAGCCACTCCCACAGGCCGAGCAGTCCGACCAGGAGCGCGGCCCGGGTCCCGTAGACGAGGAGCTTGTGGTTGCGGGCGGCGCGGGCGCGGGCCTCGCTGCGCTCCCCCGTGGTGCCGGACGTGGTCGCGGCCGGTGCGGTGACGGTCTCAGGCGACATCGGCGGCACCCCTTTCGCGGGTGATCCGGACCTCTTCGCCGAGCGAGGACCAGATCTCCCGGTAGATCTCGATGAACTGCGGCTCCAGCCGCACCGACTCGACCCGGCGGGGCCGCGGGAGGTCGATCGTGAAGACCTCCTTGACGGTGGCGGGGCCGGCGGTCATCACCACGACCTTGTCGGCCAGCGCGATGGACTCCTCCAGGTCGTGGGTGACGAAGACGACCGAGGCGCCGGTGCCGGACCACAGGTCGAGGAGTTCGTCGGACATCAGCGCCCGGGTCTGCACGTCGAGCGCGGAGAACGGCTCGTCCATCAGCAGGATCTCGGGGTCGTTGACGAAGGTCGCGGCGAGCGCGACGCGCTTGCGCTGGCCGCCGGAGAGCTGGTGCGGGTAGCGGTCCTCGAACGCGGCCAGGCCGACCCGGGCGAGCCATTCGCGGGCCCGCTCCTTGGCCTCGGCCTTGGGCACGCCGCGGAAGCGGGGGCCGGCCATGACGTTGGAGAGCACGGTGCGCCACGGGAAGACGGCGTCCTGCTGGAAGACGAAGCCGACCTTGTCGCCGATGCCGCGGACCGGCTCGCCGGCCACCAGCACATCGCCCTCGGTGGGCTCCTCCAGGCCGCTGACCAGGGTCAGGGTCGTGGACTTACCGCATCCGGTGGGCCCGACCACGGCGACGAACTCGCCGCGGCCGACCGTCAGGTCCAGGTCCCGGACGGCGGTGTGCAGTCCGCCCGAGGGGGTGCGGAAGGTTTTGCTCGCGCCCCGTAGCTCGATGGCGGGGCTGGTGTGGCTGTTCATGGACCGGGAGGCTAGGAGCGAGCCGGGCCCGGGCGGCAGCCTTGTGGGCGCAAGCAGTCGTTCTGCGCGCAAACCCTGTTGTGCCCATTTTGCTCACGCTAGAACAACAAAAGTTCCACGGGGTCTGGGCAGCCGGGCCATGGCGGCTTACGTTGCGTTTACCCGAGATCAACAAAGAGCGTCATGAACAACGAACGTCAGCACACAGCAGTGTCGGTTCCGCAGCGTGCGGAGGGCGGCCGAGACAAGGGGGACCGCATGCGGATCCACTGGCCCCGTCGTGTCTTCGCGCAGGTGCTCACCGCGCAACTGGTCATCACCACCGGGGTGACGGTGCTGGCCACCGGCCTGTTCCTGGCCCCGCTCAGCCACTCCCTGGACGACCAGGCGATGCGCCGGGCCCTGGCCATCGCGGAGACCGCCGCCGCCGACCCCGAGCTGGCCCGCGACGTGACGGCCACCGCGCCGGCCGCCCGCGGCCCGGTGCAGTCCACCGCGGAGCGGATCCGGCGGGCCACGGGGGCGCTGTACATCGTCGTGATGGACACCCGCGGGGTCCGCTGGTCGCACACCAACGTCGCCGAGATCGGCCACCACGTCTCCACCGACCCCAGCCGGACCCTGGCCGGTGCGGAGGTCCGCCAGATCGACACCGGCACGCTGGGCCGGTCGGCCCGCGCGAAGGTGCCGCTGCGCGACGACAGCGGCGCGATCGTCGGGGCCGTCTCGGTCGGCATCGCCTACGACAGCGTCCACGGGCTGCTGCTGCGCGCCATCCCGGGCCTGCTGCGGTACGCGGGCGCGGCGCTGGCGGCCGGGGTGTTGGCGGCCGTGGTGGTCGCCCGCAGCCTGCGGCGCCGCACGCACGGCGTCGCCACCGCCGACATCTCGGCGCTGCTGGACGAGCGGGAGGCGATGCTGCACGGCATCCGGGAAGGCGTGGTGGCCTTCGACGGGCGGGGCCGGATCCGGCTGGTCAACGACGAGGCGGGGCGTTTGCTGGGCCTCGGCCCGGGTGCTGCGGGCCGCGATCTCGACGAGGTGCTGCCGCCGGGCCGCACCACCGACGTGCTGGCCGGTCGGGTCGCCGGCGGCGACCTGCTGGCGGTCAGCGGCGGCCGGGTGCTGGTCGCCAACCGCGTGCCGACCCGGGACGGCGGTGCGGTGGTGACCCTGCGGGACCGTACCGAACTGGAGCTGTTGGGCCGGGAACTGGACAGCACCCAGGGCCTGCTGGACGCGCTGCGCGCCCAGGACCACGAGCACGCCAACCAGCTGCACACGGTGCGCGGACTGCTCGAACTGGGCCGGTACGACATGGCGGTGGAGTTCGTCGCCGAGGTGGCCAGCGCCCACCGGGCGTCCGCGGAACAGATCGCCGAGCGGGTGCACGACCCGCTGCTGTCCGCGCTGTTGGTCGGCAAGGCGGCGATCGCGGCCGAACGCGGTGTGTCGCTGCGGATGTCGCCCGCGACGTTGCTGCCGGACGCGGTGGTGGACCCGCGCGACCTGGTCACCGTCCTGGGCAACCTCATCGACAACGCGCTGGACGCCACCGTCGAGCGGCGCGACGGCGAACCGTTCGTCGAGGTGGAGCTGCGCGCCGAGGGCACCACCGCGGTCGTCCGGGTCAGCGACACCGGGCCCGGCGTGCCGCCCGAGATGCGCGAGCGGATCTTCGCCGAGGGCTGGTCCACCAAGCCCGCCACCGTCGCGTCCCGGGGCCGGGGCATCGGTCTGGCGCTGGTGCGGCGGCTGTCCGAGCGCTACGGCGGGATGGCCCGGGTCACCGCCCGCGCGGGCGGCGGCGCGGTCTTCACGGTCGTCCTGCCCGAAGCCCTGACGCCCGACCGCGTGGGCCGCGGCGGCCCGCCCGCCGCCCTCCCGTCGTCCGCCCCCCGTCAGCTCACGGCCACAGGAGAGTCACCGTGATCGATGTCCTTGTCGTGGACGACGACTTCCGCGTCGCGGAGATCAATGCCGCCTACGTGTCGCAGGTGCCCGGCTTCCGGGTCGTGGGGCGCGCGCACACCGCGGCCCAGGCGCTGGCCACGTTGGAGCGCCACCACGTCGACCTGGTGCTGCTCGACCACTACCTGCCGGACGAGACGGGTCTGACGTTGGTGCGGCGGCTGCGGCAGATGGGGCACCACTCCGACGTGATCATGGTGACCGCGGCCCGGGACGTGGCCACGGTGCAGGCGGCGATGCGGTACGGCGCCCTGCAGTACCTGGTCAAGCCGTTCGGCTTCTCGGGGCTGCGGGCCAAACTGGACGGCTATGCCGCGCTCCGTCGCACCGTCGAGGGCGTCGGCGGGCGGGGCGAGGCCGGTCAGGAGCAGGTGGACCGGATCTTCGCGGCGCTCCGCACCCCGGACTCCCCGCACCGCGAACTGCCCAAGGGGCACTCAGCGGCCACCGTGGACCTGATCCGCCGCATCCTGGACGAGGCCGGGCTGCCGCTCTCCGCCCACGAGGTCGCCGAGCGCGCCGGGGTCAGCCGCTCCACCGCGCAGCGCTACCTCAAGCACCTCGAACGCGCCGGCCACATCAGCCTCACCCTGAAGTACGGCGACACCGGGCGCCCGGAACACCGGTACGCCTGGGCGCGGGCGAGCTGATATTCCGGCGAGAAAACGCTGCCTGAGCTGCTTCTCCTTAGGCGGGGGCGGGCCGGGCGGTGATGCGGTGTCGGCTGCGCCGGTGGCGGCAGCTTCCGCGGAGTACGCCCATGATGCCGGCCGTTCCAAGAATTTCCGGCTTACGGTCCACGCCGCCCGCGCCCCACGCGAAATCCGGGCGGCGAGGAATATGGAATTACGTCTTCCGAATTCTCTGCGGTGGAGACGGGGCGGGGCCTGGCAGCTTACTTTCCCGTCCCACGATGAGGTGCACAACGCACGCTGAACAGGCGCAGATTCAGCCAGGCGCGGGCCTCCGACGCCCCACCGAAAGACTCCGGATATTCATAGATAACGGCCACTACGGTGCTGCCATTACCTCTCGCGGCGATATACCCCAGAAACCCGAGTAAGAACCGTTTCCGGGGGCCAGGGCACTTCAGGAACGAGGGAAAAGCGTGTCGACTTCGGCAGGTTACGGTTTCGGGCCCACTGATCCGTTGAGCGGCGCCGGACGAAAACGGCGCCGGCATCGGACCCGTCGGCCGGTGAGTGCGTCCGAGTGCCCGCCACCGCGCGGTTTCCGGGACACCGGGGATTCCCGTCCCGGCGCGGAGAAACTCCGATGACCGGGGACACCACGAGCCTGACCGCCCCTGGCCGCACCGAGACCGGTGCGCCGCGCAGCGCACCCCCGTTCGTCGTGCTCCTCGGCACCGACTACGCCGGCAAGTCCTCCGCGTTGACGGAACTCGCCGAGCGGGCGCCCTCCTGGCACATGGTCTCCCTCGACGACGCGTTCCTGGCGCCCGGCCACTCCCTGATCGGAAGGCTGCGCCGCAACCTGGTCGCCGACGTCCTGCCGGATCTGCACGACGGCTACTCCCTCGACTTCATGGTCACCCTGCTGCAGACGGCGACGGTCCATCTGCGCGACAGCATCGAGCGCAGTCCGCACGGAGCACCGGTGCTGGTGGACTCCTACTACTACAAGATCCTCGCCAAGTGCCGGCTGGCCGGCGTCGACAGTCACCCCCTGTTCGACTGGTGGCGCAGTTTTCCCCAGCCTCGGCAGGTGGTCTTCCTCGAGGTGTCGACGGCTTCCGCCTGGGAGCGCAGCGGCGAAGGAGCCGAGGCCAACCCCCTTGAGCACTACGGCGACCGGCCCGACCGGGCGTCGTTCGAGAAGTACCAGTCCGACCTGCGCGAAGCCCTTCTGGACGAGGTCCGGCACCTGCCGGTCACCGTCGTCGAGGAGCCGGACGAGGTCTCCCGGACCGTGCAGTTACTAGGAGAGGTGATGGGCCGTGACATCGGTTGATCCATGGGCTGATCCGGCCCGGATGCGCAGCTACCGGGAGCGGGTCCTCGGCGAACGAGAACGCCTCCACGACGCGCTCGCGGACGCGGACGGTCACCAACACCGCGTGCTGAGCGAGCTGTTGGAGCACAACGCGGGTACCGAGTACGGCCGCGCCCACTCCTTCGGCGCGATCCGTTCCCTGGCCGACTTCCGCAAAGCGGTGCCGATCAACGACTACGCGGCGCTGGCGCCCTGGATCGAGCGGATGGCGGCGGGCGAGAGCAACCTGCTGAGCGCCGACGACCCCGCGGTGTACTTCACCAGCAGCGGCACCACCGGCGCCCACAAGAAGATCCCGGTCACCGAGGGCTTCATGCGCCGGGCCTTCTTCCCGTTCTACTTCGCCGCCTGGGCCCCGCTGATCGAGCACTTCCCCGACGTGCTCGACCGGCCGGACGCGGTGCTGAACCTCAAGCACGACCCGCGTCCCGCGCCCCCGACCACGGCCTCGGGCCGGCCCCACGTCGGTGCCAGTCAGGTGGACCTCGGTACGCGGTTCGGCGAGCCGCTGTCCGCCGAACCCGGCACGTTCGCGCCGTGGGGCACCCTGCCGGTGCCGGTCGACGAGGACGACCACCTGGAGAAGACCTACCTGCGGCTGCGCCTCGCGGTGGAGAGCGACGTCCGTTGCGTCATCGGGATCAACCCGGCGATGGTGGCCGCGCTGCCCTACCAGTTGAACCTCTGGTGGCCCCGGCTGGTCAAGGAGATCCGCGACGGCACACTCGGCGGGGTGCCGTACGGCAGTCCCCATCCGAAACGGGCGGCCACCCTGGAGCGACTGGCCGACCATTTCGGGACGATCCGGCCGGCCCACGTCTGGCCGCACATGCGGGCGCTGTTCCTCTGGACGACAGGCATGGCGACGCTCTACCTGCCGCGGCTGAGCGAGGAGTTCGGCCCCGGCGTGGCCACGCTCCCGGCGCCCGTCGCCGCGTCCGAGGGGCCCACCGGTGTCGCGCTCGACCGACACGGCTCCGCCGGCTCCCTGGTGGTGACCGCGTCGGCCTACGAGTTCCTGGACGCCGAGTCCGACATCCGCCCCGACTCCCCGACCCTGACCCTGCACGAACTGGAGCCGGGCCGGGACTACCACGTGATCTTCAGCCACCTCGGCGGTCTGTACCGCTACGCGGTCGGCGACGTGGTCCGGGTCGTCGACCGGGTCGCCGGCGTGCCGCGGGTGGCGTACGCGGGCCGCAGCACCCGGTCGGACGCGGTCGGCGAGCGGCTGCGCGACGCACAGGTCATCCGGGCGCTCGCGGCGGCCGCGCAGGCCACCGGCTTCGACGTCCGCAACGCCGCCTGCCGGGTCGCGGACCGGCCCGAAGGCGCCGTCGCGCACTACGAGTTCGCCGTGGCGGCCCGCGACGCGTGGAGCGCGCAGGAGACGCGGCGCTTCGCGGTCGAACTGGACGCAGCCATCGGCCGGGAGGCCGCGGGCTACCGGACGGCGCGTGCGGCCGGCCGGCTGACCGCCGCGACCGTGCGGCGCCTGGACGGTGACGCCTTCCTGCGGGACTGGCACACCAGCGTCGCCACCGGCATCCGGCCGACCCAGGTCAAGGACCGGATGTTCCGACAGGACCACACACTCTGGGGGCAGCTGACCGGCGCTGACCCCGTCAGCGAGGAAGGCACGGCATGACCGAGCAACTGGACGCCGTCGAGCGGACCGCACTTCTGACGGCGGCGCTGCGCGCGGCGGAGACCGCGCGCGAGGACCGGCTCTACACCGACCCCTACGCCGTCCGGCTGGCCGGCGAGGACGGCAAGGAGCTGCTCCGCGAGATCCACGAGGTCACCTTCCCCAAGAAGGTGCGGAGCGCCGTCCCGAGCACCCCCGACTACAACGCCATCCGCACCCGGTTCTTCGACGACTTCCTCCAGTCGGCCGCCCAGGACCCGGAGATGCACCAGATCGTGCTGGCACCCGCCGGGATGGACTCACGCGCCTACCGGCTCGACTGGCCCGCGCACCTGCGCTACTTCGAGGCCGACCGGCCCGCGGTCCTGGCCTACAAGGAGGAGCGGCTGCGGGGGGTACCGCCCCGGGTCGACCACCGCTCGATCGCCCTCGACCTCACGTCGCCCGACTGGGAGCGCGAGTTGACGGCCGCCGGCTACGATCCGGAGCAGCCGTCCACCTGGCTGCTGGAGGGGCTGCTCTACTACATTCCCGGCGACGACACGCACCGCATCCTCGACCGGGTGGCCGCGCTCATGACACCGGGCAGCCGGATCGCCGCGGACATCGTCAACGCGGCCGCACTGACCCTGCCGAACATGCGGGACCTGCTCGACGTGTTCGCCGGCTGGGGCTGCCCGTGGCTGTTCGGCACCGACGAGCCGGAAGCGCTGTTCGACGCCCACGGCTTCACCGTCGAGGCCACGCAGCCGGGCGAGCCGGCCGCCGACTACGGGCGGTGGCCCGATCCGGTGCCGGACCGTTCCGAGACCGGTGTGCGCCGGGTGTTCTTCGTCCACGGACGACGGAGCTGAGACGGTGCCCGCGATAGTAGTCGGCGGGAGCGTCGCCGGACTGGCCACCGCACTCGCCCTCAGCGGCGCCGGCTACGAGGTGCGGGTGCTGGAGCGCTCGGCCGCACCTCCGGAGGGGCCCGTCGAGCAGGCCGTGCGGGCCTGGCACCGGCCCACCGTTCCGCAGGCGGTGCACTCGCACTCCCTGACCTCGATCGGCGTGCGGACGCTGCGCCGCCGGGCCCCGCGGCTCTTCGACGCGCTTCTGGCGGCCGGAGCCGAACTACTGGACCTCATCGAGGCGTTGCCGCCGCTGGTCGAGGACCGGGCCCGGGAGGTCGGCGACGACGATCTCGTGGCGCTGGCCTGCCGCCGCACCGTTCTCGAACTGCTCCTGTACCGGTTCGTGCGGGACCTGCCGCAGGTCCGGTTGGAGCACGGGACGGTGGTCCGCGGGCTGGCGCTCGACTCCGCCGGCGAGCGGGTCCGAGGGGTGCACACCGCGGACGGCGAGGTGCTGCCGGCGTCGGTCGTGATCGACGCCACCGGCCGGCGCGCCGCCTCGCGCGACTGGCTGGCATCCGCAGGGGTCCCGGTCGCCGAGGACCTGGTGGGGCCCTCCGCCCTCACCGGCTACAGCCGCCAGTACCGGTTGCGCGGCGGCGGGCGCCCCGGACCGCTCAACCGCGGCAACGCGGCGGCCGGGGTGTGGGACCACTACGCCGCCGCGCTGCACCCGGCGGACAACCGCACCTTCGCCGTCGCGGTGATGGTGCCCACCGGCGACCGCGCGACGGCACGGCTGCGCGAACCGGGTGCGTTCGCCGCCGCGGCCCGGGCCACGCCCGGCATCGGTGCCTGGCTCGCCCCCGGTGTCAGCGACCCGCTCACCCCGGTCAACGTCATCACCTGCCCGCCGAACACGCTGCGCGGCACGGTGACGACCCGGCAGCGGCCGGTGGCAGGGCTGTTCGCGGTCGGAGACGCGGCCTGCGTCACCAACCCGCTGTACGGCCGCGGTCTCTCGCTCGCGCTGGACCACGCCTTCCGGCTCGCCGACCTGCTCACCGACGCGGTCCCCGACCTGGCGCTCGGTCAGGCGGCCGGCCGGCTCGCGGAGCAGTGCTACGCGCCCTGGTACGCGTTCGCGGCGTCCGAGGACGCGCAGCGGGCCGCCCAGTGGCAGGCGGCGACCGGTGTCGGCCGGGCGCCCGCGCAGCCGCAGCCGCAGCCGCAGCCGCAGCCGCAGCACGGCAACGGGCCCAGCCCCGCACGGGTGCGCGCGGCGTCCCTGACCGACGGGTTGGTCTGGCGTTCCGTCGTCCGCGTGGTGATGGGGCTGAGCACGCCGGCCGCGGCGTTCGGCGACGAGAAGTTCCGGGCCCGGGTGGAACAGGCACCCCCGATCGATCCGGCGCTGCTGCCCGCGGCGCCGGACCGGGACGCGTTCCTGCACCTGATCGCAGCGGCGGAAGGGGCATAGTGCAGACCAGTCTCCACACCGCCTCGGCTCCCGACCCGGCACGGCGCTCGCACGCCGACGCCGTGCCCCCCGGAGCGGCGCGCCCCCGGGTGCTGCTGGCCCCGATCACCGTGACCCCGTCCAAGCCCCTGACGCCGAGCCACCTCAAGGGGCTGCTGTGGACCGACGTGATGTACCGGGCCACCGCGCAACTGGCCGAGGTGACCTACCGGTACAGCCCCACCACCTACCACCTCACGGAGCAGACCCTCGGGTTCTGGGAACACCTCGACCGCACCGTCGGGGACACCGACTACTCCGGTCTCACGGAGGAGGACATCGGCGAGCTCTACGTCGGCTACCGGTCCGAAGGACGACGGGCCGGACCGGCCGCGCTGCGTCCCTACGCGGAGGCGGTCGAACTGCACGGCTGGGTTCACCCGGCGAGCGCCCGGATCCTGCACATGTGGGCGGCGCACTACGCGCGCCTCGGCATGCACGACGCCGGACTGCTCGCGCACCAGCCGCCGGAACTGGGGCTGGAGGAGGTGATCGACCGCCTCGGCGCCGCCGGCATGTGTCTCGACCAGCGCGCCTACGGCGGCCCGGTCTTCCTCGACGCCACCCGGTACGGGCTGCCGCTGCGCCAGATCGTCGACGCCGGGGGACGGCCCAACTACCTGGCCTGCGTCCTGCGGGAACTCGTGGCGCTGGCACCGCGGTTCGACGAGACGGTGCTGCTGTACGACCGTGAGCTGGAACCCGACTACCTGCTCCTGGAGCGCACGCTGTCCGTATGCGGAGCGACCGTCCGCCGGGTCACCCTCGGCCGGGTGCCCATCGACGGGGAGATCCGCTCCGCGCGCCACGGTGACTGGCACGACCACACCACCGGCGCGCTGCTGCGCGGGGCCGGGGCCGAGTTCGACGACGCGGTGCTGCGGCTGGGCATGCGCCTGTACTTCATCGCCGGGCTGGGGCCGGGCCAACAGCAGTCCTTCCGCCATGAGGCGCTGCGGCAGAGCCTGGCGCGTGCCGCCCGGCTGCTGTCCCACGACAGGGCCACCGATCCGGCGCCGCTGCCGGAGGTCCTCTCCCGGCACCGCGGTGCCCACCTCCACGTCAACCCCTACCGGCTGACCTCCGCTCTGCTGGCCAGGCACCGGCCGGCACCGAGTCCCGAACTGCTCTCGGCGGTCTACCTATGACGACGTCCCAGGAACTGTTCCGTGCGCAGGTGGCCCGGCGCATCCGGACCGCCCGGCCCGAACTGGCGGCGCGCTTCGACCTGCTGACCGCCGACGGGCTGCTGTCGGCGCGGCGGGAGATCACCCGAGCCGCGTCGGACGCCAAGGTGTTGGCGGTCTGCGTGCTGCGCGACTTCGACCTGCCGGCCTGGGTGCGGGCCACGTGCGCGTTCGCCGCCCGGGTCGAGCCGTCCGCGGCCGCGAACTGGCGCCGCGACTTCACCCGCACGGTCTTCCTCGCGGGGAACCCGGTCAACCTCACGGACCGGTTCGCCTTCGACCACGTGGCCGACGACGGCTCGGCCGCCTGGCAGGGCCCGGCCGACGCCGGGGCCAGCACCGCACTGCGCCGGCTGCTGAAGCTCTTCGACGGGGCGGCCGAACTGCCGACCCGTCCCTCCACGGTGGTGCGGGTGCTGGCCGACCGGGACCGGCGAGGCCGCGCCCCGGTCCGGCGGGAGCTGCACGTGGCCACGGCCGGGGTGACCATCGCCAACTGCCTGGTCCACCTCAACCACTTGTTGGTCGAAGCCGTGGCGGACGGCATCGTCGGCCCCGGGGACGAGTTGGTGGTCCGCCAGGCACCCTGGCTGCCGGCCTCGGCCGGCCCCTTCGCCGCGCTGCGGATCGACGGCACGTCCGAGCGCCCGGACCACCTCCGCGCCTACACCGCCCTCACCGAGGAGATCCACGATGCCTGAACCGCCCCGCTCCCCCGCGGACCGTCCGATCCGCTTCGGCTACCCCAGCTCGCCGCGGACGGCCCGGGAGATCCTGGCCGCCGCGGGATGGGGCGAGGACCGGGCCGTGCTCGCCCCCTACGACCTCACCGACCCGTTCTCCGCGCTGCGCCGCGACGAACTCGACGTGCTGGTGGTCAAGTTCGGCATCCAGGAGCCGGACCTCGTCACCAGTGAGGTGCTGCACTTCGAATCCCGCGCCGTCGTGGTGGGCGCGCGGCATCCGTTGGCCGGGCGCGACGCCGTCTCCATCGAGGAGGTCGCCGCGTACGACGCCTTCGACCGCCCGGGGGACTTCCCCGCCTACCTGTGGGACGAGTTGGTGCCCCACCGGACCCCGCAGGGCCGGCCGATCCACCGGCGGCACCGGGTGGACGACATCGCGGAGATGATGGCCGTGGTGGTGCAGTCCGACGCCGTGCACCTCTCGGTCGCGTCGTTGGCGGACCTGGCGCCGCCGGCCATCCGGGTCGTGCCCGTCCCCGACCTGCCGCCCGTCCCGGTGCGCCTGGCGTGGTACCGGCACCGGGAACTTCCCTCCCACGTGGCGGAGTTCGTCGCCGCCGCGGTCCCGGCCCAGCCGTCCGCCACGGCGGGCGGAGCGTGAGCACCGCTCATCCGGAACTCGGTGCGCGGTGCGGGTCCGGGGCTGCCGCCGGGGCACCGGGGGCGTCGTCGGCCGCGGCGTTGCAGGCGTCGATCAGCGCGCGCAGGCCGGCCCGCGGCGGTCCGGGCCGCACCGCGAGGTAGGTCCGCAGGGTCGGCTCGGGCTCGCACAGGGGGCGGAACACCACGCCCGGCATCGGGAGTTGTTCGGCGTGCGGGGCGTAGAAGACCGTCCAGGACGGGGTGCCGTAGCCGATGGCGGCGAGGGTGTCCTGGGCGTTGGTGAACTCCGGGCCCATGACCGGTTCGAAGCCGGCCTCCCGGCAGGAGCGCAGGACCAGGTCGTGGAGCGCGGGGTTGCGCGCGGGCGGGGAGAGCCGCAGCGGCAGCTCGGCGAGGTGGGCCAGTTCGACGGCCTCCCGGGCCGCGAGCGGGTGGTGCGCGGGCAGCGCGACCCGCAGCGCGTCCTGCCACAGGGGCAGGAACTCCAGCCCCTGTTGGATCCGTTCGCCGCGCAGCAGGGTGGCGTCCAGTTCGCCGGTGCGCACCTTCGCCAGGCGCTCCTCGGTGCTGCCGGTGACGAGTTCCAGCGGGGCGTGGCCGGCGGACCGGGCGAACGCGGCCAGCAGGGTGTCCAGCCGCTCACCCAGTCCGGAGCTGGTGCCGAGCCGCACCCGCGCCGCCTGCTCGGCGCGCAGTGCGTCGACCGCTTCGCGGGCGCGGGCCTGGAGGGCGAGCATCTCCCTGGCGTACGGCAGGAGCCGGTCGCCGGCCTCGGTGAGGCGGACCGTGCGGGTGGTGCGGGTGAACAGTTCGGTGCCCAGCTCGCGTTCGAGCCGGCGGAGCTGCTGGCTCACCGCGGACTGCACGATGTGCAGCCGTTCGGCGGCCCGGCCGAAGTGCAGTTCCTCCGCCACGGTGAGGAAGTAGCGCAGCTGTCGGATCTCCATGGTCCCCCGTTCGCCGTGACCCTCATTGATCACCGTTCGCGATCAGTGTAAGCGCGGATCACCCATTGGTCGGCGGACGTGATCGCGGTTGGCTGAGGGCACCACGAACCGCAGGCCCGCAGGGGCCCGACGAAGCGAGGAGGAGCCGCCGTGCCCCAGCTGGACGTCAACGACACCACCCTCTACTACGAGGACGAGGGCACCGGCCCCGCGCTGCTGCTCCTGCACGGCTGGGGCACCAGCGCCCGGACCTGGGGCGCGCAGCTGGCCGACCTCACCCGGGACCACCGGGTGGTCACCGTCGACTGGCGGGGCTGCGGGCGGTCGGCCCGACCCCTCCGGGGCAACACCACCGCCGGGGTCGTCAGCGACCTGGTGGCGCTGATCGGCGCGCTGCGGCTGGACCGGCCGGTGGTCGTCGGCTCGTCGATCGGCGCGACCTTCGCCACCGAACTGGGCGTCAGGCGACCGGAGTTGACCAGTGGGGTGATCGCGGTGGACGGACCGGCGTACTGGCCGTCCAGCGGGATGCCGCTGGCCGAACTGACCGACGGCCTGCGCCGCGACCGGGCCGGCACCCTGGCCGCGTGGGTACCGCAGTGGTACGCACCGGGCACCTCGCCCGCGCTGGTCGACTGGACGGTCCGGCAGATCCTGGACTCCGGGGTCCACATCGACGAGCACTTCGCCGCGGCCGCCGCCTACGACCCGCGGCCGGTCCTGCCCGCGCTCCGGGTGCCGATCCACTACCTGCACGGCGCGTTGGACACCGAGATCCCGCTGGAGGTGCCCCGGAGCTGCGCCGCGCTCACGCCCGGCGCAGGGCTCAGCATGATCGCCGGCGCGGGCCACATGCCGCAGCAGGAGCGGCCCGCCGAGTTCAACGCCGCACTGCGCGCCGCCCTGGCCCGGATGGTGCCGGCCGCCCGCGCCACCGCCTGAAAACGCCCGCCCGCCGACCCGGCCGGCCGGCGCACGGCCGTGCGCCCCTTCCCGCCACGTTCCCACCCAGCAAGGAGACTTCCATGCCCGTCGTCCACGTCCCCCTCAGCGCCGGCCCGGCCGCCGTCGAGTACGACCGCACCGGGACCGGCCCCGGAGTGGTGCTGGTGCACGGCACCGGCGCCACCCGCGAACAGTGGCTGCCGCTGACCGACGCCGTCGCCGACCGCTTCACGGTGGTCGCGCCGGACTACTCGGGTTCCGGCGGCACCACCGACCACGGCGGACCGCTCACCCTGGCCGACCTCGCCGACGAGGTGCTGGCCGCCGCCGACCACGCCGGGCTGGACCGCTTCCACCTGGTCGGCCACTCGCTGGGCGCCGCGATCGCCACCCACCTCGCCGCGCACCGGCCCGAGCGGGTCCGCTCACTGCTGCTGCACGCCGGATGGGTGCACACCGACACCCGGATGCGGGCCGAGTTCACCCACTGGCTCGACCTGCTGCGCACCGACGCCGCGCACGGCACCGCGCACTTCGCCCGGATGCTGCCGCTGGCCGCACTGGGCCCGCGGTACTGGCAGCGCACCGACACCGCGGCGAACGAGGAGTTGGTGCAGGCACTGGCCACGACGCTGGCGCCCGGGACCGCCCGCCAGACCGAGGTGGACCTCTCCGTGGACCTGCGCCCGGTGCTCGGTCGGATCACGGCACCGACGCTGGTGCTGGCCAGCGCCCACGACCAGATCATCGGCGCCGACCAGCAGCGGGCGCTGCTCGCCGGCATCCGCGACAGCCGCTACCAGGAGATCGACGCCGGGCACGGGGCCCCGGGCGAGGACCCGGCCGGATTCGCGGCGCTGATCGCCGGGTTCCTGGACGAGCGCCGCGCCGCGGACGCGTCCGCCACGGGGGACGCGCAGGGCGCCCCGGACGGGCCGGCCGTCGCGGCGCGGGCGTAGGGCCCGCGCCGGCGGCCGCTCCGCCCGGCACGGCCGCTGCGCTCACCCGGCCCGTTTTCCAGTCCACTTGTCGCGCATTGGACCAGGAGGCGGGGAGGCCCTCCCGGCTAGCGTCGGCGGGAACGCTGCTCGAACCGACGAACGGAGCGCACCGTGCACCCCCAGCTCGCCGCCGACCTCGCCGCCCTGCCCGACCTGTTGGACACCACCCGGCGGCAGGCCGTCGCGCACCTCGACGGGCTCGCCGCGGCGCCGGTCGTCCCCGCCCGACCGGCCCCGGAACCGGCCCCGCTGCCCGAGCGCGGCACCGGACTGCGCGACGCCCTCGGGGAGTTCGCCGCGCGGTGGCAGCCCGGGCTGTCGGCGAGCGCCGGGCCGCGCTACCTCGGCTTCGTCACCGGCGGCGTGACGCCGGCGGCCCTCGCGGGCGACTGGCTGACGGCCACCGTCGACCAGAACTCCATGTCGTCCCTGGACGCCACCGGACAGCACCTGGAACACGAGACCGTGCGCTGGCTGCGCACGCTCTTCGGGCTCTCCGACGCCCATGACGGCACGCTGGTCAGCGGCGCGACGATGTCCAACACGGTGGGTCTGGCGATCGCCCGGGAATGGCTCGGGGAGCGTCGGGGCGTCTCGCCGGCGCAGGACGGCGTGGCGGCACTGGGCCCGGTGCGGGTGCTGTCCGGCGCCGCGCACTCCAGCGTGGCCAAGGCCCTGTCGGTGCTGGGCCTCGGCCGGTCCGCGCTGGTCACCGTCCCCACCCTCCCCGACCGGGAGGCGGTGGACCCGGCGGCCCTGGAGCGCGCCCTCCAGGAAGCGGACGGGCCGTGCGTCATCGTCGCCAACGCCGGCACCGTCAACACCGTCGACTTCGACGACCTGCCCGCCCTCGCCGCGCTCCGCGACCGCTACGGCTGCTGGCTGCACGTGGACGCCGCGTTCGGCGCCTTCGCCGCGCTCTCCCCGGACCACGCCCACCTGGTCGACGGCCTCGACCTGGCCGACTCGCTCTGCATCGACCTGCACAAGTGGCTGAACGTCCCGTACGACAGCGCGGTCCAGTTCACCCGCCGCCGCGACCTCCAGGCCCGGGTCTTCCAGAACGCCGCCGCCTACCTGGGTCCGTTGGGCGACGCCCCGGACCTGGTGCACCTCACCCCGGAGAACTCCCGCCGGCTGCGAGCCCTGTCCACCTGGTTCACGCTGCGCGCCTACGGGCGCGAGGGCCACCGCGAGATCGTGGAACGGTGTGCGGAAGGCGCCCGCGCCCTGGGCGAGGCGATCGCCGCCCTCGACGGACTGCGGCTGCTCGCGCCGGTCCGCCTGAACGTCGTCTGCTTCACCCTCGCCGACGCCCCCACCGCGGACCGGCTCGCCGCGCTGGCCGACGCACTGGCCGGCGAGGTCTTCCTGACCCCCACCGTGTATGCCGGACTGCCCGCCCTGCGGGCCGCGTTCAGCAACTGGCGGACCACCGCCGAGGACGTCCGGCGGATCGCCGCGGCCCTGGAGGAGGCGGTGCGCGCACGGCCCGCCCACTAACCGGCCGCCGGCCCCCCACCGCCCCCCTGGTGCCCTATCACGGTGCGCACTTGACAGGGACTTCACAGTCGGGCGAGATGGTGCCTGCGCAGGGGGCGTGGTGGTCGAGTCGGGGGTACAGACGGTGGCAGATGGCGGCGCTCTGGACTGCGTCAAGATACTGGAGCGTTGGAGCCGGGGCTTACAGATGCTCCATGTGGCGCACAACATCGCCTCGGAGCGATTCGATCATTGGAACCGCGTCAGCGGCATCACCACAGCCATGCTGTCCGCCGTCGTCGGCACCACGCTCTTCGCCTCGCTCTCGACCTCCGGCCTCACCGGTGTTCGTGTGGTGGCCGGCGCCGCCAGCCTGCTGACGGCCGCGCTCAGTGCCGGCCAACTCGTCTGGAACTACCCGGAACTCGCCTCGCGCCACCGAGCCGCCGCTGTGCGCTACGCGGCCCTCCGTCGGAAGGTGGAACTGCGGTTGGCGAACGGGGACCAGATGACCGAGACAGACGTCGACGTCACGTCGTCCGAGTGGGAGGAGATCGAGCAGTCGGCCCCGCAACTGCCGATCGGGGTCCGCCGCCGTGCCAGGAGAGAGATCGCCAGCGTCCCGCCACGCACCTGAGCACCGCACCCGGCGACACGACACTGCCCTGACCAGGATCCGGCACGGCACCACAACTACACGGCAGAGGTTGTCTGATGCGGCGCTAGGCTGCCGCCCATGCGACCCCTCACGACCGACGAGCCCCACGACGCCTCGGAGCCCGTCCTCCTCGACGCCCGCGCGGTGCTGGCCGACCCCGAACGCGCCGCCGGGTTCGTCGGGGCGGCGCACCGGATCCTCGCCGACCTGGTCGCCGGGGGCGCGGCACTGGGCTGGGTGGACCCCCCGGAGCGGGCGGAGGTGGCCGAACTCGTCGAGCGGGTGTGGGCCGCGGCCACTGTCGGCGACGGGGCGCTGCGGGCCGCGTACGTCGGACGGACCCTGCTCGGCCTGGGCTACTGGCTGCGCTACACCCGGCCGACGCACCGCCCGCACGCCGACCTGGAGAAGCTGGCGGTGGCTGGCGCCGCGCACGGTCGCGGCATCGGACGGGCGCTGACCGGCGCGCTGGTCGACGACGCCCGGCGGGCCGGCGTCGAGGTGCTCACCCTGGACGCCCGGGGCGACAACGCCCACGCCCTGCGGATGTACCGGTCGTTGGGCTTCCGGGAGTACGGCCGGATCCCGGACTTCGTCGCGCTCGGCGACCGCCGCTGGGACAAGGTCTTCTACCTGCTGGACTTCCGCGCGCAGCCCACCGGAACGGCCGGCTGAGCGGACGGCGCCGGGCCCCGAGCTCCGTCGTGGACGGGGCCCGGGGCCCGGGAGGGCCGGTCCGCGCTCAGCGTCGGGCGGCGAACTTCTTCTCGAAGGCGGCGAACGCCGCCTCCTGCCGCCACTCGACGGCCGCCTTGGGGCTGGACGCGAGCAGCAGCCGGCAGGCGGCGCCGGGGGTGCCGCTGCCGGGGAGCTGGCCGCGGCAGGCGGCGACCGGGTGGTAGCCGGACCGGGTCGGGTTGCCCTGCCACAGGCTGCGGCCGGAGAGGAAGGAGTACTGGAGGGAGGCCCGGGCCAGGTCCTTCAGCTCGCCGTAGCCGAGGCGGTACGTCGTGGACGCGTACTGGTACTCGTGGCTGATGTCGATGCGGGAGACGCCCGGGTCATCGGTGGCCAGCACGATCGGCACGCCGTACGCCCGGTAGGTGGCGAAGGGGTGCTCGGCGCCCTTGACGCCGAGGATCTGGGCGTTGCTGGTGAAGGGGACCTCGACGGCGACCTGGCGGGCGGCCATGGTGCGGGCCAACTGCTGCCAGCCGTCCTCGTGGACGAGGTCGACGCCGTGGCCGATGCGTTCCGCGTGCGCGACGTTGACGGCCTCGTTGACGTGGAACTTCAGGTCTTCCGGCTTGGCCAGGCCCGGCCACAGCTCACCGGCGTGCAGGGTGATGTGGGCCCGCGGGTAGGTGCGGTGCAGGTAGTCGAGCATCTTCATCTGGAGGCCGTAGTTGCGCAGCGCGCTCTCGCCGTCCTCGGGCTGGACGAGGTTGACGGCGGTGAAGCGCGGGTCCCGTTCGGCCAGCCGCAGTCCGACCTCCATCTGCGCGAACACCCGCTCGGGGCTGCTGCCCCGGGACACCTGGGAGTTCCACCGCACGGTGAGCCGGCAGGCGGGCGCGGGTCGGGCGGTGCCGCAGCGGGAGGTCTTGCGGAACTCGGCGTCGGCGTCGTCCGCTTCCTTGCGCGCGGTGGCCACCAGGCGGTCCAGCTTGCCGTCGGCGACCAGCGCCCGGTGCATGCGGTCGAAGTCGCCGAGCCAACCGACCTGGTCGGCGACCTTCTTGGTCTCCTCGGAGGCGGGGGTGACCAGCGTCTCCAGGTAGAACTGGTTCTGTCCGACGATGTCGTCGGCGACCCGCGACAGCAGCTTGCCGCGGTGGCGCCAGGTCACCTCGCCGAACTTGCCGAAGGTGTCGAAGAAGTGGTCGTGGCCCGAGGTGCCCGACGGGAAGTCCTCCATCGACCAGGCACGCACCAGCGCGTCGTGGAAGGCGCGGTCGGTCCGGGCGTCCGCCGCCGGCCGCTTGCCCGGTCCGCACGGCCCCGGGACGGCCGTCATCGTCTGCACGTCGACGCACAGGTCGTCCTCGGCGGCGAGGGTGATCAGGTACTCGGTCGGCACCGCGCCGGAGAGGTGGTTGTGCAGGTCGCCGCCCTTGGGCAACTGCCGGAAGAAGCCGCGCAGTTGCGCCGGGTCCTTGCGGACGGAGTCCAAGTAGGCGGCGGTGCGGGTTTCGGCCGCGGTCAGCGGACGGGCCGACGGCGACGCGGGAGCGGGGGTACGGGGTGACTGCGCGGCGGCCGGCAGGGCGGACATCAACGACAGCATGCTGAGGGTGGCCAGACCGGTCCGGAGGACCCGGCGACGGTGCGTGGCACGACGATGATCACGATTCACGTTCGCATCGTCACCGTCCGGCAAAGTTCTGGCGAGGCACTTTTCGGCAATTCCCCCGGACGGGGACCGTCCGGCACCGTGTGCGGATCGGCCGCGCCTCAATTCCCTTCGGGCCGGGCGGCCTTGAGGGCGGCCTTCGTCAGGTGTTGCCGCCGGTGCCCATGGGCACCGGCGGCGGCGCCGGCCGCGGCTGGTGCGCAGTGGCGACTGCCGGCGGCCGACCCGTTGGGGGAAGGACCGGCACGACGCCGTCGATCGCCCGGACGCTGGCCGGTTTCGCACCGTGCTCGGCGTCCCCAGCTGCCGGACGGCTTCTCGGACGTCTTCGAGAGCGGTTCGTCGGCACGGTCCCGCCTGACCCAGAGGAGCCCACGGACGCCCTCCTCGACCACCCCCCGCCGCTCCTCGACAGCTGAACGGCGAAGGGGCGGCCGCCGATCCCGATCGGATCGATGACAGCCCCTCGGGCGCTCGGGCCCCGCCGGGCCACGGCCCGGCGGACCGCCGGGGTCAGGCCACCGGCGCCGGGTAGGTCGGGTACTCCACGCCGGAGACGTACTGGACGACCCGGATGACCTGGCAGGAGTAGCCGAACTCGTTGTCGTACCAGAGGTAGAGGATCGCGTTGTCCCCGTCGACCTTGGTGGCGCCGGCGTCGACGATCGACGCGTGGCGCGAGCCGATGAAGTCGTTGGAGACCGCGTCGGGGGCGCTGGTGAAGTCGATCTGGCGCTTGAGCGGCGAGGTCAGCGACACGTCACGCAGGTAGTCGAGGACCTCCTCGCGGCTGGTCTCGCGCGCCAGCTGGAGGTTGAGGATGGCGATCGAGACGTCCGGCACCGGCACCCGGATCGAGCTGCCGGTGATCTTCGCCTGGAGGTCGGGCAGCGCCTTGGCGACGGCGGACGCGGCACCGGTCTCGGTGATGACCATGTTGAGCGGCGCCGAACGGCCGCGACGCTCGGACTTGTGGTAATTGTCCAGCAGGTTCTGGTCGTTGGTGAACGAGTGGACGGTCTCCACGTGACCGCGCAGGACGCCGTACTCGTCGTCCATCGCCTTCAGCGGCGGGACGATCGCGTTGGTGGTGCAGGAGGCGCAGGACAGGATCTGCTCGTCCGGCTTGATCATGTCGTGGTTGACGCCGTGCACGATGTTGGGCACGTCGCCCTTGCCCGGGGCGGTCAGCACCACCTTGTCGACACCGGGGCGGAGGTGCTTCGACAGGCCCTCGCGGTCGCGCCACTTGCCGGTGTTGTCGATCAGGATGGCGTTCTTGATCCCGTACGCCGTGTAGTCGACCTCGCTCGGGTCGTTGGCGTAGATCACCTTGATCTCGTTGCCGTTGGCGACGATCGTGCTGTTCGCCTCGTCGACCGTGATCGTGCCCTGGAACTGGCCGTGGATGGAGTCCCGGCGCAGCAGCGAGGCGCGCTTGACGATGTCCTGCTCGCCGCCGCCGCGGACCACGATGGCGCGCAGCCGCAGGCCGTTGCCGGAGCCGGCCTTCTCTATGAGGAGGCGGGCCACGAGGCGGCCGATCCGGCCGAAGCCGTAGAGGACGACGTCGCGCCCCTCGCGGCACTCGATCTTGTTGGCGCCGGTGGCGCCGGCGACGGCCTCGGCGGTGAAGTCCGCGATCGAGAGCCCGCGGTCGTCGGCCCGGTACGTCGCGGCCAGCATCCCGAGGTCGATCTGGGAGGGGCCGAGGTCGAGCGTGGTGAGGGCCTCCAGGAACGGCAGCGTCTCGGTGACCGACAGCTCCTCGCCTGCGATCTGCCGGGCGAACCGGTGCGTCTTGAGGATGCTGACCACCGACTTGTTCACCAAGGAGCGGCTGTGGAGGAGAACGGTGACGTCCCGCTCCCGGTGCAGCTTCCCGATGATCGGGATCATCGACTCCGCGATCTCCTCGCGGTTCTTCCAGTTAGTGAACGAGTCGTCGTTGACAGTCACAGGCTTATCTCTCGATCGAGCTAGGCGGTGCTCATATGCTAACCCCACCCGATTTCGGCCGTTCAGGGGGTGTCCCGAGCGGCCCGCACCACATCCTCCTTCACCTCAACTCACTGGAAAGCAAGGGCCGTTGGCAGCACCTCGACGTCCGCCCGGCACGCCGGCGACCGGGAAGCGGGTGTGGCGCAGAACACTCGACACCCGGCGTCCGCGCCCCCACGCGCCCCGCGCTTGACAGCTCCCCCACCGTCGGTCGACGATCCCCAGGTGAACCTGTCAGACAGCCAGACAGCCGGTGTCCCGCCGCTCTCCCCCGTCCCGCGCCGCGTGAGCGCGATGGAGGCGGTGCTGAGCCATCTGCGCGGGGCCATCGAGCGGGGCGACTACGCCGTCGGCGACAAGCTCCCCTCCGAGGCCGAGCTGTGCCGCCGCCTCGAAGTCAGCCGGCCGGTGCTCCGCGAGGCGCTGCGCGCGCTCCAGACGATGGGGCTCACCGTCTCCCGCACCGGCAAGGGCACCTTCGTCGTCTCGGACGGGGCGGTCGCCGACCCGACCTTCGGCGACTACGCGGCCAGCGACCTGCTGGAGGTCCGGCGGCACGTCGAGGTCCCGGTCGCCGGGTACGCGGCGCTGCGCCGGACGCCGGAGGACCTCGACCGCCTGGCACACCTGCTGGAACGGATGGAGCGGGAGGCCGACACCACCGCCTGGGTCGCCATGGACACGCTCTTCCACCTGGCGGTCGCCGAGGCCGCCCGGAACCCGGTCTTCCGACGGGTGATCGAGGAGATCCGGGACGCGCTGGCCCGCCAGTCGGCCTTCCTCAACGACGTCGGCGGCCGCCGCGAGCAGGCGAACCGGGAACACCGGGCGATCGTGGAGGCCCTCGTGGACCGGTCCGAGCACGACGCCGTCGAAGCGATGAAGCACCACCTCGCGCGGGTCGAGTCGACGCTGTCGACCATCGTCGGACCGGCACGGGCGGCGGCCCCGCCGGACCGCCCGTAGCCGACCGCCCCGGCCCCGGCGCCCCACCGCAGGGGCACCCGCCGCACCCCTCTCCGCATCCCACCGCACGAAGGAACCTCCCGTCATGACGTCCGGCCACCGCCGCGAACACGACCTGCTCGGCGACCGCGAGATACCCTCCGACGCCTACTGGGGCGTGCACACCCTGCGCGCCACGGAGAACTTCCCGATCACCGGCGCCTCGATCGCGGGCTACCCGCACCTGATCGACGCGCTCGCCGCCGTCAAGGAGGCCGCCGCCCGCGCCAACGCGGGCCTGGGCCTGCTCGCCCCGGAGTCGGCCGACGCGATCGTCGCCGCCTGCCGGGAGATCCAAGCCGGCCGCCTGCACGACCAGTTCGTCGTCGACGTGATCCAGGGCGGCGCCGGCACATCGACCAACATGAACGCCAACGAGGTGATCGCCAACCGGGCGTTGGAGCTGCTGGGGCACGCCAAGGGCGACTACGCCCGGCTGCACCCCAACGAGCACGTCAACCTCAGCCAGTCCACCAACGACGTCTACCCGACGGCGGTCAAGGTGGCGACGGTGAGCGCGGTGCGCGAGCTGCTGGACGCGATGACGGTGCTGCGCGAGGCCTTCGCCGACAAGGCGGAGGAGTTCCGGGACGTCCTGAAGATGGGCCGCACCCAGCTCCAGGACGCGGTGCCGATGACGTTGGGCCAGGAGTTCTCGGCGTACGCGGTGATGTTGGAGGAGGACCAGAGCCGGCTGGCCGAGGCGGTCACCCTGATCCACGAGATCAACCTCGGGGCCACCGCCATCGGGACCGGCCTCAACGCGCCGAAGGGCTACGCCGAGGCGGCCCGCGGCCATCTGGCACGGATCACCGGACTGCCGCTGGTGACCGCCGCCAACCTCGTGGAGGCCACCCAGGACTGCGGGGCGTTCGTCCACCTGTCCGGTGTCCTCAAGCGGATCGCGGTCAAGCTCTCCAAGAGCTGCAACGACCTGCGGCTGCTCTCCTCCGGGCCGCGCGCCGGGCTCGCGGAGATCAACCTGCCGCCGGTGCAGGCCGGTTCGAGCATCATGCCGGGGAAGGTCAACCCGGTGATCCCGGAGGTCGTCAACCAGGTCGCCTTCGAGGTGATCGGCAACGACGTCACCATCACCATGGCCGCGGAGGCCGGTCAGCTCCAACTCAACGCCTTCGAACCGATCATCCTGCACGCGCTGTCGGAGAGCATCACCCACCTCGGGGCGGCCTGCCGCACCCTCGCCGAACGCTGCGTCCGGGGCATCACCGCCAACACCGAGGCCCTGCGGGCGAACGTGCAGAACTCCATCGGCCTGGTCACCGCCCTCAATCCGCACATCGGCTACACCGCGGCGACCGCGATCGCCAAGGAAGCCCTGGCCACCGGGCGCGGGGTCGCCGAACTGGTCCTGGAGCGGGGGCTGTTGCCCCAGGAGCGGCTCGCCGCGCTGCTGCGCCCGGAGGAGATCGCCGGCGCGGGCGGCGCACCGGCCTGATCCGGGCGGGCCGGGGCGGCCGTCCGTCGCCCCGGCCCCGGCGGAACCGGCCCCGACGGCCCCGGTCCGCGTCCGCGGCGGAGGAAAGGTGTGGTCCGGCCGCGGTACGGCGTACCGTCCTGATCAGGGCGGCCCGCACGATCCCCGCGCGGGCCGCGGGACCGGACACGACGGGAGAAGGCTCCGATGCGTATCGCGCTGTGCCAGATGACCTCTTCGACCGAGCCGAAGGAGAACCTCGCGCAGGTCGCGGACCTGGTGCGCCGGGCCGCCGCCGAGGGCGCACGGCTGGTGGTGCTGCCGGAGGCGGCGATGGTGTGCTTCGGAGCGCCGCTGGGGCCGCTGGCCGAACCGCTGGACGGACCGTGGGCCGAGGGCGTGCGGGCGGTGGCCCGGGAGGCCGGGGTGACCGTGGTCGTGGGGATGTTCACGCCGGCTCCGAACGGCCGGGTGGCCAACACCCTGCTGGTCACCGGGCCCGGCGTGGAGACCTCGTACGACAAGATCCACCTCTATGACGCCTTCGGATTCCGCGAGTCGGAGACCGTCGCGCCGGGCGAGCAGGTGGTGACGGTCGACGTGGACGGCGTCCGGGTGGGCCTGGCGACCTGCTACGACCTGCGGTTCCCGGAGCTCTTCCGGGCGCACGCGGACGCCGGGGCGACGGTGTCCGTGCTGGCCGCGTCCTGGGCCGCCGGCCCGGGCAAGCGGGACCAGTGGGACCTGCTGGTGCGGGCGCGGGCGCTGGACGCGACGGTCTGGTTGGCGGCGGTGGACCAGGCGGCACCGGACCAGGACGCCGATCCTGAGGCCCCCACCAAGGCACCGACCGGCGTGGGGCACAGCGCGCTGATCGGGCCGGACGGCACGGTGCGGGCGCGGCTGGGCGACGCGCCGGAGCTGCTGGTGGTCGAGGTGGACACGGCGGAGACCGAGCGGATCCGGCAGGCGGTGGCCGTGTTGGACAACCGGCGGATGTGAGCGGGCGGCACGGGCCCCGGTCGGAGCTTCCGGCCGGGGCCCGCGGCGTTCATCCGGCCAGCGGCTCCGCGCTGGGCGACGGCGCGTCGCGCAGGCCGAGGCGGAGGTGCTCGACGTGGTAGAGGGCCTGGTCGAGGAGTTCCGCGACGTGGTGGTCGTAGAGGGCGTAGACGATCGAGCGGCCGTTGCGTTCGCCGGTGACCAGGCCGAGGTTGCGCAGCAGCCGGAGCTGGTGGGAGCAGGCTGACTGCTCCATGCCGACGGCGGCGGCGAGGTCCCCCACCGCGCACGGGCCCTCCTGGAGGCGGGCCAGGATGCGGAGCCGGGAGGGGGTGGAGAGGGCCTGGAGGGTGGCGGCGACGTCGTCCGCCCCTACGGAGTCCAGGCGTTCTCGGGTGGTGGCGCTGCTCTTGTCATCAATTCCGTGGCCCATGGCAGCCATCCTAAGGATCCCATGCACGGGAACGAATGAAGAGCTGTTCATCTATTCCTGTACGGTGAGGGTGCCATCCGCCCCTGCCCGCGAAGGGTCGTTCCGTCATGCCTGTCACCACCACCATGCCGTCGCCACCAGCGGCCACCACCACTTCCCGGGTCGCCCCGCGGCGCACCCGGGTGTGGGCGCTGGCGGAAGCCCGCTGGGCCGCCGCGGCCACCCTCGCCTTCCTGGTGGCGCTGCCGCTCCAGCTCGCCGGCGCGCCCGCCTGGACCTGGGGCCCGCTGTACGCGGTCGCGTACGCGGCGGGCGGCTGGGAACCGGCCCTGGCCGGACTGCGGGCGCTCACCGAGCGGACGCTCGACGTCGACCTGCTGATGATCGTCGCGGCGCTCGGGGCGGCGGCGATCGGCCAGGTGATGGACGGTGCGCTGCTGATCGTCATCTTCGCCACCTCGGGCGCCCTGGAGGCGCTGGCCACGGCCCGCACCCAGGACTCGGTGCGCGGACTGCTCGACCTCGCACCCGCGACGGCGACCCGGCTGACCGGTGACGGCGGCGAGGAGACGGTGCCCACCGCCGCCCTGGTGGTGGGCGACACGGTCCTGGTGCGACCCGGCGAGCGGGTGGGCGCGGACGGCCGGGTGCTGAGCGGGGTCAGCGAGGTCGATCAGGCCACCATCACCGGTGAGCCGCTGCCGGCGGCCAAGGAGCCCGGCGACGAGGTCTTCGCGGGCACCCTCAACGGCCTGGGCGCCCTGCGTGTCCGGGTCGAACGGGACGCCGGGGATTCGGTCCTGGCCCGGATCGTGGCGATGGTCGCGGAGGCGTCGGACACCAAGGCGCCGACCCAGTTGTTCATCGAGAAGGTCGAACAGCGCTACTCGGTGGGCCTGGTGGTCGTGACCCTGGCGGTGTTCGCCGTTCCCCTGCTGCTGGGGGCCGAGCTGGCCGGGGCGCTGCTGCGGGCCATGACGTTCATGATCGTCGCCTCGCCGTGTGCGGTGGTGCTGGCGACCATGCCACCGCTGCTGTCCGCGATCGCCAACGCCGGACGGCACGGCGTGCTCGTCAAGTCGGCCGTGGTGATGGAGCGGATCGGCCAGGTGGACGCGGTCGCCCTGGACAAGACCGGGACGCTCACCGAGGGCACGCCCCGGGTGACCGCGATCCGGCCGCTGCCCGGCGCCGGGCTCTCCGCGGACGCGCTGCTGACCTGCGCGGCCGCCGCCGAGCACCCGAGCGAGCACCCGCTGGCCCGGGCGGTCGTGCGGGCCGCCCGCGACCGCGACGGCGCGCTGCCCGAGGCCGAGGACTTCGCCGCCACGCCCGGTACCGGCGTCCGCGCCCGGGTCGACGGCGCCCTCGTCGAGGTCGGGGCGCCGACCCGGCTGCTGCCCGGCGACGACCCCGACGTCCGTGCCACGGTGGCCGAGTTGGAGGAGTCCGGGCACACCGCGGTGCTGGTGGTGCGGGACGGTGTGCCGGTCGGGGTGCTGGGGATCGCGGACCGGTTGCGGACGGAAGCGGCGGCGACCGTGGGCGCACTGCGGGCGCTGACCGGCCGCACGCCGATGCTGGTGACCGGCGACAACCCGCGGGCCGCCGCCCGGCTCGCCGAGGAGGCCGGGATCGACGACGTCCGGGCCGGGCTGCTGCCGCAGGACAAGGTCGCCGCCGTCCGGGAGCAGGAACGGGCCGGGCGACGGGTGCTGGTGGTGGGCGACGGCGTCAACGACGCCCCGGCACTGGCGGCCGCGCACACCGGTGTCGCGATGGGACGGGCCGGGTCGGATCTGGCGCTGGAGACCGCGGACGCGGTGATCGTGCGCGACGAACTGGCCACCGTGCCGGCGGTGGTGCGGCTCTCCCGGGCGGCGCGGAAGCTGGTCGTGCAGAACCTGGTGATCGCGTCGGTGTTCATCTCGGGACTGGCGGCCTGGGACCTGATCGGTGAACTCCCCCTGCCCCTTGGGGTGTTGGGGCACGAGGGATCGACGGTCATCGTGGGGTTGAACGGGCTGCGGCTGCTGCGCGAGGCGGCGTGGCGGCGGGCCGCCGGCCGGGCCGGTTGAGGCGCGTCGGCCCGACCGTCGGCGGCGCACCGCGCCCCGGCGCGGCAGCCGGTGGCGCGGCGGGTCAGCCGTCCCCGTCCGCCAACCGCGCGGTCAACCAGGCGTGGAACCCGCCGATATGGTGCTCGCTGGGCACCAGGACCCCGCCGTCGCGGTAGGCGCGGGAGGCCATGGCCGGCTGGGTGCGTTCGCAGGCGTCGAAGTCCTGGACGTTGACCCGGTGGAACAGCTCGACGGACTTGGCGACGTCGGCGCCGGCGTCGACCACCTCCGGGAGGTACAGCCAGTCGCACTCGACCAGGGTGCGGTCGGCGGCCAGCGGGAACATCCGGTGCAGGATCACGTGGTCGGGGACGAGGTTGATGAAGACCTGCGGGCGGACGGTCACCGCGTAGTAGCGCCGGTCCTGGCTGTCGTCGATGCCGGGCAGCCGGCCGAAGCCGGCGCTGCCGTCGACGGTGAAGCCCTGCGCCTCCTCGGCGAACTCCGCGCCGTGGCCGACGTAGTACTGCGCGGCGAAGCCGTCCGCGAACTCCGGCAGGACGTCGGTGAGTTCGGGATGGATGGTGGCGCAGTGGTAGCACTCCATGAAGTTCTCGACGATCAGCTTCCAGTTCGCCCGCACGTCGTAGCTGATGCGGCGACCCAGGGCCAGGGTCTCGGTCCGGTAGCGGTCGATGGCCGCGGCGTCGCCCAGCCGCTCCACGGCCGCGCCGATCACGGTGTCCTCGAAGGACGGCGGCTCGTCGGCCAGGCACACCCAGGCATAGCCGAGCCATTCCCGCAGCGGGACGGTGACCAGGCCGCGTTCGGTGCGGTCGACGTCCGGCATCCGCTGGAGGTTGGGGGCCGCCACCAGGCGGCCGTCGAGGTCGTAGGTCCAGGCGTGGTACGGGCACTGGAGGTTGCGGCGGACCTCGCCGGACTCCGCGGTGCACAGCTGGGCGCCGCGGTGCCGGCAGACGTTGAGGAAGGCACGCAGCTCACCGGTGCGGTTGCGGGTAATCAGAACGCTCTCCCGGCCGACCCGGACGGTGCGGAAGGCGCCGGGACGGCCGAGGTCGGCGCTGCGCACGGCGCAGAACCACAGCCGTTCGAAGAGCGCCTGCTGCTCCTGGCGGAAGACGTCCGGGTCGGTGTAGGTGCGGCCGGGGAGGGTGGGGATCAGGCTGGGTGCGGGCGGGGCGGCGGCCGTCGGTCGGGCGGCGGGCGTGGTCGTCATGGCTGCTCTCCTCAGGCGACCGGGGCGGCGGGCCGGCCGGGGGTTTCCCGGGCGGAGCGACGGGACGGGGCGAACAGGTCGATGGGGTGCGCGGTGCTGCCGGTGAGCGCGAGGTCGGCGACGATCTCGCCGACGACCGGCACGAACTTGAAGCCGTGCCCGGAGAAACCGCAGGCGACGGTGGTGGTCTCCGGATGCGCCGGGTGGCGGGCGATCACGAAGTGCTCGTCGGGTGTGTTGGAGTACATGCAGGTGGCGGCCTTCAGGAAGCGGCCGGGCAGGGCGGGGATGCGCGGGGCGAGCTGGTCGGCCATGGCGCGCACCTCGTGCTCGTGCACGGTCCGGTCGATGCCCTCCGGGGTGCAGTCGGTGCCCTTGCGGAAGAAGGCGACCTTGGCGCCGCCGTCGGGGCCGTCGATGGCGGGGAAGCCGTAGACCTGGACGCCCCGGGCGTCCTCCCAGATGTAGATGGGGTGGCGTGCCGGGACGAAGGGGGCGGTGCCGCCGTCGGGCGCGAACCAGTACATGACGTGCCGCTCGATGGTCACCGGCACCCCGAGGTCGGAGAGCAGCCGGGGCGCCCAGGCGCCGGGGCAGATCACCAACTGGCCGGCGGTGTAGGCGTTCTCGCCGGTGTGGACGCGGACGCCGGCGCCGCCGGGCAGCTCCTCCCAACGGGTGGCCGGCTCCTCGAAGTGCAGCTCGGCGCCGTCCCGGACGGCGAGCTGGAGGTGGGCGGCGACGGTGTTCTCGGGACGGACGAATCCGGCGCGCGCCTCGTAGAGCGCGACCTCGTCGGGGGCGGGCGTGAGGGTCGGGAAGCGCCGGCGGAGCTCGGCGGCGTCGAGCAGCTCGTGCGGGAGGTCCCACTGCCGGGCGGAGTCCAGGCTGCCGCGGACGGTGCGGCTGTCGGGGCGGCCGACCATCACGCCGCCGCAGAGGGTGGCGATCCGCCGGCCGGTGTCGCGCTCCAGCTTGTCGTAGAGCTGGTAGCTGCGCAGCAGCAGCGGGACGTAGGCGGGGTCCTCGAAGTACGACTGGCGGGTGATCCGGGAGCCGCCGTGGCTGGAGCCGCGGTGGTGGACCGGGCCGAACTTCTCCAGGCCCAGGACCCGGGCGCCCCGGGCGGCGAGGTGGTGGGCGGCGGCGCTGCCCATCCCGCCGAGGCCGAGGACGATGACGTCGTAGGTGGGAGCCATGCGTGGCGCTCCTTCGTCGTGCGGACGGGTACGGAGGGGCGACCGGCCGCCGCTAGCGGCGCAGGCGGGTCATCTTCGGGTCGAAGAGCGGCTCTTGGGCGACGGTCGCGGCGAGTTTCGCCCCGAAGTACGCGAGGTGGACGGCGGTGCCGGGGACCGCGACGGCGGCCGGCAGCCAGGCGTAGGCGATGCAGCGGCCGAGGGTGTAGCCGTAGGCGGCGGAGGTGACGTAGCCGGCCGGGGAGCCGTCGACGAGGACGGGTTCGTGGCCGAGGACGTTGGCGGCGGGGTCGTCGAGGGTGAGGCAGGCCAGTCGGCGGGCGGCGGTCCCCTCGCTGAGGCCCGTCAGGGCGCTCCGGCCGACGAAGTCGCCCTTCTCGGGGCGGACGGCGAAGGCGAGGCCGGCTTCGTAGGGGTGGTGTTCGGTGGTCATGTCGTGGCCCCAGGCGCGGTATCCCTTCTCCAGGCGGAGGCTGTTGAAGGCGCTGCGGCCGGCGGCGATCGCCCCGTGTTCCCGGCCGGCTTCCCAGAGCGTGTCCCAGAGCCTCAGCCCCAGGTCGGCGGTGGTGTAGAGCTCCCAGCCGAGTTCCCCGACGTAGCTGACGCGCAGGGCGGTGACCGGGACGTGGCCGAGGTGGGTCCGCCGGGCCTTGAAGTAGCCGAAGGCCCCGTGCGAGAAGTCGTCGCGGGTCAGCGGCTGGACGAGGTCCCGGGCGAGCGGGCCCCACACGCCGATGCAGCAGGTGCCGGCGGTGACGTCGCGGACCTGCACGTCGGCGGGTGCGTGCCGGTGCAGCCAGTCGAGGTCGGCGCGGCTGTTGGCGCCGACCTGGAAGTGGTCGGGCGCCAGTCGGGCCACGGTCAGGTCGGAGCGGATGCCGCCGGCCTCGTCGAGGAGCAGGGTGTAGGTCACCGCGCCGGGCTTCTTGGCCAGTTGGTTGGTCGTCATGCGTTGCAGGAAGTCCAGCGCGCCGGGACCGGTGACCTCCAGGCGGCGCAGCGGGGTCATGTCGTAGAGGGCGACCCGTTCGCGGGTGGCGGCGGCCTCCGCGGCGGCGATCGGCGACCAGTGGCGGGCGGACCAGGCGTCCCGTTCGGGCAGGTGGAGTCCTTCGGCGAGCGGGGCGTTGGCCTCGTACCAGTGGGGGCGTTCCCAGCCGCCGGCCTCCAGGAAGTACGCGCCGAGTTCCTGCTGGCGCGGGTAGAAGGGGCTGGTGCGCAGGGGGCGGGGTCGCTCCGCGGGCTGGAGGGGGTGGATGACGTCGTAGACCTCGACGAAGCTCTGGGCGCCGCGCTCCGCGACGTAGGCGGGCGAGCGTTGGGCGTCCTCGAAGCGGGTGAGGTCGCAGGCGTGGACGTCGAGGGTCGGCCGGCCGTCGGTCAGCCACTCGGCGACGGCCTTGGCGACGCCGGCGGAGTGGGTGACCCAGACCGCTTCGGCGAGCCAGAAGCCGCGCAGGGTGCGGGCCTCGCCGAGGAGCGGCAGCCCGTCGGGGGTGAAGGAGAACACCCCGTTGAAGCCGTCGGCCACCCGGGAGGCGGCCAGTGCCGGCAGCAGTCCGACGCTGTCGCGCCAGCTGGGGGCGAAGTCCTCCGGGGTGAACGGCAGCGAGGACGGCATCACCGGGGCGTCGTCGAAGGCGGGGACGGTGAACGGGTCGACGGGCAGGGGCCGGTGGGCGTAGGAGCCGATGCCGAGGCGGCCGCCGGTCGCGTCGAGGTGTTCGCGGAAGTACAGGTCTCGGTCCTGGAAGCGCAGGATCGGCCGGCCGGCCGCGGGGGCCGCTCCGGTGGCGGTCCGGTGCGGGTCGTCGAGGCCGGCGAGCTCGGGCAGCGGTGCGGTCGTGGCGTACTGGTGGGCCAGGGGCAGCAGCGGGACGTCGACGCCGGCGAGGGCGCCGATCACCGGCCCCCAGAAGCCGGCGGCGCAGACCACGTGGTCGGCGGGGAAGACCCCGCGGTCGGTGACGACGCCGGTGACCCGCCCGGCTTCCTGCTCGATCCCGGTGACGGTGTGCCGGCCCAGGAAGCGGGCGCCGTGGCGTTCGGCGCGGGCCATCTGGGCGCGGCAGGCGGGCACCGCGCGGGCCAGGCCGTCGTCGGGCGTGTGGAACCCGCCGAGGACCTTGCCCTCGTCGAGCAGCGGCCAGAGCTTCCTGCACTGCCGGGGGTCGAGGAGTTCGCCGCGCACGCCCCAGGAGGCGGCGAGTCCGGCCTTGCGGTGCAGGTCGGCCCAGCGGGCCTCGGTGGTGGCGATCTCCAGACCGCCGACCGGGTCGAAGCAGGGCAGCCCGTCGTCGTGGAGGGAGCCGAACTTGCGGACGGTGTAGGCGGCGAACTCGGTCATGGTCTTGGACGGGGAGGTCTGGAAGACCAGGCCCGGGGCGTGCGAGGTCGAGCCGCCGGGGGCGGGCAGCGGGCCCTGGTCGAGGACGGTGACCCGGCGCCAGCCGCGGGCGGTGAGTTCGTCGGCGAGCGAGCAGCCGACGACGCCGGCGCCGATGATGACGACCCGGGCGTCGACGGGGTTGCGCAGCGGGCTGGTCACAGGACCACCACCGAGCGCAGCACCTGGCCGTCCCGCATCTTGGCGAAGGCCGCCTCGACGTCGTCCAGGGCGAGGGTTTCGGTGACGAAGCCGCCGAGGTCGAGCCGGCCGCTGAGGTAGTGGTCGATGAGGACCGGGAAGTCGCGGCTGGGGAGGCAGTCGCCGTACCAGGAGGACTTCACGGCGCCGCCGCGCGAGAAGACGTCGATCAGCGGCAGTTCGACCGTCATGCCGGGCTCGGGCACGCCGACCTGGACGAGGGTGCCGGCGAGGTCGCGCATGTAGAAGCCCTGCCGGAAGGTCTCGGGGCGGCCGACGGCGTCGACGACCACGTCCGCGCCGTGGCCGCCGGTGAGTTCCCGGACCGCCTCGACGGGGTCCGTGCGGCGGGAGTTGACGGTGTGGGTGGCGCCGAAGCGGGTGGCGCCGTCCAGTTTGCGTTCGTCGACGTCGACGGCGATGACGCGGCGGGCGCCTGCGATCGAGGCGCCCGCCACGGCCGCGTTGCCGACGCCGCCGCAGCCGATGACGGCGACCGTGTCCCCGCTGCCGACCGCGCCGGTGTGCACGGCCGCGCCGTACCCGGCCATCACCCCGCAGCCGATCAGCCCGGCCGCCTCGGGGCGCGCGGAGGGGTCGACCTTGATGGCCTGTCCGGCGGCGACCAGGGTCTTCTCGGCGAACGCGCCGATGCCGAGGGCGGGGGTGAGCGGGGTGCCGTCGAGGAGGGTCATCGGTCGGGTGGCGTTGCGGGAGTCGAAGCAGTACCAGGGGCGGCCGCGCCGGCAGGACCGGCACTGTCCGCAGGGTGCCCGCCAGGCGAGCACCACGTAGTCACCGGGCAGGAGGTCGGTGACGCCGTCGCCCACGGCCTCGACGATGCCGGCGGCTTCGTGGCCGAGCAGGAAGGGGAAGTCGTCGTTGACGGCGCCTTCGCGGTAGTGCAGGTCGGTGTGGCACACGCCGCAGCTCTGGACGTCGACGAGCACGTCGCCCGGGCCGGGATCCGGCACCAGAATCCGCTGCGGACCGACGGGTGCGCCCTTTTTCGCCGCGACGACGGCATGGACTTCGTGTGGCATGCCCTACCCCTCAGTGTTGCGCATTGCACGACTGGTTGCGCGATGAGAGACATAGTGGAAACCACGCATCGGTAGCGTCAAGAGGTGCGCGCTGGCGGTTTGGAACGGGCCGGTGACACGTGCCGACGGGCCGTGCGCCGGCCGCGCACGCCCCCGCGCACACGGCAGCGGGGCCGGTTGCCGCACCCGACCCCGCTGCGGACGACCACCGGCGAGCGGTCAGCGGACACCCGGCCCGCACCGCCCGCCCCCGGTCAACGGGCGTACCCCATCCGCCGGGAGAGTTCCGCGCCGGCGGCGACGGTGCGTTCGACCACCTCCGGCAGCCGCTCCTCGTCCAGCCGGTACGCGGGCACCGACACGCTGATCGCGCCGATCACCGAGCCGTCGTGCGCCCGCACCGGCGCCGCGACCGCGCGCAGTCCGAGCTCCAGCTCCTCCACGGCCACCGCGAAGCCCCGCTCGACCACCTCGGCCAGCTGGTCGCGCAGCTCCCCCGCGGAGGTCACCGTCCGCTCGGTCAGCCGGGGCAACTTCCGTGCCAGTACCGCCTCGCGGACCGGTGGCGGCTGGTACGCGAGCAGCGCCTTGCCGCTGGAGGTGGCGTGCAGCGGGGTCCGCCGGCCGAGCCAGTTCTGGGCGGTGACCGAGGCCGGGCCGCGGGCCTGCATGATGTTGACCGCGGCGTCGCTCTCCAGGACCGCGATGTTGACCGTCTCCCCCAGTTCGTCGGCGAGCGTCCGGCAGATCGCCGCGCCCTCCTGGGAGATGTCCAACCGGACGGCCGCGGCCCCGGCCAACCGCAACACCCCCGCGCCGAGGTAGTACTTGCCGCGCTCCTGTTCCTGGGCGACCAGGCCGCGGTTCTCCAGCACGCCCAGCAGCCGGAACGCGGTCGACTTGTGCACGCCCAACTCCTCGGCGATCTCGGTCACCCCGGCCTCGCCGAGTCTGGCCAGGATCTCCAGCACGGTCACCGCCCGGTCCACCGACTGCACCGCGCTCGCCGCGCCCCGGGGCGGTTTTCCCGCCACCGTCCGGTGCGCCGTGCGGCCCGTCCTGCCTGCCGGCTGCTTCTCCGCCCGCGCCTCCGCCTTGGCCGTTTTCGTCATAGGTCCGTGTCACCACCCAGCTCGCTGCCACCAGCCAGCCGGCCCGATCGGGTCGGCTTTGACGGAGACCGCTTGACGCGCCGGTCCCCCGTCGGGATTCTGTTGCGCATAACGCTCTGTCGTGCGGATTACGAAACTCGATAGTCCCGAACAGTAACAGGGGGGCCCAGTGGTACCCGTCTGCCACCTCGCTGATCTGCCCGCCGGCGAGTCCGTTCGCCTCGACACCGCACCTCCGATCGCGGTCTTCAACGCCGACGGAGAGCTGTACGCCATCGACGACACCTGCACCCACCAGGACGCCTCGCTCGCGGACGGCTGGCTGGAGGGACGTCTGGTCGAATGCCCGCTGCACGCCGCTTCATTCGATCTCCGCACCGGGGCGGCGACCTGCCTGCCGGCCCGTCGCCCGGTCCGCACCCACCCCGTGACGGTGGCGGACGGCGTGGTCTACGTCCACCTCACCGCCGAGGAAGGGACCGCCGCATGAAGTCGGTCACCGTCATCGGAGCGTCACTGGCCGGGCTCCACGCCGCGCGGGCGCTGCGCGCGCAGGGCTACGACGGGCGCCTGACGCTCGTCGGGGCGGAACCGCACCGCCCCTACGACCGCCCGCCGCTGTCCAAGGAGTTCCTCACCGCGCCGGCCGCCGCGGACGGCGCCGAGGACCCGTCCGCGGCGACCCGGCTCGACCTCACCGACGCCGAGGAGGTCGCCGCACTCGACGCGGACTGGCTGCTGGGGACCGGGGCCACCGCCCTGGACCCCCGGCACCGCGCCCTCCACCTCACCACCGGCCGCACCCTCACCACCGACGGCATCGTGCTGGCCACCGGCGCGGCCCCGCGCCGCCTGCCCGGTCCCGCGCCGGCCGGCTCGCACGCCCTGCGCACCCTCGACGACGCCCGCGCGCTGCGCGCCGACCTGACCCGCGGCGGCCAGGCCCGGGTCGTGGTCATCGGCGGCGGGTTCATCGGCGCCGAGGTCGCCGCGTCGTGCGCCGCGCTCGGCCACCACGTCACCGTCGTCGAGGCCGCACCGCTCCCCCTCGTTCCCCAACTCGGTCACGCCATGGCCGCGTTGTGCGCCCGACTGCACGGCGACCACGGGGTCGCACTGCTCACCGGCACCGGCGTCCGGAACCTGCGCAGGGCGGGCGCCGACGACCGGGTCACCGCCGTGGAACTCGCCGACGGCCGGCTGCTCCCCGCCGACGTCGTCGTCACCGGCATCGGCGTCCGCCCTGCCACCGCCTGGCTCGAAGGCTCCGGCCTCCCGCTCGGCGACGGGGTGCGCTGCGACGCCGGCTGCGTCACGCCGATCCCCACCATCGTGGCCGCCGGCGACGTCGCGCACGTGGCCGGCGCCCGCGCCGAACACTGGACCAGCGCCACCGAACAGGCCGCCACCGCCGTGCACAACCTGCTCGCCGGCCGAACCGCCCGCACCCACCGGGCACTTCCCTACTTCTGGTCCGACCAGTACGGCGTCCGCATCCAGTTCGCCGGCCACCGGGCGCCCGGCGACGTGCCGCGCATCGTCGAGGGCTCCCCGGACGACCGCAGCTTCCTCGCCCGCTACGAACGCGACGGACGCACCACCGCCGTCCTCGCCCTCAACCGTGCGCGCCCCTTCCTGCGCCTGCGCCGCGAACTCGCCCGCGCCGCCGAACCGGCGCGCACCGGCTGACCGGCCCGCGCCCGCCACGCCCGGACGCGGCGGGAGGCGTGCCGAGGCCACGGCGCTGCGGCGAAATTGAGGGGTGGCGAGGGACGTTGGCGGGCATGATCGGCGCCATGACCGCCAACGTCCCCGACACCGCCTCCGGGCGGGTCACCCCACGAGGTCCCTGGCTGGCACCCGGCATCGTGGTGATCACCGGTATCCAGGCCGCCGGCAAGTCCACCGTGGCGCAGGCACTCGCCGAGCGCCTGCCGCGAGCGGTGCACCTGCGCGGCGACGGCTTCCGCCGGAACATCGTCCGGGGCCAGGTCGGCATGACCCCGGACGCCGGGCCGGAGGCACTCGCCCAACTCCGCCTGCGGCACCGGCTGACGGCCACCTGCGCCGACGCGTACGCCCGGGCCGGGTTCACCGTGATCGTGCAGGACATCCTCCTGGGCGAGCACCTCGCCCAGCTGGCCGACGACATCGTGACCCGCCCGCTGGCCGTCGTCGCGCTGCTGCCCGACCCGGAGGCGGTCGCCGCACGGGAGGCCGGCCGCCCCAAGACCGCGTACGGGCCGGACTGGAGCGTGCGGGACCTGGACGTGCTGCTGCGGTCCGAGACGCCCCGGGACCTCGGGCTGTGGCTGGACACCTCGCGGCAGACCGTCGACGAGACGGTGGACGCCCTCCTGGAGCGGGCCTGGCCCGAAGGGGCGGTGGCCTGACGGACGCCGGTGATGGACGGGCCGGGCGGCACCCCATGCCCCCGAATGTGCGTCAGCAATCTCAGGGGCGGGCCGGCTCCCGCCGGCCCGGCAGTGGCCGTGGACGGCCCGGGGGCGACGCCGTCCACGGCCACCGGTCCGTCAGCGCAGGGCCATCACGTTGGTGGCCTTCGCGCCGTGCACGTCGAAGATGACCTGCTTGCCGACGTCGGTGGTCTGGGTCTCCATCCCCGAGAACGGGAGCCGTTCTCCGCGCTCGTCGGCGATGATGCCCACACAGTCGCTCTTGTTGAACAGCACGATGGTTCCCTGCGGCATCGTTTCCTCCGTGGACGGACAGATCTCGGCGGCGGGCCTCTCCCGCCGACTGCGGTGCGTAGGAAACCTATTACGGAACGTGCGCCAGGAGGGAAGGGGATGGCGGCCCTCCGGCCACGCGCGACCCAACTTGACCGAAAGTCAGCCCCTTGGGGATTCACTTTCGCGACCAAGCAAACATCATGAGCCACGCCCGTCCCACCGCCACCGGTCAGCAGGCGTACCGGTCCTCGGTCAACTCCCCCTGCGCCGTGGCCAACAGATGGTCGTAGCAGGACCCCGGAGCCCGCAGGCGGTAGCGCTCGCGCGAGACACCGGTGGCGTGCCGCTGCTCGCGGGGAACGTTCTGGCGGTACGCGGCGTCGCCGGTGTAGGTGTCGTCCCGCCGCACCCAGTCGGTGCGCCGGGCGCCGCGCAGGGTGGCGCGGTGGTCGTGATCGCCCATGGTCATGGTGGTGCGCAGGCGGTCCGCGGCGTCCACGGTCGTCGCGCCGTCCATGGTGTAGGTGCGCTCGGCGCGGTGGGTCGTCGCCGGCCCGCGGCCGCGTACGGTGACCGTCTCCGCGTCCTGCCACCGCGCCCGGAGCGCGTCCGTCGTCTCGTCGGCGGTCCAGCGGTGCGTGGAGGCGGCGGCGAGCCGGCGGGTGACCGTCGTGGTGACCCGGCCGTGCGAGGTGTCGAGGTAGCCCGCGACGGTGAGCGCGTGCCCGCCCCGGGCGGTCAACCGGCGCTCGGTGCCCGGCTCGTACCGGGTCTCGTCGACCGGCGCGTCCGCCCGGTCCGTGACGAGCGCGCCGGTCACCCGCGCCGCGCCGGCGTCCCGCCAGACCAGGATGTTGGTGGGGGTGCTCCAGCCGTCCTGCCCGGCGGGCAGACCGGTGACCGACACGGCGACGCGGTGCGGCCGCCCGTCGTTCAGCAGGCCGGCGAACGGGGTGAGGTCGTACTCCAACGGCCGGACGTCGAAGGCCCGCGGGCCGGGTATCACGTACCACAGGAAGGGGTTGGACCAGCCGCCCGTCCACACGGTCGGGAAGGGCGCCGCGATGCCGGCGGGCCGGCCGTCGATCCGCACCTGCACCTCGCGGTACGGGCCGTTCCCGGCCCGGCACGAGTAGGGCACCGCGTCCGGCACCGTCAAGTACCAGAACTCCTCGCAACCGCCGCCCGATCCGGTGGCGTACACCTCGGCGACGATGCGTTCGCTGTTGCGCGGCGTGGTCAGGCTCCCCTGGTACGCGCCGTCCTGGGTGTGGGCGTCCTGGAGGGTGAGGACCTCGTCGGGGGTGGCGGCCGCCTTCGCCCGGCCCTGCGCCGCGTAGAAGGTCAGCGTCACCCTGACCTTGATCACGCCGGTGTAGGTGCCGTCCACGGCGTTGCCGATCAGCATCTCGACGGGCTGCTCGGTGCGCAGCACGGAGGCGTACCGGGTGACGTCCTTCTCCACGTGCCAGGTGATGCCCTGGGGCGAGGGCTCCGGCGTGGAGGTGCGCAGGACCTCCACCCCGCCGATGTGCAGGTAGCCCAGGCGGTCGAACTGCCGCCCCGCCACGGCCCCTTCGAGCCGCAGGACGACCTTGCTCCAGCGGTGGCCGCACGGGTCGGCGGTCCCGCGCCCCCCGGGTGGCGTGTAGGTGCCCTTGTAGGGCGTGTAGTCGCGGAAGGCGGTGTCGGCGACCGTGACGCGGCAGGAGGGCGTGTCCGGCACCGGCACGGGCGGCCCCGCGGTGATCGGATCGTGCCAGTCGTTGCCGAACTCGGCGGGCGGCGCTGCGGCCACGGCCGGGACCACGCCCAGCGCCAGACCGAGGACAGCGGCGCACAATGCGAGAAGCGCTCGTCTCATGGCTCAGGAGTGAAGCGCCTCGCGCGCCCGCGCACCAGTGCCCCGTTGGCCTGATCGCTACGGGGCGCCGCAGTGCTCCCGCACCAGGCGGCCGAAGGCCCGGCCGGCGGTGCTCTCGTACGCGGCCGCGCGACGGAGCAGGACGGCGGTGCGCGCGGGCAGCGCGGGGCGAGCGGCACGGTGCACAGCTCCGGATGCTCCCGGGTGACGCGATCCGGCAGCACGGTGACCAAAGTGATGCGCCGGACGACGTCGATGAGCGCGGTGAGGGAGTTGGTCTCCAGCGCGTGGGGCGGGTGGATGCCGTGTCCGGCGAGGTGCTCGTCGATCTGGGCGCGGGTGGTGAAACCGCCGGTGAAGAGGGCGAGTTCGTACGGGCGGAGGTCCCGCATGCCGACCGTATCCGTCCGGCCGGCCAACGGGTGGCCGGTGCCGACGACGATCCCGAGCCGCTCGACGAAGAGCGTTTCGCCGGTGATCCCGGGCAGTTGGTCGCCCCGGAACGCCAGGCCCAGGTCCAGTTCGTCGGCGAGCAGTTGGGTCTCGACGGCGTCCTGGGTCGTCTCCCGGACGTCCAGGGTGGCGCCCGGCCAGCGGGCCCGGAAGCGCCGGACCCACGGCCCGATCAGGTACGTGCCGAACGTCGGGGTGTGGGCGAGGCGGAGGCTGCCGTGCGAGAGGTCCTGGACGTCGAGCACGGCGCGGGTGGCGGCGTCCAGTTCCGTCAGGGCGGTGCGGGCGTGGCGCAGGAAGACGGCGCCGGCGTCGGTCGGCCGGACGGTCCGCCCGGACCGGTCGAGGAGCTGCGCGCCGACGGTGCGCTCCAACTGTCCGATCTGCTGCGAGAGGGCCGGCTGGGAGAGGTGCCGCGCCTCCGCCCTCTTCGGCATCGGCTTCGGCCTGATCAACGCCCCGATCACGCACACCGAGATCTCCGGCGTGCCCCGCGAACAGGTCGGCGTCGCCTCGGCGCTCACCGCCACCAGCCGGCAGGTCGGCAACGCGCTGGGCGTCGCGGCCATCGGCGCCGTCCTCGCGGCGGACGCCCCCGCCGGCGGCACGGCGGCCTTCCTGCGCGTCGCCCGCCCCGCCTGGTGGATCATCACCGCGTGCGGGGCCGGCGTCCTGGTCCTCGCCTGGCTCCTGGTCCGCCCGCCGGGCGGTGCGGCACGGCAGGACCGCCCCGGAGCGTCCACCGCCTGACGCGGCGGCGCCCGCCTACCCGAAGAACTCCCGGCACGCGTCGAGGTCGTGCACCTCGACCGGAACCGTGCGGTGCGCTTCCCAGGAGGCCCGGTCCAGGCGCAGCCGTTGCAGCGTGCGGACGGCGCCCCGCACGGCCGCCGTGCTCACCCCGTCCGGCGCGTAGCCGAGCTTCTCCGACACGCGGAGCGAGGCCGGGTTGTCGGTCATCGCGGCGGAGGTCACGGCCCGCGCGCCGAGGCCGGCGAAGGCGAGGTGCAACGCGGCCGCCCGCATCTCCGTGCCGATGCCGCGGCCCTGGTGAGCCAGGCCGAGCCACGAACCCGTCTCGGCCTCGCGGGTCACGGCGAAGTCGGTGGCGGAGACGTCCTGCCGGCCGACCACCCGGCCGTCGCAGCGCACGGCCAGACTGAGCGTCCACTCCTCGGGGCGCCAGTTCGCGACGGTGCCGAGCACGTGCTGGAACGTCGCCCGCCCGCGCTCCTGGGGGGTGCCGTCGGTCCACGGCACCGTGAAGGGGCTCCGGCCGGCGTCGTGCACTCCCGCGGCAGCGACCGCGGCGAGCTCGTCCAACGACGCCAGATCGGGCAGCCGCAGTTCGAGGCGCGGCGTGGTGATCCGCAGGCGGTACGGGGGCCAGGCATGCAGGTCCATGACGGGAGCCTGCCAAGTTGGCGGGCGGAGGTCCAGCGAATTCGGGCGACCCCCGTGAGCCGCCGCACACCGCGCCGGACGGCCGGGCCGTGCCACACGCGCCGCCGTGCGGTCCGGCCGCGGCTTCCCCTGCCCGCCCCGCCGGCGCCTCCGGCCCTCCCTCGACCGTCACACGGGTGCGCCGGTCCGGGGCGAGCGGAGGGCCGTCGTTGCCGGCGGGGTTCGGGCTCGGTCCTAGCGCTCGGGCTGGTGCGCCTCCCGGGTGTGCTGGTAGGTCCACAGTTCACGGAACAGGCCGTCCTGCGCGACCAGTTCGGGGAAGGTGCCCTGTTGGACGACGCGGCCCTTGTCCAGTACCAGGATGCGGTCGGCCACGGCCACGTTGGTCAGCCGGTGGGTGATGAGGACCACCGCGCGGGTCGCCGCGATCTGGCGCAGACCGGCGAAGATGCGGTGCTCGCCGAGCGGGTCGAGCGCCGAGGTCGGCTCGTCCAGGACCAGCAGTCCGGCCGGCCGGTGGAACGCCCGGGTGAGGGCGATCCGTTGCCACTGCCCGCCGGACAGTTCCTGTCCGCCGAGCCAGTCGCGGGCCAGCACCGTGTCGAGCCCGGATCGCAGTTCGGTGACCACCTCGTCGGCGCCGGACCGCGCGCAGGCGTCGTGCACGTCGGCGTCGCCGCCCTCGGTGGGCCGGCCCAGGGTGATGTTCTCGCGGGCGCTCAGCGGCCAGCGCGCGTACTCCTGGGGCACCAGCGCGACGTGCGACCACATGGCGTGCGGATCGAGGTCGTCGGTGGGGACGCCGTCCCAGGTGACCGCGCCGGTGGTCGGCAGGTACAGCCCGCTGAGCAGCTTGGCCAGTGTCGTCTTGCCGCTGCCGTTGTAGCCGACCAGGGCGACGACCTCGCCGCGCCGCACGTCGAACGAGACGCCCCGCAGCGCGTCGTTGGCGGCCTCCTCGTAGCGGAAGACGAGGTCCTCGACGCGGATCTCGCGCGGGGCCGCGGGCACGAGGGTGCCGCGGCGCATCCGGAAGCCGCCGGCCTCCGCGAGGAACTCCGACCAGTCGTCCATGTAGAGCCCGGTGCGCATGATGCGAGCGCCGCCGGCGACCAGGCCCCGCAGCGCCGTCCCGACCGTCTGCAACGCGAACACCGCGGTGCCGGCGTGCCCGACGCTCATCCGGCCGGTGGCCAGCAGCCACACCACCGTGCCCCAGACGACCGCGGACGCCAACCCGCCGCACACCGCGCCCACCGCGGACATCCGGGCCCCGGTGTTCGCCGCGCGCCGGTCGGCGCGGTTGATGCGCTCGGTGATCTGCCGGTAGCGCCCGACGAGGAAGTCGGCCATGGTGCCGGCCCGGACCTGGTCGGCGGCGTACCGGTCGCAGACGTGCCACCGGAGGATCGACAGCAGCCGGTAGTCCCCGCCGGCCCGCAGCCGCGCCAGGTAGCGCACCCGGGCCGCACCCACCTGCGCCACCGCCTGGGGCAGACTGGCCAGCGCCAACAGCGGCAGCAGCGCCGGGTGCAGCGCGGTCAGCACCGCCGCGCCGGCGGCCAGGGAGGCGACCGAGGCGATCAGGTCCTGCCCCTCCCCCACCAGGTCCTGGACGATCTCGGCACCGCGGTCCGCCGCCTCCTTGCGGTGGGTGAACCCGGGCGCGTCGTAGGCCGACAGCTCGACCTCGGTGACCGCCTGCAACAGCCGGAGTTCGGCTTCCCGGGACATCTGCGGCCCCAGGCGGGACGACAGCCACACGACCACGATCCCGAGGGCCGACCGCACTCCGGCGGCGGCGGCCAGCAGGACCACCGACGGCCAGGCCCCGAGCAGCCGGCCGTAGATGTCCCCGCCGGACAGCAGGGCGGTGATCGTCCCGCTGACCGCCAACAGTCCCAGCGCCTGCATCGCGCCGGAAGCGGCCTGGCAGACCAACAGCCCCAGCGCCGCCCACCGGTCGATCCGCCAGGCCAGGGCGACCGAGCGGCGCACCAGCCGCGGCAGCCGCCGGGCCATGTCCACCAGCCGGATCTGCCGCGCCGCCCGTTCCCGGCTGCCCGTCCGGTCGACGTACTGCAACTCCTCGCCGTTGGCGCTCACTTCACCGGCCACCGGCCCGGGTTTCTCCTTCGTCGTGCGCTCCGCCACGCCGACTCGCCTGATCCGCATCGTCCTCGTTCCCCTTCCACGGTCATCGGCTGGTGCCCGCCGGCGCGGCGCGGTGGGGCCGCCGGCTCCGTGGCCGGGGCCGGGCCGGTCCCGCGGCGTCAACCACGCGCCGCGCCGGCCCGCGCCGCCACGGACGCGTTCGAACGGAACCGGCCCCCGCGCGAACGCGGAACGCCCGGCACCCGCTCGCCCTCCGAGGCGCACGAGGGGCACAGGTGCCCTAAAGAACGGACCCCACCGGCCCCCGTAACGGGTGATCCGGGAGCAGTCGATGCACGCACGTTCCCCTCGCGCACCGCAGCCCATGGGGGACCTGGCGACCGGGCACCGACGACCACTCGAACAGCGCGGGTCACTCGTGCGGGGTATTGCGGGCCGCTGCCGGCAGGCGGCCCGCGGGCCCGCGCGCCACCCTCTCCGGGCGTCCCGGGCCGCGGCCGGCGAGCAGCGCGTAGCGGACCCGGCTGACCTCCGCCCCCATCGCCTCCGCGGTCTCCTCCACCGAGTAGCCGAGCACGTCGTGCAGGACGAACGCGTCGTATTCCAGGGCGGGATGGCGCAGCCCCACCCGCTCGAAGAGCCCCGGCGTCAGGTCCGCCGGATCCGGTCCGCTCCCGCCGCTTCGCGCGCGTATCCGGGCGCTCACCACGGTCCAGGCACAGGCCGCCGGGTTGGGCCGACGGACGATGTCGGCCCACCGGATGGCGACCTCCCCCATCGCCTCCCCCAGGACCCGGGACGCCGCCGGCTCCGCCACGTGGGCCAGGGCGTAGCCGAGGTAGCGCGCGCCGTGCAGGGCGTAGAGGGCCTCGAAGGCCGGCGGCAGGGTGACCGCGGGCGGGACGACGGGACGGCGGCCGGCCGGGACCGGCGCGCGGAAGGGGGCCGGCGCCCTCATCCGAACGCCTCCGCCCGCGGCGTACGGCGCTCGGAGACCAACCCGCAGGTGAGGCGGGAGAGTTGGGTGAGTCGGGCGTGGTCCCAGAGCGGACGGATGTCGTCGGGGCGGCCGTGCAGCACGCCGACGACCGCACCGACGGTCTCCCAGTCCGGCACCAGGGAGCCGTGCAGCAGACCGTTGACCTCGCACTCGGTCAGGGCGTGCCCGCTGGAGCGGCAGATCGCGGCGGGGTCCGGGCACGCGGCGGACAGGTACAGCCCGCGCAGCGCCGCGTGCAGGCTCCCGGCCCGGGCCAGGCGCCGTCCGTGGGCGGCGTCCCACAGCGGACGGACGGTTTCCGGATCACCGCCGCAGGCGTGCACCATCCGGCGGGTCACCTTCCAGGAGGGGCTGCGTTCGCCCGACAGGATCCGGGAGACGTACGAGGCGCTCACCCGCGCCTCGACGGCGAGGGCCCGGAGCGTCTTGTCGCTGGCGCGCTGGAGGTGGGAGAGCGCCGAGGCGAGCGCGGTGCGGGAGTCCTGGCCCGGTGGTCCGCCGTCCGGTCCGGCCGCGCCGCCGCCCTCGGCGTCACCGCCCGCTCTTGCCCCGCCGTCGCCGCCCTCGCCCTCCGGGTACGCGCGGCGCGGCGGCACGGCGCGGACGACGACGACCCGCCGCCGCTCCCCGTCCGTCCGGGGAGCCGGCCCCGACGGGTCGGAGCGGATCGGGGCGGCCGGCTGCTCCGGCCGGGCGGGGACGGGTGGCGGCTCCGCCCGGCCGGCCGGCGGCGGCGTGCCGGCGAGCGCCGCGCGGCGCGCCCGGCGCTGGGTCATCTTCCGGGCGATGCGCTCCGCCGTGTACGCCCGGCCGACCTTGTCCACCGTGATGCGCAGGGCCTCGGCGATGGCCGGGCCCTTGTGGCCGCGGTCGCGGGCCTGTTGCACGACGGCGGCGGCCACGCAGGACAGGTCACTGGAGAGCTCGACGACCTGCCGCAGCCCGGCGAGCGCGTCGCCGTCGCGTATCTGGTGCTGTAGCAGGGCGACCCGGAAGGCCATGTCGTCCACGGCCAGGCGGGCGTCCTCGTCGTGCGCCTTGGTGTCCGGGGTCCGTTGCGAACTGCGGATCTTGCGGACGGCCCGCCCGCACGATTCACTGCAGTACTTGCGGCGCCGCCCGGGACCGGACCCGCTCTCCACTTCGTTGCGGCAACCGGCCCTGGCGCAGGGGACCGGTCCGGGATCCTTAGGAGTCATCAGCTGTAATCCTTCTGGGGGGATGTGCCACCGTGAACTCGCCGCAGAATTGGGCGATTTGCGGTTTGCCGGCCGGAGAGGCGGCCGGGGCCCGCGGGCCGTCGGGCACCACGGGACGACCCCGGTGCCGCACCGGGCAACCCGCCGCGGCACCGGAGAGGACCTCCGGCACCGCGACGGGCCCGGGTTCCGACCCCTCGTCCGCGCACCGCCCACCACAGGGGGCGGTGCGCCCCGGACCGCGTCAGCCGGCGCGTCGGCGCTGGTGGCGGGGTCGGGGGCGGCGGGCGGCGAGCAGCGCGGCCAGCGCGGCGGCCGACACCCAGCGGACGTCGGCGCCCTGCACCAGGACGTTCCCCAGGTGCGCGATCGCGAGGAACGCGGCGAGCGGTGCGGCGAGTTGGACGTCGCACCGGATACCGATCCGGGCCGCGTGGCGGGCCTGCACGGGGTCGTTGACCGGGAAGTCACGCCGGTCCCCGGTTTCAACCGGGCCCCTGTGAGGGATGTTAGCTTCGTAGCGCTTCAACTGGGCTGCCTCCGGGCGCCAGTGAGGCGTTCGGTCAGGGGGCATCTGTCCCTCCTCGATCGAGTGCGATGCGAACGAGTGGCCCTGGCTCCGGTTCCCGCCTTGCCAGGGCTACCTCGTGTTCCGGGACGGTACATCGTCACAGATCCGATCCACCAACGCTACGGTCGGTTAATGGCACGATTGCGGTTGCCGGCACCTTCCCGATTGCGAATCTCTCTCCGGGTGCAACGCCCGTTCGGTTTTCCGCCCCGCAGAAGGGCGCCCGCAACGCCCCCGCTTCCCCCGGCTCGCCACCTCAACCCCGCGCGAGAACCAGGGTGAACGGGTGACCGTGAGCCGGAACCCACCGCCCCGGAATCCCGCCCCGCCCTCCGGTCGCCCGACCCTCGGACGCGACCCGCGCCGCCCCTTCCCCACCGGCCCACCACCCACCTGCACCGAGCAGCTCCTCGGCCGCCGTTCGGTCGAAGTACCTCGCCGAACAAGGTGGTTGGAGTCGACCGACTGCCGGGCAACCCCCTCGGCGGAAGCGGCGCGTCCGTCACTTCACGACCGGACGGAACGCCCCGCAGCACGACAGGACCGCGCGCGGGACGAGGAGGGGACGGTGCGCAGGGGTCAGGCGAAGGCCCTCAAGTCGCCGCCGTGGGCGATGGGGTGGCCTGGGTCGCCATCGGCGTCCACCACCTCGTGCTCGGCATCGCGTCGGTGCCCGGCGAGGAGGCGACCGGCGCCTCGGCGGGGTGGGCCGGGCACTGTCGCTGTTGGTGCACGGCCGGCCGCACCGGTTCCAGGTTCCGCTGGTGGCCCTCGAACTCCTCCCGCCGCCGCTCTCCTTCTGACTGGCGGACGCCGACGAGCGGTCCGTCGCGGCGGCCCGAGGCCGACGCACTTCGCGGATGCGAAGACGGGGGCGCGGTCAGTCGACCGGGCCCCCGTCGGGTCTCGCCTCGGTGTCGGTCAGGGCTCCGGGGTGGTCCCCGGCATCCGGGCGGCGCCGCCGGCGCGGACCGCGGCCAGCACCGACCGGTGCAGCGCGGCCACGCCGCCGGGCGGCACCCGGACCGGGCCGCCTTCGAGGTCGTAGTGCTCCTCGGCGCCGGTGTACTGGATGACGACCGCGGCCGTGCCGTCGCCCCGGTCGGTGGTGGTGACGGTCAGATCGCCGGTGATGACGCCGACCTGGACCGTCATCGCACCGCCGGGTCCGGCGGTGACCCGGTCGGTATGGGCGTCGGGTGCGGGGAGGGTCACTGTTCGCAGGTGTCCAGCATCTCGGAGAGCTTGGCCTTCTCCGGTTCGGTGATGTTCAGGTGGTAGAGGTGTTTGACGTCGGTCCAGGCCCGGGCGTAGGTGCACCAGTAGGCGTGCCGCGGCGGGGCCCACTGGTCCGGTGACTGGTCGCCCTTCTGCCGGTTGGAGGAGGCGGACACCGCGATGAGCTGGGAGTGCACCAGGTCGTTGGCGAACGTCCGGCGCTCGGGGGTGGACCACTCGTCGGCACCGGAGCGCCAGGCGTTGGCCAGCGGCACGACGTGGTCGATGTCGAGCTGACCGGAGACGTGGAAGACCTTCGCGTCGTACTCGCTGAACCACGTCCCGGAGACGGCCCGGCACTTCTCGTCCTGCTTGACGTCCTCGCCGTCGCGGGCGAGGACCACCTCACGGGTGTCGCACTCCCCGTGCTGCTTGATCCAGTGCGGGAACTTCGCGCGGCTGTAGCCGTTCATCGAGTGCGGTGCGGCGACGTGCAGCGTGGCGAGCTCGGCGCGCGCCACCGCAGCGGACGGCGGTTCGGGGAGCTTCGGCGGAGCGGCGTCGAACGCGGTCGCGGCGGGGGCCGGGGCGGGGCGCGGAGCCGGATCGGCTATCGCCGTCGTCGAGGCGGCGGGGAGGACGGCTGCGATGATCAGGGCTGTGGTGGTGGCGGCGCGGCGCCACCAGGCGTTGGTCAACACCCGGAGAGCATCACCAGGAGAAACGGTTCGGCATCCGCGGTTTCACTCCTTGGTGGGCAAGTTCGGAAGCTCGCATTCCGCCTCGGACCGCGAGCCGGTATAAAGCACGGCCGCCCGCGCGCGGGGCCACTGGCCCGGCGCCGGAGGGCGCCGGAGTCTAGTCGGTCAACGGCCCTGAAACCTCTGGCATTTCCCGCAGACTTTCGTGATCAGGATGGTGGCGCGCGGTGGCTCGGGTTGCCGGACGGCCCGCGGTCCCCCCGGGACGGCCCCCGCGGACCAGCCCTGCGGGGACAGCCCTGACGGCGAAGGCCAGGTACCAGCAACGTGTTCGAGAACCAACAGAACCAGCATCTGTCGCGGCGTCGTCTGCTCGGACTGGCAGCCCTCAGTGGTGCCGCCGTCACCGGCCTGACCACGATCTCCGCGGCACCGCGTGCCGCGGCCGCCGACAAGCGGAGTCCGCGGGCCGACAGCGGCTCGTTCGTGCCGGCCGTGGTGATCGGCACCGGATACGGCGCCGCGGTGTCCGCGCTGCGGCTCGGCGAGGCCGGGGTCGAGACGCTGATGCTCGAAATGGGCCAGCTGTGGAACAAGCCCGCGGAGGACGGCAACGTCTTCTGCGGCATGCTCACCCCCGACCGCCGCTCCAGCTGGTTCAAGTCGCGCACCGAGGCCCCGCTCGGCTCGTTCCTGTGGCTCGACGTGATCAACCGGGACATCGAACCGTACGCGGGCGTGCTGGACCGGGTGCACTTCGACCAGATGTCGGTGTACGTGGGGCGGGGCGTCGGCGGTGGCTCACTGGTCAACGGCGGCATGGCGGTCGTACCGAAGCGCGCGTACTTCGAGGAGGTGCTGCCGCAGGTGGACGCCGCGCAGATGTACGAGCGGTACTTCCCGCGCGCCAACGCCGCGCTCAAGGTCAACCACATCGATCCGGCCTGGTTCGAGAAGACCGAGTGGTACAACTTCGCGCGGGTCTCCCGCGAGCAGGCGGGCAAGGCGGGCCTCAGCACCACGTTCGTCCCCAACGTCTACGACTTCGACCACATGCAGCGCGAGGCGGCCGGTACGGCACCCAAGTCGGCGTTGGCGGGCGAGGTCATCTACGGCAACAACCACGGCAAGCAGAGCCTGGACAAGACCTATCTGGCCGCCGCGCTCGGCACCGGAAAGGTCACCATCGAGACGCTGCACCGGGTCACCGCGATCCGGCAGCAGGCGGACGGCAGTTACGTGCTGTCCGTGGACCAGAGCGACGCCAACGGCACGGTCATCGCCCACAAGGAGATCGCCTGCCGTCACCTGTTCCTCGGCGCCGGCAGCCTCGGTTCGACCGAGCTGCTGGTGCGGGCCCGGGACACCGGCGCGCTGCCCCACCTCAACGCCGAGGTCGGGGAGGGTTGGGGTCCCAACGGCAACATCATGACCGGGCGGGCCAACCACGTGTGGAATCCCACAGGTGCCCACCAGTCGTCGATCCCCGCCCTGGGGATCGACGACTGGGACAACCCCGACGCCCCGGTCTTCGCGGAGATCGCGCCGATGCCGGCCGGTCTGGAGACCTGGGTGAGCCTCTACCTGGCGATCACCAAGAACCCCCAGCGCGGCTCCTTCGTCTACGACAAGGCCACCGACCGGGCGATGCTGCGCTGGACCCGCGAGCAGAACGCGCCCGCGGTCGCGGCCGCGAAGTCGCTGTTCGACCGGATCAACAAGGCCAACACGACGATGTACCGCTACGACCTGTTCGGGCCGCAACTGAAGAACTTCGCCGACGACTTCTGCTACCACCCGCTCGGCGGCTGCGTCCTGGGCAAGGCCACCGACGACTACGGCCGGGTCGCGGGCTACCACAACCTCTACGTCACCGACGGCGCGCTCATCCCGGGGTCCATCGGGGTCAACCCGTTCGTGACCATCACGGCGCTGGCCGAGCGGAACATCGAACGGGTCATCGCGGAGGACGTGCGCACCGCCGCCTAGGTGTTCTGTCCGCCGACCCATCGGGCGCGCCCCAGGGCGCGCCGGACGACGCCCCTGTCGACCAGGGGCGTCGTGGCGTCCGGGCCTGGGCCGAGGACCGAACCCGGGTCTACGGATTTTCCGGTGGCCGGCGTGAGATCAAAGAGAGGTGCGGCCAGTCGATCCGCGCAGGGGCGTGCTCGCCGAACCCCGTCCGTCCTCGCTGAAAGGGAATCCATGGACTCCGCCCGACGGCCGATCCTTTTCGTCAGTCTTCCGGAAAGTGGGCTGGCCAACCCGCTGCTCGTCCTCGCCGAGGAACTCTCCCGGCGGAACGTGCCGGACCTCTGGTTCGCCACCGATGAGCCGCGGCGTGCGGACGTGAAGCGGATTTCGGTGGGCTCCCCGGTGGAATTCGGCTCGCTGGGGGAGGTCGTCAGCGAGCTGTCCGCGGTGACGTGGAGCGACGAGGTCTACCGGGAGATCACCCAGTCGTCGCGGTTCAAGGCGCATCGCGCGGTCATCAGGCACTCGTTCGTGCCGGCGGCGCAGGATGCGAAGTTCCGGAAACTGGCGGCCATCGTCGACGAGGTCCAGCCGGCTTTGATGGTCATCGACTGCATCAGCGGGTTCGGCATCGAGCTGGCCATCTCGCGGGGAATTCCCTTCGTGTTGAGCGTGCCGTTCGCACCGAGCAACGTGCTGACGGCTTTCACGCCGTTCGGGAAGGGGTACACGCCGTGGGGCTTTCCCGTCCCGCACACCGGACTGCCGTATCGCATGACGTTGGCGCAGCAGATCAGCAACCAGTTGTTCAAGTGGCGGACGCTGGCACTGTTCCTGGCGCCGCGGATGAGCAAGGTGGTGGCGCAGGACACCCGGCGGCGGAAGGAACACGGGCTGTCGTCGATGAGCCCGATGGAGCGGATCGAAAGCGCCGAGCTGGTGCTGTGCAACTCGATTGCCGAGCTGGATTATCCGGTGCGCATTCCGTCGCAGATGCGGTTGGTCGGGACGATGGTGCCGCCCCTGCCGGAGGCTCCGGACGACGAGGAGCTGTCGACCTGGTTGGACGCGCAGACCTCGGTGGTCTACGCGGGGTTCGGGACGATCACCCGGCTGACCCGGGATCAGGTGAGTTCCATGGTGGAGGTGGCCCGGCGCCTCGACGGACGGCATCAGGTGCTGTGGAAGCTGCCGTCGGAGCAGCAGCACCTGTTGCCGCCGAAGGAGACGCTGCCGGGCAATCTGCGCATCGAGAGTTGGGTGCCCTCCCAACTGGACGTGCTGGCGCATCCGAACGTGAAGGTGTTCTTCACGCACGCCGGCGGCAATGGTTACAACGAGGGCATGTATTTCGGAAAGCCGCTGGTGGTCCGGCCGTTGTGGGTGGACTGCTACGACCAGGCGGTGCGGGGCCGGGACTTCGGCATCAGCCTGACCCTCGACCAGCCTCGGGACATGGACGTCAATGACGTGGTCGACAAGTTGACCCGCGTGCTGGAAACCCCCTCCTTCCGCAGGAATGCGGAGCGGCTCGGTGCTCTGCAGCGGGCGGCGGGCGGTCGGGCGGCAGCCGCCGACCTGATCCTCGGGCTGCCGGTTCTCGCCGGGGCCCACCAGTGAAGAAGCCCGTGCGCGCGCGTCGGGCGTGTGGAAATACGAAGAGGATGAGGTAGCGGATGTCGTTCACATATCCCGTTTCCCGGCCCGCTTTGAACGGACGCGAGCTGGAGTACCTGACCGCGACGGTCGAGGACGGGTGGATATCGTCGCAGGGGCCGATGGTCCGGCGTTTCGAGCAGGCCTTCGCCGACTACAACGGGACCGCGCACGGCGTGGCCTGTTCGTCCGGCACGACCGCACTGACCTTGGCGCTCCGCGCCCTGGGAGTCGGTCCCGGCGACGAGGTGATCGTCCCCGAGTTCACGATGGTGGCCTCCGCGTGGGCGGTGACGTACACGGGTGCCACTCCGGTGTTCGTCGACTGCGGAGACGACCTCAACATCGACGTCTCGCGCATCGAAGAGAAGATCACGTCGCGGACGAAGGTCCTCATGCCGGTCCACGTCTACGGGCGGCGCTGCGACATGGACGCGATCATGGACATCGCGTTCCAGTACAACCTGAAGGTCGTGGAGGACAGCGCCGAGGCGCACGGCGTCCGACCGACCGGGGACATCGCCTGTTACTCGCTGTTCGCCAACAAGATCATCACGGCCGGCGAGGGCGGCATCTGCCTCACCGACGACCCCAAGCTCGCGGACCAGATCGCGCACCTGCGGGCGATGGCCTTCACCAAGGACCACAGCTTCCTGCACAAGAAGTTGGCGTACAACTACCGCATCACGGCCATGCAGGCCGCCGTGGCCCTGGCGCAGACCGAACGCCTCGACGAGATCCTCGAAGTGCGCCGCAGGATCGAGAAGCACTACGACGAGGGACTGGCCGACGTCCCCGGCATCACGCTGATGCCCCCGCGGGACGTGCTGTGGATGTACGACCTCCGGGCGGAACGCCGGGCGGAGCTCCAGGCGTTCCTGGCCGACCACTCCATCGAGACCCGGCTCTTCTTCAAGCCGATGAGCCGGCAGCCCATGTACTTCGACCCCGACTGGCCGTCGCTCAAGGCCAGCGAGTTCGCCGAGGACGGGCTCTACCTGCCCACGCACACCGACCTGTCCCCCGCCGACCAGGACTTCATCGTCAGCAAGATCCGGGCCTTCTACGGCGTCCGTTGATCGACCCCGTCGGAGAGAGGAAATTCCGTTCATGACGCACTCGGACCCGGTGGTGGTGGACTTCCCCACCCGCAAACCCGGCGTGCCCTTCCCGCCGCCCGACTACGACGGGTACCGCGACCACGAGGGGCTGGTCCTCTCGCGCCTGCCCAACGGCGCCCGGGCGTGGCTGGTCACCCGGCACGAGGACGTGCGCGCCGTGCTGACCGACTCCAGGATCAGCTCCAACCCCTCGCACAAGGGCTTCCCCAACGTCGGGACGGTGGGCGTGCCCACGCAGGAGCAGATCCCCGGCTGGTTCGTGGGGTTGGACTCCCCCGAACACGACCGGTTCCGCAAGGCCCTCATCCCCGAATTCACCGTGCGGCGCATCCGGGGGTTGCGCCCGGCGATCGAGCGCACGGTGGAGGAGCGCCTCGACGCGATGCTGGCCGCGGGCAACTCCGCCGACCTCGTCGCGGACTACGCACTGCCCGTGCCGTCCCTGGTGATCTCGACACTGCTCGGCGTGCCGCCCTCCGACCGCGACTTCTTCGAGTCCCGGACCCGCACCCTGGTCTCGCTCCGCGCCTCGACCGACGCGCAGCGCGAGACCGCCGTCAAGGAGCTGCTGCGCTACATCAAGCGGCTGGTGGGCATCAAGGCGAAGTGGCCCGGCGACGACCTCATCAGCCGGCTGCTGGCCGCCGGTTCGATCGCACCGCACGAGCTGTCGGGCGTGCTGATGCTGCTGCTCATCGCCGGCCACGAGACCACGGCCAACAACATCGCGCTGGGCGTCGTCACGCTGCTGCGGAACCCCCAGTGGATCGGTGACGACCGGGCGGTGGAGGAGACCCTGCGCTTCCACTCGGTCGCCGACATCGTGTCCCTGCGGGTGGCCGTCGAGGACGTCGAGATCGGCGGGCAGCTCATCAAGGCGGGCGACGGCATCGTGCCGTTGATCGCCGCCGCCAACCACGACACGAGCGCCTTCGAGTGCCCGCACATGTTCGACCCCTCCCGGAGCGCCCGTCATCACGTGGCGTTCGGCTACGGGATCCACCAGTGCCTGGGGCAGAACCTGGTGCGGGTCGAGATGGAGATCGCCTACCGCAAGCTCTTCGAGCGCATTCCCGACATCCAACTCGCCGTTCCCGATGAGGGTTTGAGCATCAAGTACGACGGCGTGCTCTACGGCCTGGAGCAGCTTCCCGTCCGCTGGTAGGCACCGTCCCGCCAGCGGAAGGCCAGTCCCGTCCGCCCGGTGCGCCAGTGGCCGCCGGTGGACCCCGATCCCCTTGCAGGAGAGACATCGGCATGCGTATCACCATCGATTCGGAGCGCTGCGTGGGCGCCGGCCAGTGCGTGCTGTCCGCGCCACAGGTCTTCGACCAGGACGAGGACGGGATCGTCACCCTGCTCGCCGCGCCCGGCCCCGACGAGGCGGCCAAGGTCCGCATCGCGGCGGCGCTGTGCCCCTCCGGGGCGATCACCGCACACGAGGGCTGACGCCCGCACCGGGCGATCCACCTGCCGGATCCCCCCAACCGACGCAAGCGCTCGACATCCGGGAGTGATGGTGCCCGTCCACACCGATGACTATGTGATCGACCCGCCGTCCGACGGCACCGGCACACCGGGGGGCCGCACGCTCCCCGAGGTGTTCGCGTCCGCCGTGGCGTCCGCGCCCGATGCGGTGGCCCTCGTCGACGGGGACCGCTCGTGGACGTGGGCCGAGTGGCGGGCGGACGTCGACGCGCTGGCCCGCGGCCTCCAGGAGTCGCACGTCGCGCCCGGCGACGTGGTGGCGGTGCGGCTGCCGAACAGCTGGGAGTTGCAGACCCTGCACCTGGCGGTCGCGGCCGTCGGGGCGGTGCTGCTGCCCCTGCACCAGGGCACCGCGGTGGGCGAGGTGCGCGCGCTGCTGGACCGCGCGGAGCCCGTCCTCCTCGTCCTGTCGGGCGCCGAGGGCGAGGGTCCGGCGACGGCCCGTGCGCTGTTGGACGGCGTGCCGTCGCTGCGCGGGGTGTTGCTGGCCGGCGGGCCGGCGGCCGGCGGTGCGGAGCCGGGGATCGGTTCGTTGGACGGGCTGCTGGCGGCCTGGGCGGGCAGCGGGCCCCGGCCGGTGGAGGTCACCCCCGATCTTCCGTTCGTCCTGGTCCCGTCGTCCGGGACGGCCTCGCCGCGGCCCAGGCTGTGTCTGCACAGCCACGACGGCCTGCTGTCGAACACCGCGGCCGTGACCGCCGAGGCCGCCGACGCCTTCGCGGGCACGGTCCTCACGGCCTGCCCGATGACCCATCTGTTCGGCCTCCAGGCCGTGCACGCGGCGCTGTCCACCGCCTGCCGCCAGGTCGTGCTCACCGACTGGGACGCGGACCGTTTCCTCGCCCTGGCCCGGGAGCACGACCCGCGCGTCGTCTTCGCCGTCCCCACGCAACTGTGGGACGTCGTGGGCCGGTTGGAGTCGTCGGAGGGGTCGGCGGGGTTCGCCCCCCACCAGGTGCGGACGGCGGGCGCCGCGGTCGCGCCCGCGCTCGCCGAGCGGGTGCGGGCGGCGCTCGCCTGCGAACTGGTCGTGGTGTGGGGGATGTCCGAGATCGGCACCGGCACCCGCACCCGGGCGCAGGACCCCGACGGCAGTGTGGGCGGCCCGGTCGACGGCGTGGAACTGCGGAGCGTCGACGCGGACGGCGCGGTGTGCGCGGCGGGCGAGACCGGTGAACTCCAGTACCGGGGGCCCGGGCTGTTCCGCGGCTACTTCCGCGAGCCGGAGCTGACGCGTGCGGCCCTCACCGACGACGGGTGGCTGCGGACCGGCGACCTCGCTGCCGTCGACGCCGACGGGGTGGTGGTGCTGCACGGCCGGACCACCGAGTTGATCAATACGGCGGGCCGGAAGTTCGCCGCCCCGGAGGTCGAGGGGCTGCTCGCGGGCCTCGCCGGCCTGGGGCCGGTGGCCGTGGTCGCAGCGCCGGACGACCGGCTGGGGCAGTATCCCTGCCTGGTCGTGACCGAGGAGGCGGACCGCGCCCTCGGGCTGGGCGAGGTGACGGCGTTCCTGCGGGGGCTGGGGGTGGCCGAGCACAAGATCCCCGTCGAACTGGTCGCGGTGCGCACGCTCCCCCGCTCCTCCGCCGGGAAGCTCGACCGGCGGCGGCTCACGCAGTTGCTCGCCGGCGGTGCGGCGCCACCGGTGTCGGCCCGGCCCGGCGCCGTCCCCCCGGCCACCGTCGAGGAGGCGCTGGACCTCGTGCGGGACTGCGTCGGCCGGGTGCTCGGGGAGGGGGGCGCGGCGGTTCCGTTCGCCCCCGACGCGGACTTCCGGCGGCTCGGCCTCGACTCGCTCCGCTCGGTACGGCTGCGGAGCCTGCTGTGCGAGGAGACCGGGTTGCCGTTGCCGGCCACGCTGGCCTTCGACCATCCCGATCCGCGCTCCGTCGCCCGCGCACTGGTCCAGCAGGAGGACCCGCCCCGCGCCGCCGCGTGGGGCGTGCCGGCCGACGGTGCCGACCCGGTGGCGATCGTCGGCATGGCCTGTCGGCTGCCCGGCCGGGCGGACTCCCCCGAGGCGCTGTGGGACCTGTTGGCCGGCGGTACCGATGCGATGTCCCCGTTCCCGGACGACCGGGGCTGGGACCTTCAGCGGCTGTTCGACGAGGACCCGGACCGCCCCGGGACCTCGTACGCCCGCGAAGGCGGGTTCCTGCACGACGCGGGCGACTTCGACGCGGGCTTCTTCGGCCTGTCCGACCAGGAGGCAACGGCGACCGACCCGCAGCAGCGGCTGCTGCTGGAGGCGGCCTGGGAGACGTTCGAGCGGGCCGGCATCGAACCGGGGTCCCTGAAGGGCAGCCGCACCGGTGTGTTCACCGGCGCGATGGACCGCGGCTACGGCGCGCAGGCGTCCGCCGTGCCCCGCGCGTGGGAGAGCATGCTGATCACCGGCGCTTCCGCCAGTGCGATCTCGGGGCGCATCGCCTACACCTACGGGCTCGAAGGCCCCGCGCTGACGGTCGACACCGCCTCCTCGTCGTCCCTCGTCGCCCTGCACCTGGCCTGCCGGTCCCTTCGGTCGGGCGAGAGCGACCTGGCGCTGGCCGGCGGCGTCACCGTCATGGCGACCCCGACGCCCTTCGCGCACTTCTCGCGGCTGCGGGCGCTGTCCCCCGACTCCCGCGCCAAGGCGTACGCGGACGCCGCGAACGGTTCCGCGTGGTCGGAGGGCGCGGGGCTGCTCCTGCTGGAGCGGCTGAGCGACGCCCGGCGCAACGGCCACCGGGTCCTGGCCCTGGTGCGGGGGTCCGCCGTGAACCAGGACGGTGCCTCCAACGGGCTGACCGCGCCGAGCGGCCCCGCGCAACAGCGCGTCATCCGCGAGGCGCTGGCCGACGCCGGAGTGCTGCCGCAGGACGTGGACGCCGTGGAGGGGCACGGCACCGGCACGCCGCTGGGCGACCCCATCGAGGCCCAGGCCCTGCTGGCCACCTACGGCCGGGAGCGGCCGGCGGAGCGGCCGCTGTGGCTGGGGTCGGTGAAGTCGAACGTCGGTCACACGCAGGCCGCCGCCGGCATCGTCGGCGTCATCAAGACCGTGCTCGCGCTGCACCACGGCGTGCTGCCCAGGACCCTGCACGTGGACGTGCCCTCGACCAAGGTCGACTGGTCCGCCGGTGCGGTGCGGCTGCTGACGGAGGCCCGGCCCTGGCCGCGCGAGGACGGAACGACGCGGCGGGCGGGCGTGTCCTCGTTCGGGCTCACCGGCACCAACGCGCATGTGATCGTCGAGGAACCGCCGGCCGCCGCGGCGCAGGAGCCGACCGGTGAGGTGCCGGCGGGCGCGCCGGCCGGGGCCCCGGAGCCGACCGGTGAGCCGGCCGTGCCGTGGGTGGTGTCCGCCCGCAGTCCGGCGGCGCTGCGCGCGCAGGCCCGGCGGCTGGCCGAACACGTGGCCGCCGACCCGGCGCTGCGCGCCCAGGACGTCGCCCACGCCCTGGCCACCACCCGGGCCGTGCACCGGCACCGGGCCGTCGTCAGCGGCGCCGACCGGGACCAACTGCTCGCCGCGGCACTCCGGTTCGGGCGGGGCGAGGGCTCCTCCGGAGTCACTCCGCACGACGCCGCGCCGGGCGACCTGGCCTTCGTGTTCTCCGGGCAGGGCAGCCAGCGCAACGGCATGGGGCGCGCGGCCGCCGAGGCGTTCCCCGTCTTCGGGCGGGCCCTGCGCGAGGTCTGTGCCGCGCTGGACCCGCTGCTGGAACGGCCGCTGACCTCGGTGATGTGGGCGGCCCCCGACTCCGACGAGGCGGCCCTCCTCGACGACACGACCTACACCCAGCCGGCGCTGTTCGCCGTCCAGGTCGCCCTGTACCGGCTGTTCGAGTCGTGGGGCGTGGCCCCCGACCACCTGGTGGGGCACTCGGTCGGCGAGATCTCCGCCGCGCACGTGGCGGGCGTGCTCGGACTGCGGGACGCGTGCACCCTGGTGGCGGCCCGGAGTCGGCTGATGGGCGCCCTGCCGCCCGGGGGTGCGATGGTGGCGGTGCGCGTCACGGAGGACGAGGTGCTGCCGTGGCTCGCGGAGGTGGCGGACTCGGTGGCGGTCGCGGCCGTCAACGGGCCGCACTCCCTCGTGCTCTCGGGCGCCGAGGAACCGCTCGTCGCCCTCACCGACCGGCTGGCGGCCGCCGGCCACAAGACCCGTCGGCTCACGGTGAGCACCGCGCCCCACTCGCCACTGATGGAACCCATGCTGGCCGCGTTCCGCGAGGTCGTCGGGGCGCTGTCGTTCTCCGCGCCCGCCGTTCCGCTCGTCTCCACCGTCACCGGTCGGCCGTTGACCGAGGCGGAGGCGCGGGATCCGGAGCACTGGGTGCGGCACGTGCGGCAGTCCGTGCGGTTCCGGGACGCGATCGACCGCCTCCGGGAGGCGCGCGTCACCGGGTTCCTGGAGTTGGGCGCCGAGCCGGCGCTCACACCGATGATCGACGAGTGCCTGGAGTCGGACGCCGCGCAGCCGGGGGCGGCCGTGCTGCCGAGCCTGCGCGGCGGGGCGTCGGAGCGGCAGGCCCTGCTCACCGCGGTCGCCCGGCTGCACCTCCACGGCGTGCCGGTCGACTGGGACGCGGTGCTGCCCGGAGTGCGGCGTGTGCCGCTTCCCACGTACGCGTTCCAGCGGCGGCGGTTCTGGCTGGCGCCGGTGCCCGTGGGCCCGGCGGACCGCGTTGCCGAGGGGGCGGGCGCCGGTTCGGCCGGCGACGCGGCGGCGGCCGAACCGGAGCCGTCGGGCCTGGCGTCCCGGCTGTCCGGTCTCGACGACGCCGAGCAGGACGCGCTCGTGCTGGCCCTGGTCCTCGCCGAGACCTCGGCCGTGCTCGGCGGCCAGGAGTTGTCCGCCGACGACGGCCACCGCACGTTCAAGGAGTTGGGCGTCAACTCGGTGAACGCCGTCGAACTGCGCAACCGCCTGATCGCGGCCGCGGAACTGCGGCTGCCCGCCACGCTCGTCTACGACTACCCCAAGCCGAACGCCGTGGTCCGCCTCGTGCGCGAACGCCTAGCGCCGGCGGTCGCTCCCGGTCGTCATGTGGCCTCGCTCGTCGCCGAGTTAGACGCCCTGCTCGCCGCCGGCGCGGAGGTTCCGCCGGAGGCGATGGCGCGGCTGAAGGCGGTGACGGCCGGGGCACGGGGTGCGGACGGTGGTGCCGATCCCGGCTCCGGTGCGGCGCTGGACCTGGCGTCGGCCAGTGACGAGGACCTGTTCCGTCTGATGGACGCGGAGAGCTGACGGGCAGGTGCGGCAGGCGCCTTCCGGGGCGCCCACCACCGTCGGCCAAGGCCGGGGTTCCGGCGCGGGGTCCGGTCGTCCTTAGGTCGACCGGGCCCCGCACGGCCCGTTGCCCATGGGGAGCGCCGGCAGCGCCTGCCCGTCGGCCCGTCGGCCCGCCGGACGCGGTGCCCCGGCGTGGCCCGACCGCTGCACAAAACTAGCTAATTCCTGTCTATTTCGGACCGTATGGTCTCGTCATGAATTCTCCTTCCACAGCGGCGGTGTTGTCCGCCCGCCGCATCGCCATCTCGTTCGTGGCCGCCGTATCGGCGGTGGGGGGCGCCACGCCGCTCGCCGCGGCCGATCCCCTCGGGCCACCCCCCGAAACCAGCCAGCACGCCCCGCGGACGCCGCTCACCGCACACGGAATACCGTTCACCGACGCCACGGTGACCCAGCAGGAGGACGGCTCGTTCCTCGTGGCCTGGAGGGCGCCCGGCGTCGCCTCGGTGACCGTGTACGCCGACGGCCGGGCCGTGGCGCGCGGCGGTACCGAGGCCCGCGTCACCGTGCGCGGGCTGCCCGCCGTCGACCGACGGTGGTTCCGCCTCGTCCCCGACCAGGGTGACCCGCTCACCCTCGCCGACCGCTCGCTGCACCTGCCGAGCGCGCCCAACTTCCGCGACGTGGGCGGCTACCGCACCACCGACGGCCGGTGGGTCAAGATGGGCGTGCTGTACCGCACCAATGGCCTGCACGGGCTCTCCAACGCCGACCTGGCCGTGCTCCAGCGACTGGGCATCCGTACGGATCTGGACCTGCGCATGCCCGCCGAGCGCGCCGAGGCCCCGGACCGGGTGCCGGCGGGCGCGCACTACGTCACCGCCGACGTCATGGGCGGGGACGTCGATCCTGTACTGCCCGCCACGGCCGCGGCGTCCGCGCGGATGATGGCCGGCGTCTACCGGACGTACGTCTCCAAGGGCTCCGCGCTCGACGCCTACCGCACGCTGTTCCGGCTCGCCGACACCCCCGAGGCCGTCCCGATGGCCTTTCACTGCACGGGCGGCAAGGACCGCACCGGCTGGGGCAGCGCCGCCCTCCTCACGGCCCTGGGGGTGGACCGCGACACGGTCGTGCGGGACTACCTGGCCACCAACGACTACATGGCGGCGCACAACGCCGAGTCCCTCGCCAAGGAGACGCCTGCCACGGCCGCCCGTCTCAAGCCGATCCTGGACGCCAGGATCCGGTACCTCAACACGGCCTTCGACGAGGTCAAGGCGGAGTTCGGCACCTTCGACACCTATCTTCGGCAGGGGCTGGGCCTGAACCAGCAGGACCTGGCGCGACTGCGCGAGAAGCTGCTCGTCGCCTGACCGGACGCCCGGCCCGTGGACCGACCACGAACGGACGGCGGACGGCCCCGCGAACAGACCCGCGGACGGACCGCAGACGGACTGCTGAGGGACGGCAGTGGGAACGTACGGAGAAACGGCCCTTCCGGCGCGCTGCCGGAAGGGCCGCCGTCGTTGACCGTGACGTGCCGGCACCGTGGTTCCCGTGGTTCCCGCAGTTCCCGCAGTTCCCGTTGTTCCCGGCCGGCATCCGCGGGGTTTCCCCTGGCGGACGCGACCCGGCGAGTCAGGGGCCCCTCGGTGCGTTTTCCCCGCTCGCGGGCGCGTTGGAAGGAGATCACGCCCCGCTTCGACCGCTGAGCACGGCGCGCCCGGCGGGGTTCCGTCCCACTGAGCGCGCGGAAAGTCCGTTGCTCCGGTGCGTCGCACCGGAGCAACGGACTTTCCGCCTGCGCGTTTCCGCTTCCCGCTTCGCTCCTTCCGGCTTCGCCCGTCCCCCAGGGAACGTGGTGACGCGGGGCCCAGGTCCGCCCGCGGACCTGGATGCCGGGGCGGGGGGGGGGGGGGGGGGCCCCCCCCCCCCCCCCCCCCCCCCCCCGCCGCCCGCCGCGCCTCACCCGGTGGGCAACCACGACACCCGCCCCGCGAGCAGCGCGTAGCCCAGGAACGCGACGACGTCGATGAGGGCGTGCGCGGCGACCAGCGGGCCCACCCGCCCCCAGCGCCGGTACACCAGGGCGAAGAGCACGCCCATCACCATGTTGCCGAAGAACCCGCCGACGCCCTGGTAGAGGTGGTACGAACCGCGCAGCACCGAGCTGGCCGCCAGCGCGGCCCACGGGGCCCACCCCAGCTGCCCCAGTCTGCGCAGCAGGTAGCCGACGACGATGACCTCCTCCAGCACGGCGTTCTGCACCGCGGAGGCGATCAGCACCGGGACCTTCCACCACACTTCGGGCAGCGCCTCGGGCACCACCGTCAGGTTGAAGCCGGCCGCCCGCGCGCCCAGGTAGAGCAGCAGGCCGCTGCCCCCGATGAGCGCCGCCAGGGCCGTGCCCACCCCCAGGTCGAAGCCCGGCCGCCGCCGGTCGAAGCCGATCGCGCGCAGCCCGCCGGCCCGTTCACGCAGCAACAGGTGTGCCACCAGCACCACCGGCACCAGCGCGGTCGCGATCCCGAACACCTGCCAGGCGAGGTCCAGCCAGGGCCGTCCGGGGGCGTGCGAGGCGTTGAGCGTCGCCGCCTGGTGCTTGAGGCCGCCGGGTCGGGTCAGCGAACCGACGAAGCTGATCAGCGCGGAGACCGCGCTGGCGCCCAGGGAGAGCGCCAGGACGATCAGCGTCTCGTTGCGCAGCACCCTCCGGGCGGGTTCCCCCACCGCCGCCGGCAACGGTCCGGCGCCGTTCCCCGCGCCCGGAACGTCCCCGTCCGCCACGGGACTTGTATCCGACTGCAAAGGTTCCTCCACTTCCTCAATACCGCCTCTTCACCGCCGTCGCACCGCTAGGGTCTCGAAAGCAGGTACGAAGATCGCTCGCGACAGGCCGGGAACGGGCGCCCTCCGCACGGGGTGTTTCCGTCCGCATCGATCCCGATGGAGGTCCGGGGCTCCGGAACTCCGAGCATCAGGAGAGGCGCTACCGCATGGGACGTCACAGCTTGCCCGACGACTCCGCACCGCCGAGAACGGGGTCCCCCCGCCCGCGCGCCCGACGCCGGACGATCGCCCTCGCCACCACCGTCGTCGTCGCGGCCGCCGCCGGCTCCGTCGTGGCGGTGAGCAATGGACTGCTCCCCTTCGGCGCGTCGTGCGGCGGCGACGCCGTGCAACTGGCCGTGGTCGCCTCGCCCGACATCGCCCCGGCCCTGGAGACGGTCGCGGACCAGGCACGCAAGGACGCGATCCGCACCGACGGCAAGTGCCTGGACGTCAAGATCAACGCACAGCCCTCGTCCGAGGTCGCCGACTCGCTCGCCGGACGCCCCGCCAAGGCGGAGTTCCAGGTGTGGGTGCCGGACTCCGACCTGTGGGTGGACCGGGTCACCGACGAACGGGGCTCGGCACTGACGTCCGTCAGCACCCTCGCCTCCTCCCCCATAGCCCTGGGCACGATCCGCAGCGCCGCCAAGACCCTCGGCTGGCCGGGCAAGACCTACTCCTGGACGACGTTGACCCGCACCGCGACCAGCGGCGGCACCCTGCGCCTGGGCGTCGCCGACCCGGCCCGCAGCGCCACCGGACTGCTCGCGCTGGCCCGCATCAACGCCGCCAACCGCAAGGAGGCCGACAGCGCCGACGACGCCGCCACCCGCACCGCCGCCGCGGCCAAGGTCCTCTACGAGCGGGTCGCCGACGGCGACGACCAGGTGCTGGCCACGCTCCCGCGCAACGACTCCGGCACCGAACTCGGCAATCCGCGCCGCAACCAGGCGGTGCTCCTCTCCGAACAAGCCGCGTACGCGCACAACACCAGCCCGGACGGCGGCCCACCGCTCGACCTCTTCTACCCGACGGACGGCACCGCCCGCCTCACCTACCCCTACACCCTCGTCGACGAGGACGCGCTGACCGCCGACCAGAGCCGCGCCGCCAACCGCTTCATGACCCTGCTGGACGACACCCCGGGGCAGCGGACCCTGCACGACCACGGCTTCCGGCCGGACAACGGCACCGCCGACCCGAAGCTGACCGGCACGGCCGGCGGCCGCGCACCCCAGCCGTACTCCGCCGCCCCCGCCGACCTGCCGACGGCCAAGGACCTCCAGGCGCTGCTGGGCATGTGGACCATCACCGTGCAGAGCGCCCGGATCACCACCGTGGTGGACGCCTCGCCCTCGATGGCCGAGGCGGTCCCCGGACAGGGCGGCCACTCCCGCATGGACCTGGCGAAGAGCTCCCTGCTCCAGGCGCTGTCCACGTTCACACCCGAGGACGAGATCGGACTGTGGAAGTTCGCCACCCACCTGGACGGCGACCGGGACTACGTCGAGCTGTCACCGACCGAACGGCTCGGGGACCGCGGCGCGCACGGCGGGACCCACCGCGACGAACTCGCCACCGCCTTCAACTCGCTGGCCCCCGTACCGCGGAGCGCCACCGGCCTGTACGACACCACCCTGGCCGCCTACCAGCGGGCGCGCACGACCTACACGAGCGGGAAGTTCAACACGGTGGTGCTCGTCACCGACGGGGCCAACGACGACATCGGCAGCATCGGCCTGGACTCCCTGGTCGCCGACCTCAAGCGCCTCGCCGACCCCAAGCGGCCGGTGCCGCTGGTCGCCGTCGCGATCGGCCCGCAGGCCGACCTGGCGGCGCTGAACCGCGTCGTGGCCCCCACCGGCGGCTCCGCGCACCAGGTCAGCGACCCGTCGCAGATCCACGAGGTGATCCTCAAGGCCATCATGGCGGCCGGCAGCAACGGCCCCCGTTAGACACCGCGCCACCACAGCACGCCCACCGGGTATCCGGCACCGGCTGACGGGCCACCCGACCGGCCGCGCGGCGGCTACGACACGCTGCCCGTCCGCCGCTGCGCCGGCACCACGGTCCCGCCGACCGGCCAGGCCACCGGCCAGGTGTGCACCGGCTCCCCGGTGTGCATCAACTCGCCGTAGCGCCGGGTCATCGCCGCCAGCGCGGCCTCCCGCGGCAGTCCCTGCCGCACCGCGTGACGGAACGCCGCGGCCTGCCAGGACGCCCCGTTGGTCCGCCGCGCACAGCGGGCCTCGATGATGCCCAGGTAGTGGTCTCGATCAGCGGGCTCGACGCCCCAGGCGTCCAGCCCGGCGGCCGCCAGCGGCAGCAGTTCCTGTTGGACCAGGCGCACGGCCGGGACCTCGGCGAGGCCGCCGGCGCGACCGGACCGGGGCCAGCGCAGCGTGGCGTCGATGCCGTGGCGGCAGGCGGTGTCGAAGTTGGCGGCCGCGGCGCTGAAGGGGAGCCGGGTCCACACGGGCCGCGGCTGCTCGGCCAGGGCGCGCACCAGGCCGTAGTAGAAGGCGGTGTTGGCCATGACGTCGGCGACGGTGGGGCCGGCCGGCAGCACCCGGTTCTCGACGCGCAGGTGCGGGACGCCGTCGACGACCGCGTAGACGGGACGGTTCCAGCGGTAGATCGTGCCGTTGTGCAACACCAGTTCGGCGAGGTCGGGCACCCCGCCCTCGTCGAGGACACGCAGCGGTTCCTGCGGCCCGCAGAGCAGGAGCAGCGGCGGGAAGAACCGCAGGTTCTCCTCGAACAGGTCGTAGGCGGAGTCCACCCACCGCTCGCCGAACCACGTCCGCGGGCGCACCCCCTGGGCCTGGAGCTCGGGTGCGCGGGTGTCGGTGGCCTGCTGGAAGACCGGCGGCCTGGACTCGCGCCACAGCTCCCGCCCGAAGAGGAACGGCGAGTTGGCGCCGACGGCTATCTGGACGGCGGCGATCGCCTGGGCGGCGTTCCACACCGCGGCGAACCGACCGGGCGTCACCTGGAGGTGCAGTTGGACCGAGGTGCAGGCGGCTTCGGGGGCGATCGAGGGAGAGCGGGTGACCAGGCGCTCGACACCCTGGATGTCGATCGCGAAGTCCTCCCCGCGGGCCGCCCGCATCTGGTCGTTGAGCAGGACGTAGCGGTCGTTGGCGGAGAGACTGGCGACGGTGAGGTCGTCGGCGTGCAGGGTCGGCAGGATGCCGATCATGACGATGCGGGCGGCGACTTCGCGGGCTTTTCGCTCCGCATAGCCGAGTCCGGTGCGGAGTTCTTCGGCGAGCTGGTCCAGAACACGGCCGGACAGCCGGTGCGGGGTGATGTTGACCTCGAGATTGCACTGGGCCAGCTCGGTCTGGAAATCACCGCTGGCGATCCTTTCCAGGACCTGCGAGTTCAGCATGCGGGGAAGCCCGTCGGCACCCGCGAGATTGAGTTCGATCTCCAGACCCATGAGATTCTTGGGTCGGTCGAAGCGCTTCTCCGCCAGGAGTCGCTGCAATCCCTCCAGACAGTCGTGCAGCTTTCTTCGGTAATGCTCCCGGTCCGCCAACTCGATCCCGTCCGCGGCGACCTTCTCCCCCATCGGCGGGTCCCTCCTAGAGTGAACGGCTCGCGACCACGGGCTGTGCGGCGCCGCCCCGGCACCCCGGGCACGGGCTACGGTCGATGATGCCCCGGCAATCTGATCGATAACGCCTCAGGGGCATGCCGGTACCGTTACTCTCGTGGAGAGCGGCACGGGGCATTTTCCATCGGCATATCTCGATGGCCAGCGCCGTGCGCAATTCGCTCGTAAAAAACACCGACGGGTTCCGGCCTACCACTCCGTCGAAGAATTACGAGGTGGCCCCTCTTGGTTCCCGCACAAAGCGGCGGAAATCACCCGGGACACCGGTCCGGATTCCGCCTTGCCGGAAATCCGCAAGGCGAGTAGCCGAAACACTTCCAGAACATATGTCGTATAAACTTCGCAGACGAGGCAGAGATTTGGCGCCCGGCATTGCGGTGCTCCCCACGGTGTTCCGGCACCGCGGCCGGCCCGCCGGTCCGCGGCTTCGGTCAGCCAGGCTCTGACCCGCCCGCAGACAGCGCCGTCCGCACTGCCACGCTCCACCGTGTCTCCGAAGTGAGAGGCGACCCGCCATGCCGCTGCACGTTCCTCCCGCCCCTGCGCCCGCCCTGCGCAGCGTCCTCACCGCCCTCGGCTCGCCCACCGCGGTCCGCGAGTCACCGGCGGCCGCGCTCCGCACCCACCAGGGGCCGCTGAGTCCCGATCACCCGCTGCCGGTGCACGTCTGGGACGACGTCAGCCAGGCCGGTCCGCCGCGCACCCGCCTCGCCGGCTGGCGCTTCCTGGTCCGCGGCGGAGAGCGGGCCGTGGCCGCCGCGGAGGCCCGGCTGACCGCCGACGGCTGGACGTTCTCGCACTTCTGCGACGGCCCCTACGTGGCCGCCACGGAACGGGCCCTGCAGCAGGCCGAATCGCTCACCGCGCCGTACCAGCCGCGCCTGCTGTCCGTGCCGGAGCTGTACATGCTGACGCTGTGGCTCCACCACGACCTGGCCGCGGACGGCGCCGACGGGGTCCCGGCCACCGGTGACCTGCTGGTGCCGTTGGCCCCCGCCCCGCCCGGGATCGCCTCCCACCTCCCGCAGCGGATCGCCGACCTGCTGCCCCGCCTCACCCTCCGCCTGGGCCCGGCGCCGCTGCTGCGGGAACCCGCCTGAGGGGCGGGCCACCGCCCGCGCGCCCGCGCTGCACCGATGCGCCCCGTGGCCTCCTCGGCCGCGGGGCGCGCCACGTCGTCCGCCTCCGTGCGCCGGTGGCGCGTCAACCCCCGGGGTCACGGGCTCACTTGGGAGCAACCGCCCGCACGGGTGACGCGTCACTATCGAGTGTGTACCGCTGCTGCGAAATCCCTGCGGAATCCCATCCGTGGGGCAAGACTGGGACCGACAGAAACGGGGGAGCGGCCATGACCACCTCATCGAGCCGCACGACGTTCACCACTCCGCAGCGAAAGACGACTTCCATGTGCCAGCATCAACCGCCATGCCCGTCAGCCGAATCCACCGACCGGGAGGCCGCGCACCTGGTGGCGCACCACCCGGAGCAGGGCTGGAGCCTGCTGTGCAACGGCGTCCTGCTCTTCGAGGACACCGGTGAGCTGCTGCCGGACGGGCAGGTCATCGCTCCGACCCGGGTCACCGCCGCCGCCTGATCCGGCAGCCACCCGGCACGTACACCAGGGCCCCCGGCGCATCCGCCGAGGGCCCTTGATGTTGCCACCGCTCACCGGTGGCCGGTGTGCTCAGACGTCGTACTCGTCCAGCGGCGGGCACGAGCAGACCAGGTTGCGGTCACCGAAGGCGCCGTCGATCCGACGCACCGGCGGCCAGTACTTCTCCGCGGCGACGACCCCGGCCGGGAAGACGGCCTCCGCACGCTCGTACGGGTGGGACCACGCGCCACCGAGCGCGGCCGCGGTGTGCGGGGCGTTGCGCAGCGGGTTGTCGTCCTTGTCCCACTCGCCCGAACCGACCTTGTCGATCTCGGCGCGGATGGCGATCATCGCGTCGCAGAACCGGTCCAGCTCGGCGAGGTCCTCGCTCTCGGTCGGCTCGATCATCAGCGTGCCGGCCACGGGGAAGGACATCGTCGGCGCGTGGAAGCCGTAGTCGATGAGCCGCTTGGCGACGTCGTCGATGCTCACGCCGGTCGCCTTGGTCAGCGGCCGGACGTCGATGATGCACTCGTGGGCCACCAGGCCGCCGGGGCCGGTGTAGAGCACCGGGTAGTGCGGCTCCAGCCGCTTGGCCACGTAGTTGGCGCTGAGCACCGCGACCTGGGTGGCGCGCTTGAGGCCCTCGCCGCCCATCAGGCGGACGTAGGCCCACGAGATCGGCAGGATGCCGGCCGAGCCCCAGGGGGCGGCGGAGATCGGTCCGACGCCGGTCTCCGGGCCCGCGGTCGGCTGCAGCGGGTGGTTGGGCAGGTAGGGCGCCAGGTGGGCGCGGACGGCGACCGGGCCGACGCCGGGGCCACCGCCACCGTGCGGGATGCAGAACGTCTTGTGCAGGTTCAGGTGCGAGACGTCGCCGCCGAACTTCCCCGGCTCGGCGAGGCCCACCAGGGCGTTGAGGTTGGCGCCGTCGACGTAGACCTGACCGCCGGCCTCGTGCACCGCCGCGCAGATCTGGGTGATGTGCTCCTCGAACACGCCGTGCGTGGACGGGTAGGTGACCATCAGGACGGCCAGTTCGTCCCGGTGCTTCTCGATCTTGGCGTGCAGGTCGTCGGTGTCGACCTCGCCGTCCGCACCGGTCTTGACGACGACGACCTTCATGCCGGCCATCACGGCGCTCGCGGCGTTGGTGCCGTGCGCCGAGGACGGGATCAGGCAGACCGTGCGCTGCGCGTCCCCGTTGGCCCGGTGGTACGCACGAACGGCCAGCAGACCCGCCAGCTCGCCCTGGGAACCGGCGTTGGGCTGGAGGGACACCTTGTCGTAGCCGGTGACCGCGGCGAGCCGCTCCTCCAGCTCACTGATGAGCGTGCGGTAGCCCGCGGCCTGCTCGGCCGGCGCGAAGGGGTGCAGCTGGCCGAACTCGGGCCAGGTGACCGGCTCCATCTCGGTGGTGGCGTTCAGCTTCATCGTGCAGGAGCCGAGCGGAATCATCCCGCGGTCCAGCGCGTAGTCCTTGTCGGCGAGGGTGCGCAGGTAGCGCAGCATCGCGGTCTCGGAGCGGTGCTGGTGGAAGACCGGGTGGCCGAGGTAGTCGTCGGCGCGCAGCAGCGACTGCGGCAGGGCGTCGTCGACGGCCGCGTCCAGCGCCTCGACGTCGCCCCGGACCCCGAACGCGCCCCAGACACCGGCCAGCTGGGCGCGCCCGGTGGTCTCGTCACAGGCGATGCCGACGAGGTCCGCGTCGACCTGGCGGAGGTTGATGCCGGCCTCGCGGGCCGCGGCGACGACCTCGGCGGCCCGGCCCGGCACCCGGGCGGTCAGGGTGTCGAAGTACGCGTCGTGGAGGAGCTCGACGCCACCGGCCTTCAGCCCCGCGGCCAGGACCGCGGCGTACCGGTGGGTGCGCCGGGCGATGGTGCGCAGCCCCTCGGGGCCGTGGTAGACGGCGTACATCCCGGCCATGACGGCGAGCAGCACCTGCGCGGTGCAGATGTTGCTGGTGGCCTTCTCCCGGCGGATGTGCTGCTCGCGGGTCTGCAGCGCCAGGCGGTAGGCGCGGTTGCCGTCGGCGTCGACGGAGACGCCCACCAGGCGACCGGGCAGGCTGCGGGCGTACAGCTCGCGGACGGCCATGAAGCCGGCGTGCGGGCCGCCGAAGCCCATCGGGACGCCGAAGCGCTGGCTGGTGCCCACCGCGATGTCCGCGCCGAGCTCGCCGGGCGGGGTGAGCAGCGTCAGCGCCAGCAGGTCGGCGGCGACGGTGACGATCGCCCCCAGCTCGTGCGCCCGCTCGATGAGCGCCCGGTGGTCGCGCACCGCGCCGGACGCGCCCGGGTACTGGAGGAGCACGCCGAAGACGCCGCGCTCGGCGATCTCGTCCGGGATGCCGGCGGCGAGGTCGGCGACCACGACCTCCACACCGGTCGGTTCGGCGCGGGTCTGGATCACGGCGACGGTCTGCGGCAGACAGTCCGCGTCGACCAGGAAGACGCCCTGCTTGACCTTGCCGACCCGGCGGGACAGCGCCATCGCCTCGGCGGCGGCCGTGCCCTCGTCCAGGAGGGACGCACCGGAGGTGGGCAGTCCGGTCAGGTCGGCGACCACGGTCTGGAAGTTCAGCAGGGCCTCCAGGCGGCCCTGCGAGATCTCCGGCTGGTACGGCGTGTAGGCCGTGTACCAGGCCGGGTTCTCCATGACGTTGCGCAGGATCACCGGCGGGGTGAAGGTGCCGTAGTAGCCGAGTCCGATCATGGACGACAGGACCTGGTTGCGGTCGGCGAGCGCGCGCAGTTCCGCCAGGACCTCGGCCTCGGTGCGGGCCTGCGGCAGGCCGAGCGCCTCGGTGCTCTTGATCACCTCGGGGACGGCGGTGGCGGTCAGCTCGTCCAGCGAACCGAAGCCGACCTGCGCGAGCATCTTGGCCTGCGCCTCGTCGTCGGGCCCGATGTGCCGGCGCTCGAACGGAGTGTCGCGCTCCAGTTCGGTCAGGGAGATGCGGTTGGTGGTCATCTGCGGGGGCCTCCTGGTCAGCACGACCTACGAGGGGCACCACGGCGCTGGTGCCCGGACGGCCTCCCCCTCTGTCATCTCAACCTGAGAGCTTCACCGGCCCGCGGGCTGCGGTCCGGCTTTCACCGTCGGTGAGGAGGGGTTCCGGCATGGTGCTGTCCGTGGCCCGCCCTGCTTTCCAGAGTGACCTCGTCCATGCGGTACGTGTGCCTGAGAGATTCCGGGGAGGATTTGCTCCTTCGGCGCCCTGGTCGCGAACGACAAAGGACTCTCCCGCATGGGGTCGACGGCCATTCGCCAGCCTACCAGCGCACTGCTGGAACGATCCTTCGAGTGGCCGAGGCATGAAATGTGCCGTTTCGTAGTTGTCACAAGGCAGTTGCGACCAATTGGAGGGACCGTGCAAACCGATATCGATCCCCGGAGCCTCATCGGCCGCAAAGCGTTCGACCGGAACGGCGCGAAAATAGGGACCGTCGACGAGGTCTACCTCGACGACGCGACGGGCGAACCGGAGTGGGCGGCCGTCCGCACCGGCCTGTTCAGCCGGGATGCCTTCGTCCCCTTGGAACCGAGCAAGATGGTCGGCGACAGCCTGCACATCCCTTACGACCGCAAGCTGATCAAGGATGCCCCGGACTTCGGCGTCGGCCGCCACCTCTCCCCCGAGCAGGAACTCCAGCTCTACCACCACTACCGCCTGGATATCTCCTCACCCGACGCGGACCCCGCCCCGTCGGCCCCCGACACCGACTTCGGGCGGATCGCCGGCGCGGACGACTGATCCGGTCCGCCCCGCAGCGGCAGCGGCTCCCCCGGCCGCAGCGCCGGATCGTCGACGACGAAGGTCCGCACCCGCCCCGGTGCGGACCACGGCGTCTCGAACCGCACGGTCACCCTCCCCACACCACTGCCCTGCACCCAGCCGGCGCCGAACTCCTCGTGGACCACGTCCAACCCCGGGTGCCAGCGCCGCGGCGGCTCAGGTTCGGGCTCCGGCTCCCCCGCCGCCTCCACGTCCGGCCCCGCGCCCGCCACCGCCACCGCCGCCTGCTCCTCGGCCTCCCGCTCCGTGGCGATCTGGGCGAACAGGTCCTCCTGCGTGAAGTCGGCCAGTCCGCTCACCCCCACCCCCAGCAGCCGCACGCCGCCCGTGGTGTCGACCGTCTCCAGCAGCCGCACGGCGGCCTCCCGGACGACCGCCGGGTCGTCCGTCGGACCGCGCAGCGTCTCGGACCGGGTCAGCGTCGAGAAGTCGTAGTTCCGCACCTTGATCACCACCGTGCGCCCGGACCGCCCAGCGGCCCGCAACCGCGCCACGCACCGGTCGGCCAGCCGCAGCACCTCGGTCCGCACCCGCGTCCGGTCGGTCAGGTCGACCTCGAAGGTGTCCTCCACCGACACCGACTTCGCGTCCCGCTCGGCCACCACCGGCCGGTCGTCCCGGCCCAGCGCCATCGCGTACAGCCCGCTGCCGTGCGCCTTGCCGAGCAGCCGCACCAGCTCCGCCTCACCGGCCTCCGCGGTCTCGGCCACCGTGTGGATCCCGGCCCGGCGCAGCGTCTCCGCCGTCGCCGGCCCCACCCCGGGCAGCGTCCGCACCGGCATCGGCCCCAGCAGCTCCCGCTCGGTGCCCGGCTCGATCACCACCAGCCCGTCCGGCTTCGCCGCCTCGGACGCGATCTTGGCGAGCATCTTGGCTCCGGCCAGCCCCACCGAGCCGGTCAGCCCGGTGACCTCCAGGATGTCCCGCCGCAGCCGCTCCCCCACGGCCCGCACCGCGGCGGTCTCCGCCGGCACGCCGCCGGCCTCCAGGTCCACGAACGCCTCGTCCAGGCTCAACGGCTCCACGAGCGGCGACAGGGCCCGCAGCAGCTCCATGACCGATTCACTCACCTGGCGGTACAGCGTGAACCGGGGATTGAGATAGGCCGCGTTGGGGCACAACCGGCGCGCCTGCGCCGTCGGCATCGCCGAACGCACCCCGAAGACCCTCGCCTCGTACGAAGCGGTGGCCACCACACCGCGCGGCCCGATCCCGCCGACGACCACGGGCTTGCCCCGCAGGCTCGGCTTGGCCGCCTGCTCGGCGGCCGCGTAGAACGCATCCATGTCCAGATGCAGGATCGTCGGCGCACGTCTCACACCACTGATGCTGCCGCACACCACTGACAATCGGCCCGACCCCGGGCCGCGGACCACCGGTCCGACGTCAGCCGGCCCGGTTGCGCCGCCGCGCCAACTCGTCCTGCGGGTTCTTCCCGATCAACGTCTCACCGGTGTCCACCCGCTCCCCGTGGAGCTGTGACAGCGCGCCCTCCACGTCCCGCCAGACCACCCCGACGGCGATCCCGAAGACGCCCTGGCCGCCCTGGAGCAGATCCACGACCTGGTCGGGCGAGGTGCACTCGTAGACCGTCGCGCCGTCGCTCATCAGCGTCATCCGCGTCAGGTCGTCCAGCCCCCGAGCCCGCAGGTGCTGGACGGCGGTGCGGATGTTCTGCAACGACACCCCGGTGTCCAGCAGCCGCTTGACGATCTTCAGGACGACGACGTCCCGGAAGCTGTAGAGCCGCTGGGTCCCGGACCCGTAGGCCGGCCGGATGCTGGGCTCCACCAGCCCCGTCCGCGCCCAGTAGTCCAGCTGTCGGTAGGTGATGCCCGCCGCCGCGCAGGCGGTCGGTCCGCGGTAGCCGACGTGCTCCGCCTCGCGGTCCCCCGACATCGCAGCGGCCTGTACCGGACTGCGGTTCGCCGCCGCGCCCGTGTGGAGCGGCAATGCCCCTTCCGCCGCCGTACCGTCGCCGGTGATTGCCACGCCGCCCTCCGTCCTCCACGTCCCGGACGGGACCTGCCATATCGACGGTATGCAGTCACTCGGGGTGCGTCAACGATCGCCGCGCTCGCCACGCCGAGTGATAATCACCCTACGAGTGGTTTCTCGTGACTTGTCACGGGGAAAGGATTACAGCTTGGCCGGAAACCGGTGGGTCACCTGGCTGATCACTGGTTGGTGCCGAAGTCCTCGGGCGAGATCTGGTCGAGGAACTCGCGGAACTTCTCCACCTCGTCCTCCTGCTCGTCCGGGATGGCGATCCCCGCGTCGTCCAACACACCGTCGGTACCGAAGATCGGGGTTCCGGTGCGCAGCGCCAGCGCTATCGCGTCCGACGGGCGGGCACTGACCTCGACGCCACTGGCGAAGACCAGTTCGGCGTAGAAGACGCCTTCGCGCAGGTCCGTGATCCGGACCTGCGTGAGTTCCTGCCCCACGGCTTCCAGCACGTCCTTGAAGAGGTCATGCGTCAGCGGCCGGGCGGGGACCATGCCCTGCTGGGCGAACGCGATGGCGGTGGCCTCTCCCGGCCCGATCCAAATGGGCAGGTAACGGTCGCCTCCCACCTCCCGCAACAGCACGATCGGTTGGCTGGAAGGCATCTCCACCCGGACACCCACGACGTCGAGCTCGTTCACACAGCAACCCTAGGCCGTGCCCGGCCGGTTTGGGTAGTCGGGCACTCGTTTGCTCACGGCAGACGGATGCGCAGCGCGCTCTGCAGCAGCGCCGCGTGCAACCGCACCGACAGCGTGGCCAGCTCCCTTGCGGTGGCCTCGGCGTGGGCCCGGGTCTGTGGATTGCGGTGCCGCCGAAGGGGTGCAACGACCTGCTCGACGAGACCCGCCTCGCGCTCGGCGGCCGCCTTCACGGCACGCAGATGCCGCGGCTCGAGCCCGAAGCGCCCCAGGTCCGCAACGAGTTTGGCGACGGCGACCGCTTCGATGTCGTATCCGCCGTCCTCGTGGGCGACGATGAGTCCGTACGACTCCCAGCCGGCGAGCGTGGTCTCGTCCACCTCGGTGGCGGCCAGCAGTTCCGATCGGCCGATCCGGGCCGCCGTCGGACGCTCCTCGTCCGGGTCCGAGACACCCTCGACCAGATCCCTGGGCGGCGTCGCCGGAGCGGGTAGTTGCACCTGCTCGCCCCGCTCCAGGGCGTCGAGGTGCTCCCTGATGACCTTCAGGGGGAGGTAGTGGTCCCGCTGCATCCGCAGCACGCTGGCCAACCGTTCGACGTCGGCCGCGGTGAACTTGCGGTACCCGGAAGGCGTGCGCTGCGGCTCGACCAGCCCCTCGGCCTCCAGGAACCGGATCTTGGAGATGGTGACCTCGGGGAACTCGTCGCGCAGCACGTTGAGCACCGAGCCGATGCTCAACGGTTTGCGATCCGAGGAGGCGGTGCCGGACGAACCGGCACCGCCTGTCGGTGTGTGGCGCATGTGCCTTCCCTGACGGTCAGATGCCGACGCCCCGCTGGCTCGCGTAGAAGACCAGACGGTACTTGCCGATCTGCACCTCGTCGCCGTTGGCCAAGACCACGGACTCGATCGGCTCGCGGTTCACGTAGGTGCCGTTGAGGCTGCCGACGTCGGTGACCGTGAAGCGGCCGTCCGAACCGCGGCGGAACTCCACGTGGCTGCGGGAGACCGTCACGTCGTCGAGGAAGATGTCGCCCTGCGGGTGCCGCCCCGCCGTCGTCAGCTCGCCGTCCAGGAGGAAGCGGCTGCCGGCGTTGGGGCCCCGACGGACGACCAGCAGCGCCGAGCCCAGCGGAAGGGCGTCGACGGCCGCCTGGGCCTCAGGGGAGAGCGCGGGCGAGAGGTTCTGCCCGGTCGCCTCCGCGTCGTACGCCTCGATCCCCGAGATGGAGATCGTCGAGGTCGTCTCGGAGGCCCGCTCGGGCTGGGCACCCGCACGCAGGGGCGCACCGCAGTTGGAGCAGAACCGGCTCGCCTCGGCGTTCCGGTGCCCGCACCTCGTACAAACCGGCAAGGTCGACCCTCCACCCGTGTGTGCGGCTGATGGTTCCTGGGAACCTATGCGGCCGGCACCGGAGGGGTCAACAGAACCCGCGCCGTGCCCCCCGGACGGACCGCCGACCTCGTCACGGAAGAGCGGACGGCTCTCGGACGCGCCTTCTTCCTCCGACCGGCGCGGGGCGCGATGCCGCGCAGAGCCGCCGTCGCCTTCCTGGCGGGCGCTCTTGCCGAACAGCTTTCCAAACAACTTCACGGGCGATTCCCCTTGTACGACACAGACCCGCCCGTGGGGCAGGACGAACCCTCGATGCACACACCGGCCGATCCGGACATCCTGTGAACGTCCGTGGCCTCAAGACAGTTTCCACCACACACCACACGCACGGTGCGTCGACCCCCCGCTACCTCATGCCCTCGCCGGGCCATCACCATACGTAGATGCCTCACTGGGATGACGACCGAGCGTAGTCAGGCCGCTTCGCCGCTCGCAAGGCGTCCACGATGATCTTCTCCTCACGGGTCACAGACACCTTGGCCTGCTCCTTTTCCAGTGTCTGGACCACTCCGCCGGGAATGTTGAGCGCCGGCTCCAGGTCCTCCGGCTTCCCGATGACCTTGAACCGGTACGGCGGCGTGACGCGCTTGCCGTCGATCTGCACGCCGCCCCGGAGGTCCGAGAGGTACGTGCTCGCGACGACGCGAACGCCGTTGACCTGGATGGCCTCGGCCCCGGCCGCCCGCAGCTCCTGGATGGTGTCCAACAGCTTGTCCGCCTCCACCGAGTGGTGGGGGTCGTCGATGGTCAGGTTTATGCCGGGCCCTTGCGCCGCGACGGTCCCGGCCAACACACCCAGCTGCTGTTCCTTCTCCACGGTCTGCTTACGGGCCTCCTCAGCCTGGTCCGAGCTGTTCTCCAGCTCGGTCTTCTGTCCCTCCAGGCGCCGCTGCTCGTCCGTCAACCGCTGGGAGCGATTGTCCAGTTCATCCAGAATGCGCACCAAGTCCTCTTGGCGTGCACCTCGCAGCGCACTGCTGTCACTGGTGGAACGTACCTGAATCGCGAGGCCGAGGCCGAGAATGAACAGGAGCAACGCGACGATCAGTTGAGCCCGGGTCAATCTCGGCGGCCACAAACTGGCGCGCAGCCGCTGCCGACCGGTCGTCCGCACTGCCGCGCCCTCCTCGCCCGCAGCCGTGTCCGTGTCGGCATCAACTGCCGCTTCGGCCCGCTTCTGTCCCGATTCCGGCTGCTGCTCCTTCACCGGCTCCGGCTCGGGTTCCCGGGGCCGCTCATCGGCCCATCCGGGCCGGCGGGGTCGCTCGGGCGGCATCGGCTGCCGCTCGGCGGCGCGCTCCGCAGAAGTGTCCTGCTCCGGGCCGGACCGTGGTTCCGACCGCTCCTCCGGCGTGCGCTCCGGCTCTGGGGTCTCGTCCGCTGCCACCGGCCTCACGCCCGGAAGACGTGCCGACGGATCGCGGCAGCATTGGAGAAGATGCGGATGCCGAGCACCACCACGACGCCGGTGGAGAGTTGGGCGCCGACGCCCAACTTGTCCCCGAGGAAGACGATCAGGGCGGCGACCACGACGTTCGAGAGGAAGGAGACGACGAAGACCTTGTCGTCGAAGATTCCGTCCAGCATCGCCCGCAGACCACCGAACACGGCGTCCAGCGCGGCGACGACAGCGATCGGCAAGTAGGGCTCGACCACCGTCGGCACCACGGGTCGGACGACGATTCCGACCACGACTCCCACGATGAGGCCCAGTACGGCGATCACGATGTGCCCTTCCCTGTGTCGGCGCCGTCCGCCTTCGCGGCACCGGCCTTCGGCTTTGCGGTACGTACGGTCAAACTCGGCGCGGGCGGCAGCGTGACCTCGCTCTCCACGGAAATCTTGGTGCGCACGCCGTAGTTCTCCTGCAACACGTGCAGGTACTGACCGTCGGCGCTGTCCTGGAACGCGGTGCTCAACCGCTGCCCGTCCCCCACCGCAAGCACCGTGTACGGCGGCACCAGCGGCTTGTTGTCGACCAGTATGGCGTCTCCCGCGGCTCTGATCGCCGAGAGTGACGTGAGCCGCTGCCCATTGACGGAGATCGCCTCCGCACCGGACTGCCACAGGCCGTTGACGACACGCTGCATGTCTCGGTCGCGCACCCGCCCGGTGTCGGAGAAGTCGCTGCTCTCCCGCGGCCCCCCGGTGCCGGCCTCGGACCCCTTGGCGTCGTCCACGACGAGTTTCACGCCCGGCCCGGTGACCTGCGTCGAACCGGCCAGCAGCGCCAGCAGTTCGGCCTTGCCGTCGCCGTGCTGCTTGAGCGCCTCACGCTGCATCCGATCGACCGTGTCCCGGGTCGAATCCACCCGCTGCTGCTGGGTGTCGGCCTCCCCGGTGCCCTTCTGGATGCGGTGGATCAGCTCCTCGCGCTCCTTGGCCAGCGTCGGCGCCGAGACCCGCGCCTGCGCCGCCCCCACGGTCACCACCAGCGCCGCCAGCACCAGCCCGGCCGCCAGGCCCAACTTCGCCCGCAGCGTGCGCGGCAGCCCGCTGACACCCTCGGCCGACTTCCGCTCGGCGGCCTCGGCGTACCCGTCGTCGAGGCTGTGGTCCATCACGTTGGTCAGCAGCGACATGGACGCATCGGGTCGCCCGGCCGAGGGGTGGGGGTTGCTCCGATCGGGGCGCTGCTGCGACATGCCGCACATCGTCGCACGTCGGCGGCATGGTCTCCCAATGGCCCCACCGGCGTGCCGATCGGGTGGCACGCCGGTGGGGAAGGATCAGCGTCCGGCGCCGTCCACCACGGCCGCCCACTCGTCCAGCAGCTGCTGCGCGGAGGCGTCGTCGGGGCCCTCCGCCCAGAGGTGGGTGACCGCCTCGGCCGGGTCGGGCAGCACCAGCACCCAGCGCCCGTCGGCCTCCACGATCCGCACGCCGTCGGTGGTGTCCACGTCGCGGTCGCCGGCCGCCTCCACGACGTGCCGCATGACCAGGCCCTTGACCGCCCACGGCGTTGCCAGGTCACGCCGCTGGACATGCGCCCGCGGGATCCGCGCGTCGATCTGGCTGAGCGTGAGCTGGGTGCGGGCCACCAGACCGATCAGCCGGACGAACGCCGCGGCGCCGTCGAAGACGCTGCTGAACTCCGGAATGATGAAGCCGCCCATGCCGTCGCCGCCGAACACCGTGTCGTCCGACCGCCCCACCCGCGTGAGGTCGTCCGGCGACGTCGTCGTCCACTCGACCTGCGTGCCGTGGTACGCCGCCACCTGCTCGGCGATCCGGGTCGTGGTCACGGGCAGCGCCACCCGTCCGCTGCGTCGGTCGGCGGCGACCAGGTCCAGCATCACCAGCAGCGCGCGGTCGTCCTCGATGATGCGACCGCGCTCGTCCACCAACGACAGCCGCTCGCCAACCGGGTCGAAGCGCACGCCGAACGCCGCCCGGGCCGAGGCGACGATCTCCCCCAGCCGGACCAGACCGGCACGGCGGGCCTCGACGGTCTCGGTGGGCCGGGACTCGTCGAGACCGGGGTTGATGGTCAACGAGTCGACGCCGAGCCGGCCCAGAAGGCTCGGCAGCACCAGTCCGGCGCTGCCGTTGGAGGCGTCGACCACGACCTTCAGACCGGACTCGGCGATGCCCGTGGTGTCCACCGCCCGCAGCATCGCTCCCGTGTAGGAGTCGAAGACGCTGGAGGGGAACTGGAGGTCGCCGATCTCCCCGGGGAAGGCCCGACGGTACTCCTGACGGGCGTAGACCCGGTCGAGCTTGCGCTGCCCCCCTTGCGAGAGGTCCGCGCCCCGCTCGTCGAAGAACATGATGTCGACGGAGTCGGGCACCCCCGGCGTGGTCCGCACCATGATGCCGCCGGCACTGCCCCGCGCGGTCTGCTGGCGGGCGACCGGCAGCGGTACGTTCTCCAGGTCGCGGACGTCGATGGCGCTCGCCTGCAGTGCGGAGATCACGGCGCGTTTGAGGGCCCGTGCGCCACGGGAGTGGTCGCGGGCCGTGGTGACCGTGGAGCCCTTCTTCAACGTGGTGGCGTACGCGCCGGCGAGCCGCACGGCGAGTTCGGGGGTGATCTCGACGTTGAGGATTCCCGTCACCCCGCGCGCCCCGAACAGGTGCGCTTGGCCGCGGGACTCCCAGATGACCGACGTATTGACGAACGCACCGGCCTCGATGGTCTTGAAGGGATAGACCCGCACATTGCCCTGGACGATCGACTCCTCGCCGATGAGGCACTCGTCCCCGATGACCGCGCCGTCCTCGATCCGCGCCGCCCGCATGATGTCGGTGTTCTTGCCGATCACGCAGCCGCGGAGATTGCTCTGCTGACCGACGTAGACGTTGTCGTGCACCACCGCCCGGTGGAGGAAGGCGCCGCTCTTCACGACGACGTTCGAGCCGACGACGGTGTGTTCGCGGATCTCCACGTCCGCCTCGACCTTGGCGTAGTCACCGATGTACAGGGGCCCTCGCAACACCGCGTCCGGGTGCACGTCCGCGCCTTCCGCGACCCACACACCGGGTGAGATTTCGAAGCCGTCGATGTCGACGTCGACCTTGCCCTCCAGCACGTCGGCCTGGGCCTTGACATAACTTTCGTGCGTGCCGACGTCCTCCCAATAGCCCTCGGCGACATAGCCGTAGATCGGCTTGCCTTCCTTCATGAGCTGTGGGAAGACGTCCCCGGACCAGTCCACCGGAACATCGGGATCGACGTAGTCGAAGACCTCCGGCTCCATCACGTAGATACCGGTGTTGACGGTGTCCGAGAAGACCTGTCCCCAGGTGGGCTTCTCCAGGAAGCGTTCGACCTGACCGCCCTCGTCGACGATGGTGATGCCGAACTCCAGCGGGTTCGGAACCCGCGTGAGGCAGACGGTGACGAGGGCGCCCTTTTCCTTGTGGAAGCGGATGAGATCCGTGAGGTCGAAGTCGGTGAGGGCATCACCGGAGATGACCAGGAAGGCGTCGTCCTTGAGGGCCTCTTCGGCGTTCTTCACGCTCCCGGCGGTGCCGAGTGGCTTTTCCTCATTGGCATAGGTGAGCTCCATTCCGAGCTCTTCCCCGTCGCCGAAATAGTTCCGGACGAGCGAGGCCAGGAATTGCACGGTCACGACGGTCTCGTTGAGACCATGCCTTTTCAGTAGCCGAAGTACATGCTCCATGATGGGCCTGTTGGCCACGGGGAGCAGCGGCTTGGGCATGCTGGACGTCATGGGGCGAAGGCGTGTTCCTTCGCCGCCGGCCATCACAACGGCCTTCATGTCGGAAGCGTCCTCCTCGAAGAGACGACGGTCTTGCCGACTTCACTTGTCAAGGGCGCCCGCTGGTTTCCCGAACGCGGGCGCCGGGCCTTGGCACGATCTGCCGATTCGGCCTGTTCAGTCGGCCGTGGCGTCCGCCCTGATGATCCTGCGGACCTGGACCACGTAGAGGATCCCTGCCCACCAGTACAGCGCCGTACCCCATCCGGCGAACGCCCATCCGAAAATAGCAGCGAGTGAGTGAAGCCAGCCACTTCCGTCACTGAGGAGCAGCAACGGGAACGCGTACATCAAGTTGAACGTAGCCGCTTTGCCCAGGAAGTTCACCTGGGGCGGACCATACCCGTGACGTCCGAGCAGCCCGACCGCGACCAGCAGCATCAGCTCACGGGCGAGCAGTGCCGCCGTCAGCCAGACCGGAAGGATCTCCCGCCAGGTCAGACCGACGAGGGTGGAGAGGATGTAGAGCCGGTCGGCGGCCGGGTCGAGGATCCGGCCCAGGCTGCTGACCTGGTTCCACCGTCGGGCGAGCTTGCCGTCGAGGTAGTCGCTGACGCCGCTCAGCGCGAGCACCAGCAGCGCCCAGCCATCGGCCCTCGGACCGCCGAATTCCGGCCAGAGGATCAGCCAGAGGAACACTGGCACGCCGACCAGGCGCGCCATGCTCAGAATATTCGGGATGGTGAGGACACGATCTGTCTGGATCCGCGTCTCCTGGACCTCCACGCGGAAGCCTCCTGTGCGAAAAATATGCCGATGATGCCCCCGACTTTACCTGGCCCACGGACCTCGCCGCGCTGCGGGTCCCCGTTCGGGAACGCAAGAAAGCCCCGTCGGGAACCGGAGTTCCCAACGGGGCTTTCTCTTACATTTAGTTCGGCGGCGTCCTACTCTCCCACAGGGTCCCCCCTGCAGTACCATCGGCGCTGAAAGGCTTAGCTTCCGGGTTCGAAATGTAACCGGGCGTTTCCCTAACGCTATAACCACCGAAACACTATGAAACTTAGAACAACCGTTGGTCTGTTCGTGGCTTCAGAACCAACACAGTGGACGCGAGCAACTGAGGACAAGCCCTCGGCCTATTAGTACCAGTCAACTCCACACCTTACAGTGCTTCC